>JAFZXK010000003.1 GCA_017616785.1 Alphaproteobacteria bacterium
GATTTAGATATTGATTTTGAATAAACAGATTGATTTATTTGTTGTTTTGTGAAATACTTGCTGGGAGAGTTGAATTTGTAAATAGGAGATTTTTGAATGACAGATATGATAGAACAACGAAAAAATTATTCTGCTTATATTGAAGCGCCAGAATTGTCAGAAAAATATATTGATGCAGATACATATGAAATAGAGCGTGCTTTGGAGCATATTTATTATGATCCTAGTGAAGATTGGGATATGCAGGACAATTATAACCGTCAGGAGGCTTTTCTTACAAGATGGCTTAAAATTAAAAAACTAAAAGAGGCGATTATACATGAACGTCGGCCTGATTCTGATGGGTATTATTATGATAGGTATTGGTTGCATGAAGATTTTATAGATATGTTCTGTAAGGTAATGGGCTTCAAGAGAAAATGGATGCCGAATAAGGATTATCAAATTGCAGATTATCGTGGAACACCCATATGGAAGACGGAAAAAAAGTTATTGGATTATATAAGGACAGACAGCTGGGATTTTGACAAAGCGCTGCGCCCCACGTTGAAAAAGTTCGCTGCAAAATGTCCGGCGGCGGTTAAGGCAGATGGTGATAATAAATCACTGATGTTCAATTTGTTGTATCTTGCCGATTTTTGTGATTTTGCCAAGTGTTCGCCAATTCCTGTTCCAATAAAAACAGATGAATGGAAAACCGCCGATGAATTGAAAGCGGAATATATTGATGGAGTTGGTGTAAAAAAGATTGCGGCGGCGATGGAGGTGTTTGCAACCCGGGAATATGTTGAACCGCCGGTAGAAGAAGACTTTGATATAGAAGAAGAATTTTTTGATAGAACATTAGAACCAGAGTATTATGCGCCTTTGTCAAAGAGTTTTAACATGGGTTCGTGTGTCGTTCTTATGAACCCGGATACGGATAAACCGGAACTTTGTTTGAATGTTAAGAATATTGGTAAGTTTATAGAATTTTTGAATGCCGATCATAAGAAAAAAATTGATGCGGCAACGCTAAAACACGGGATCAAGGCAGTTAAAACTTTGGATGATCTAAAGCGGTTTAAAACTCCAAAATCGGATGGGTGGAGCATGTAAAATCTGTTATAAGTAAACCCCTTTGATAACTAGTATTTAGTCCGTATAAAAAGGTTGATACTTTTTTGTTTTTGTGTTATACTGCTTGCGTAGATTATGTAGATTATAAAGAATCAATTTTAAACAAGGAGTAAAAAAATGGCAGGTCAGATATTAAAAATAACTAAAGAAGGGGTGTTTGCGGATGGGCAGCCAACTATTACGTACAATGGTGTACGCATTGATGGTATGGGCAAATTCGCGGATGTCCTTCGCGATGGTGTGGTTGAGGTAGAACTTATGCAATCAGATACCAAGGGTAAGTATGGGGTTGCGGGTAGCCCGTCACCAGATGCAGACGGGCGCTATACTTGGATTCGTGTTAAAACTAATGTAAAATGGTCTGATTGGATTTTTCGTGCTGATTATAGCGGAATTGATCGCGGTGCAACTGTGTTGAAGCAGAACATTTTGAAGGATGCTTGTCTTTTGCATAGTAACAAACGTTCAGATTTTCGTTCGATGGTGCGCGAGGATTTGAAAGTTAAGCGGTAATATTCTCTTTTGTATAGAATTACAAAAAGGTCCTCGTTTTGGGGACCTTTATTGTTTAAGTGGCTTTTTACATCATTCCCGGCATGGCGCCCGGCATTTGGGCCGCACCGGTTTTTTCTTCGGGAATTTCAACCATCACCGCACCGGTCGTCAGCAATACGCCCGCCGTTGATGCCGCCGCCATGATTGCGGTTTTTACAACCTTGGCCGGGTCGATAATTCCGGACTTCATCATATCAACATATTCGCCGGTTTGCGCGTTGTATCCAAAGTTATATTCTTTGTTTTCAGAAACTTTGCCAACAACAATTTCGCCCGACACGCCGGCGTTTTCTGCGATTTGTGCGCATGGCGCGACGATTGCGCGACGAACAATGTCGATACCAACATTTTGGTCGGCGTTTTCGCCCTTGGCTTTGGCCAGTGCCGTGCCCGCGCGCAACAGTGCCACACCACCGCCCGCGACAATTCCGTCGGCAACCGCGGCACGCGTCGCGGCCAATGCGTCGTCAACGCGGTCTTTCTTTTCTTTGACTTCAACCTCGGTCATGCCGCCAACCTTGATAACCGCGACGCCACCGACAAGTTTCGCAAGACGTTCTGACAATTTTTCGCGGTCATAGTCACTGGTGCTGTTTTTGATATTTACGCGAATTTCGTCCGCGCGTGCGGCGATTGACTTTTTATCGCCCGCGCCACCAACGATAAGTGTTGTCGATTTATCAACCACAACGCGCTTTGCCGCGCCCAATACCGCCGGCGTCAGGTTTTCAAAGGTCATGCCCATATCGTCCGACACGACAGTTGCACCTGTTACAATTGCGATATCGCGCAGCATTTCTTTGCGGCGGTCGCCAAAGCCCGGGGCCTTGACCGCGCACACTTTCAGGCCGCCGCGCAGACGGTTCAGAACCAATGTCGCGAGTGCTTCGGATTCAACGTCTTCGGCGATAATGAGTAGCGGTTTGCCTTGCTGTGCGATGGGTTCCAGTATTGGCAACAACGCCTGAATTCCGGTAATTTTCTTTTCAGAAACCAAAATTTGCGCGCCGTCAAGTTCCGTAATCATTTTTTCGCTGTTGGTGACGAAATAGGGCGACATAAATCCTTGGTCGAATTGCATTCCTTCGACGACATCGATTTCGGTGTCCAATCCCTTGGCTTCTTCGACGGTGATAACGCCTTCTTTGCCGACGCGTTCCATCGCATCCGCGATTTTTTTACCAATATCAGAATCGCCGTTCGCGGAAATCGTTGCGACCTGGGCAATTTCAGAACTGTTTTTCACCGGTCGCGCATGTGATTCAATGTCCGCCACGACCGCGGCGGTTGCGATATCGATTCCGCGTTTGATGTCCATTGGGTTCATACCCGCGGCGATAACGCGGCGACCTTCACGAAAGATTTTTTGTGCCAGTACCGTTGCCGTTGTCGTTCCATCACCCGCATCGTCGCCGGTTTTCTTTGCAACTTCCTGTATCATGCGGGCACCGACATTTTCCGCCGGGTCTTGGATAGATACATTTTTTGCCACCGTCACACCGTCCTTGGTTGCGACCGGTGCGCCGTATGATTTATCGATAACGACCGTCCGACCCTTGGGCCCCATAGTAATCTTTACCGCGTCCGCAAGTTTATCGACACCCGCCGCGATTTTATCAGTATTAAAAATAATATCTTTTGCCATAACTTTCCCCTTTTATTTAATTATTCCCAAAATCTCAGATTCTTTGACAAGAACATATTCCGTGCCGTCAATTTTAACCTCGTTCGCAGAGGCGGCCCATTTTGCAACCAAGACAATATCTTTTGGCTTTACCGTCATCGTCGTGCGCGTGCCGTTTTGAAATTCACCGTCGCCAACCGCTATGACTTCGCCGCGTGCGGGTTTTTCACGTGCGGTATCCGGAATAATTATTCCGCCGGCGGTTTTATTGTCTTCGTCAATTCGCTTGATTAGCACATAGTTATTTAATGGTTTGAACATAAAAAACTCCTTTTGTTATTTGCTGTGCTGTTTCGATGCCGAGAATATAGTTATAAAAATCAGGGTTTCAAGGGTTCGGGAAATGAATCTTGGTAATTTTAATCCCTTGCCTTTGGTTTGAAATGGGGCTATGATTGGGCGATATGAAAATTACCAAGGGGATTAAGATATGGCAAATTTAATTGTTGATGGTAACTGGGCGGCGGCGGATGTTGCGTATCGCTGTGTTGACTTTGCGGCGATTTATCCGATTACGCCAAGCAGTACGATGGGTGAGTTGGCGGATGAATGGTCTTTTCAGCATAAAAAGAATATTTGGGGTGCAATTCCGCAAATTATAGAAATGGAATCCGAAGGTGGCGCGGCCGGCGCAATGCACGGTGCGTTGCAGATGGGGGCGCTTGCCACGACATTTACCGCGTCCCAAGGATTACTTTTGATGATTCCAAATATGTACAAAATCGCGGGCGAACAGACGCCGTTTGTTATGCATGTGGCGGCGCGGGCGCTTGCCACGCATGCGTTGTCGATTTTCGGCGACCACAGTGATGTTATGGCGGTGCGTTCTACGGGCTTTGCATTGTTGTCATCGCATAATGTGCAACAGGCGCATGATATGGCGGCGATTGCGCATGCGGCAACACTGCGCGCACGCGTGCCGTTTTTGCATTTCTTTGATGGTTTCCGCACAAGTCATGAAGAATCGCGCCTTAGTCGCATTGATGACGATATTTTGCGCAAAATGATTCCCGAAGATTTGGTTGCGAAATATCATGCAATGGGTATGAATCCGGATAACCCAACAATTCGCGGAACGGCACAAAATCCCGATGTTTATTTCCAAGGACGCGAAGCCGCAAATGAACTTTACACTGCAACGCCGAAAATTGTTGCGGATTGTATGGATGAATTTGCAAATCTTACGGGGCGCCGGTATGGCTTGGTTGAATATGTCGGTGATAAAAAGGCCGAAAATATAATCGTTGCGATGGGGTCGGCGTGCGAAACGATTGAAGAAACAATCGCGCATTTGCCGGCGGGCTTCGGATTGGTTAAAATTCATCTTTATCGGCCTTTCCCGACCGATGCTTTTTTGGCGGCATTGCCAAAGACCGTAAAACAAATTGCGGTCCTTGATCGGACCAAGGAATCCGGTGCGGTTGGCGAACCACTTTATATGGATGTTAAATCGGTTGTGGGGGACGGGGCGCGTGTATTTGGTGGACGCTATGGCCTTGGGTCCAAGGAATTTAAGCCACGCGATGTCGCCGCCGTTTTTGAAAATATGAAGCGCGGAACCTTGCATCATAACTTTACGGTTGGAATTGATGATGATTTGACGGGGCTTTCACTTAAAACCGACCCGGCGTTTTCGGTTGAATATCCGAACTTTAAGACCGCGATTTTATATGGCATCGGCAGTGATGGAACCGTTGGCGCGGTGAAAAACATTGTAAAAATCGTCGGGGAAAATTCGGATTTATATCCACAATCTTATGCGGTTTATGATTCGAAAAAATCCGGTGGGCTTACCGCGTCGCATATTAGATTTTCGGATAAACCGATTCAAAGTCAATATTTGGTAGAGGTTGCGGATTTCATAAGTGTTTCAAACTTTATGATTGCACAGCGGTTTGATGTGTTTCGCGGGCTTCGTGCCGGTGGAACGGTTATGATAAACACGTCGATGGCGCCCGATGTTGCGTTTGCGAATTTGCCCCGTGCGACCCAGGAACATTTAATGCGCCTGCGTGCGAATGTATATTTCTTGGACGCAAATGGCGCGGCGGCGGAACTGGGGTTGGGAAACAGAATAAATACCTTTATTATGCTCAATTTCTTTAATTTGACGCGGGTTATTGACCCATCTGTTGCCGCAAAATCCGCCAAAACCGCAATTGAAAAGACCTATAAGAAAAAAGGTATGGATGTTGTTACGGCAAACTGGGCCGCGGTGGACAGGGCGGCGGATTATTTGAAACATTTTGATATGCCGTCGTCTGTGTCGAATTTTGCACCGGACTTTGTGCCGGCAATGACCGTCGATGCGCCAAATGTGATTGCGGGGACACTTGGTGAAATGGCGGCGGGACGGGGCGATGCGATTCCGGTGTCACGCTTTCGGGTTGGCGGTGAATTTGGTGCGGGGCAGTATCCGGTTGGAACCGCAAAGTATGAAAAGCGCGCCGTTGCCACGCGGGTCGCAAAGTGCGATTTGGAAAAGTGTATTCAATGCGGAAAGTGTTCGATGCTTTGTCCGCATGCGGCGATTCGTATCAAGGCATTGACGGCCGAGCAGGCGGAATCGGCGCGTGCGCGTGGAATTACCGTTGTGCCGATGAAGACACCAGAGTTGGGGGCCGATATGTATTTCACAATCAGTGTTTCGCCGGCCGATTGTACGGGTTGTGGGTTGTGTGTGAAAAATTGTCCAGTGGCTGCGATTGCCATGGTGGATGCGAATGCCGATGACCAAAAGGTCTTTGATGGGGTCGTAAAGTTGCCGGACATGCCACGTGAAAAACTGAATCTGAATTTGCCAAAGCATATTGAACTTTTGCCACATTATTTCGAATTCCCTGGGGCATGTGCGGGCTGTGGCGAAACGCCGTATATTAAAATGATGGCGCATTTATTTGGCGACCATATGGTTGTTGCAAATGCGACGGGTTGTTCTTCGATTTACGGTGCGAATTTGCCGACAACGCCATGGACATGTGACGCAAATGGGCGTGGGCCGGCGTGGTCAAATTCTTTGTTCGAAGATAACGCCGAATATGGTTTGGGTATGCGGGTCGCGTTGAACCAGCGGCGCGATATGCTGCGTGGGTTGCTGTTCGAATTGGGAATTCCAAATGTCGAAGAAATCTTTGCCGAAACCGATATAAATTCCCAGCGGAAAACACGTGAAGATTTGGCAAAAAAATTAAAGAAAATTGATTCGCCGGATGCGCGATTGGCCGAAAGTATGCTTGGCGATATTGTGCAAAAATCCGTTTGGATTGTTGGTGGTGATGGATGGGCATATGATATCGGATACGGTGGTTTGGACCATGTGTTGCACAGTGGTGAAAATGTGAATATCTTGGTACTGGA
Organism: Alphaproteobacteria bacterium; assembly: GCA_017616785.1. Lineage (GTDB taxonomy): Bacteria > Pseudomonadota > Alphaproteobacteria > Rs-D84 > Rs-D84 > Enterousia. Next base: position 6,716 of record JAFZXK010000003.1, read on the forward strand.
TACCGAAGGATATTCGAACACCGGCGGGCAACAGTCCAAGGCGACACCGTTCGGCGCAAGTATGAAATTCGCAATCGGTGGAAAAAATCATGCGAAAAAAGATTTGGGTATGATTGCAATGATGTCGGGCGCATATGTGGCGCAAATTGCGCTGGGCGCGAACCCGGTTCAGGCGGCGCGCGCTTTTCGCGAAGCGGAAAGTTTCAATGGCCCATCGATTATCCTTGCATATGCGCCATGTATTGCGCATGGGTTCGCGTTGCAAAATGGGCCGGAACACCAAACGCAGATGGTAAAGACCGGCGCATGGCCACTGTATCGGTTTGACCCGCGTTTGATTGTCGAAGGGCATAATCCGCTGGTGATGGATTCAAATGTTGATGATTTGGCGCCACTCGAAGATTTTCTTAAAACCGAAACGCGGTTTGGTGCGGCGCGTGCGGCGAATCCGAACTTTGATAAATTGGTCGAATATGCCAAGGAAAATAATGCATACAGAACGCAACTTAAAAAATATATTGCACACTTTGCAATGATGCAGGCGAACACGGTCAAAGAAAACGGGGAGGGGTAAAATGAAAAAAATAATTTTGATTTTATGTTGTTTGGTGATTTCGGCGTGCACTTTTCAGACCAAGCATCGTGGGTATGTTTTCCCCAATGATTTGGAAACTCAGGTTGCGACGATAAAGACAACAAAACAATTAGAAGATATGATTGGTTCGCCCCAGGTGAAAACCGTTTATGGTGATGAGGTTTGGATTTATTTTGGTGAAGATGAAAACTATCATGGGCCGTTTCCGCTTACCTATGATAACAAAACGATTTTGCTTGCGTGGGTAAAGGGTGGTCGTGTAACCAAGACGCAGATTTTGCACGATGATGATTTGCCGGATGTTTGTATTGATTCTGATGAAACGGAAATTCCGGCGGCGATTGAACTTAATGCGTTGGAAGAATTGTTCAATAATATCGGTCGGTTTAGTCCGGGCGGACTTGGGCAATAAAAAAACATGTTTGCAAAATGTCCCTAAAAAGTGTAAAATTATGGCAAAGGGAAAAGGAAACAGGATGAAAAAAATTCTATTTGCGATTCTGGTGTGTGCCGGTGGTGCGGCGATTGCGGGCGATTGCGGGCCGGGCTATGTTTTGGTTGACGGGGGCAAGATTGATGGTATCGTCGCCAAGGAATGTCAAAAACTTTGGTGTGTTGATTTGGAAACAGGGAAAACAATGGGAACCGGGGATAGTGCGGCAAGTGGATATGTTATGACGCCGGCGCCGGTTGAACTTTGTGATGCGGCCGGCGATTGTATAGAATGCTTTGGCGACCGTAAATGGTGTTCGGGTATGCCAAAGGGTGTTTGGAACCCGGAATACGGTGCATATACGCGTGGCGGCGCGGATTCGGCGACATATACATCGGCGCAAAAGGGCGGATGTTTTAGTTGGGTTTTGGAAAAACCTGTTTGTCCCGAAGGCGAAGATGCAATTTTGCAAGACGGCGAATGGGTCTGTGCAATTCGGGTCCAAGGTTCGGGCAATGTTGGTCGCGCGCCGGCGGTTCGTCGGACGGGAACGCGGTTGCGTCGCAAATAGTCAAATTCTGTGAAATTTAGACAAGAATCTTTTCGGGCGATTTTTTCGCCCGATTGATTTGTTTTTTGATATTTTTGTGTTATAATATGTGCGAAAGAGAGAATGGCAAAGAAAGAGTGATATTATGCCAAGTAAAAAATTGGACTTTAAAACCGGTCAGTATGTTTTTTATCCGACCCAGGGCGTTGGGAAATTGGTGCGCACCGAAGAACAGGTTGTTTCCGGACAAAAGATCAAAATGCTGGTTATCGATTTTGAAAAAAGTCGTATGACTTTGCGCGTTCCGGTGGAACGTGTTGATATTTCGGGTTTGCGGCCACTTACCAGTGCGAAAAAAATGGACGAAGCGATTGCCGCCGCCAAAGGCAAGGCGGGCGCAAAGCGTATGATTTGGGCGCGCCGGGCCGCACAATACGAAGAAAATATAAATTCTGGTGACCCAATGAAGTTGGCAGAGGTTGTACGCGACCTGCAACGGCGGAATCCGACCGATACGATTCCTTTTTCGGCGCGGCGTTTGTATATGCGCGCGTTGGAACGCATGGCCGAAGAATTTGCGGTGCTGCATAAGATAGATGTCGAAGCCGCGTCCGAAAAAATAGAAGATATTATCGGTGTGCCAAAGGAAATTGACCTTAATGCCGTCGACGAAGACGAAGAACAGGAAGAGGAATTTGCGGATACAAGTGAGTAGTGCAAGTGTTAGTGTAAGTGTAAACGGTCGCGGACGCGACCGTTTTTGTGTGAGTAAGTGAACAAATTGTATCTTTTTAGTGTGATTTTTGAATTGAATCAAGATAACGTACGGCATTTTGGCATTCGATTGTTTTAGATAAGGAATCTTTGTCCAAAGAATCCAACGCTTTTTCCTGATTTTTTTGCATTTCTTGGATCTTTGTGTCGTCATGCAGTCCGATTTGAACAAAGAGCGCGACAACGGCAAGTACAGCAAGACCTTTGAGTACATCGGCCCAGGTTGCATATTCTTGTGGTGTTCTTTTTGATTCAGTCATAATTTTATACCTTTACATTGTGAAATCTTCGCCAAGGTAGACCTTTTTCACCATTTCATCGCGTATAATTTCCGCACTTGTGCCGTGTTTCAAAATCATACCATCGTGCAAAACATAACTGCGGTCCGTGATTCCAAGTGTTTCGCGGACATTGTGGTCGGTAATAATCACGCCCAGACCACGATTTTTTAATTGCGATACAAGCCCGCGTATTTCGTTCACCGCGATTGGGTCGATTCCGGCGAACGGTTCGTCCAGTAATATAAATTTCGGGTCGTTGGCCAATGCCCGCGCAATTTCAACGCGGCGTCGTTCGCCACCCGATAGTGATGTTGCCGGGCTGTGCCGCAGGTGCGATATAGAAAATTCTTCAAGTAATGCGTCAAGTTTTTGTTTACGGATTTTTTTATCGGGTTCGACAACCTCCAGTATTGCCATAATGTTTTGTTCAACATTTAGGCCGCGGAATACACTGTTTTCCTGGGGCAGGTAACCAATGTGCAAACGTGAACGTTGGTAAAATGGTAATTTTGTTATATCCTGGGAATTTAAGAATATTCGTCCGCGTGATGCATTTAACTGGCCCGTGATGCAATAAAATGCAGTTGTTTTCCCGGCGCCATTTGGACCAAGCAAACCCACAGATTCGCCTTGGTGGGCAACCATCGAAATATCGCGCAATACCACACGGCGACCGTATGATTTTGATAGGTGTTCAACTTTTAATACAGATTGCTTTATCATATCTTATTCACCAATCCTTATTATTAATTCGGGCGTTTGTATTCTGTGGCCATCGTTTTTCGATATTATATTCACATTTCCCAAAAGTTGCAAAACTTTTGTTTTAGTATTGTATTCGCCGCCGTCGGCAGAAAAGTTCAAGATATCTTTCTTGGCGTTTTGCATTTGGGTTGTATAGCCGGATATTTTTTCAAGTATTACGACATCGGGGCGTTCGTATTCCAAACGGCCACTGGTCGCGGTAATTTGAAAAGGGTTGCCCTTGGAATCAATTCCAGTAAGCGATGCCCCCGACATTTTGAACTGATTTTGCATTACATCGGTCATGTTTATTAGTGAAATTGGTGTCCATAATAACTGGTGCGAGAAAAGTGCGCCGGCGACCAGTGCGGCAATCATTGTGATGCCCCAACCGGTAAAGAAAAATTGCCACAACCGTTGCCAACGTCGGTGGCGACTTATGATTATAAAATTACGTTTGTCCTTGGTCATGTGTGTTATCATAGTCCGTTATAAACCAAAAAGCAATTTTTTATATTTGGTTGTTTGCTTTTTTTGTGATATAATCATTTGGAAAAGAGAATGTAGGAAATGGGAAAACTTAGTGCTTTTCTGTGTTCGTCGCTTGCGGTGTTGGCGTGCGCCACGGCGTTTGGCGCCGCAAATGTTTTGATGCCCAAAAAGGCGGACCCGGTTGCAAAACGTGACGGCGCGTCGACTTCGACAACCGCAACGGGGGCAAGTTTATTGCCGACGGCAATCAATCTGGTGGGCAGTGTGATACAACTTAATCAACAGCAAAAGGCCCTTACTGCGGAATGCGAACCGACATCGCGTGAATTGAATTTTGTGAACAATATGATTAAAGAATGGGCAAATGCCGGTGGTCGAAATCCATTGGGTTCTTCGCGTTCTGTGCGTGCGTGTGATGCAAACGAAAGTTATGCGACCGCGGTTCGTTATGCGGGCAATGGGTTGACGATTGATAATTCCACGATATGTTGGGATACTTTTACGAATACCGAGGCCCGTCATGCCGTTTGGGCCGGTTACCCAAAGGCATCGGTTGCGGAATATTGTTCGGATGGTGGCGATAACCTTAGCATGTGCAGTAAGAGCAGTCGTCGCAAAGTTACGAATATGTGGACATTGTTTGATATTATCGATTTTGAAAACAAAGATTACACCCAAAGCGAAGCAAGCCAAGCGGCCGCACTTTTGGAAAAGGCGTCAAAGTGTTCGGGAAATAAATTGGCGGCGAAAAGATTGGAAACTTTTGGCGGATTTATAACGGGAACGATTAGTAACCTTGGGCAACCGACGAATACCGATTCAATTATGAACGCGGTAAGTGGTATTGTTGGTCAGACGGGTTTCGGTAATATTGGTGGTATTGCAAATGTTGCAACACAACTTTTGGATAAATAGTCAAAATTGTGTTTGTTTTTTGCTTTACTAAAATTCTTGAAAAATGTATAATGGGCAACAAGGTAAGAGAAAGGATTTTTTTATGACATCAAAATCAAATGTTTCGTTGTGTGCAATTTCGCGTGTACTCGCGGTTGTTGGCGTGTTGTCTTTGGCCGCGTGCGCGCATTCTACGATTGATACGGAATATGCGGGTGGTGGACTTACCACGCCGACCGTCGATTATGTCGAAGGGTTGGATGTCTATTCCGCGCCACATCGTGATTCTTTCCTTAATCAATTGGCGATGAATTATCGTTCGTATGCGATATATAATGCCCGCACAAGTGGACAGCCGAATATCGGCGAATTATTCGCCCAGAAAGCGGTCGCGGCCTTTTCGGGCCAGGTTCCATACCCCGAAACTATTGATAATTGGCCGGTCGAAGATGATAATGCGGCATATGATTTGATGATGGCCTATAACGATATGATTGAACTGTTTCAATATGACGCAAATGTAACGCATCCGGAATTGGCCGCGGAACTTCAGGCGAAATATGATTGCTGGTTGTCCGCCACCGCAAGTGGTCAGATGGCGACTGCACGCGAATGTCAGACGCGCTTTGAAAATACCCTTACGGCGTTGCGCGATTGTACGGGTGGACGTGTTATAAATCCGGGTCAAACGGTTGAAACTGTGACGGTTGAAGGTGAACGGACCGTAAATCGTGTACGCAGTTCGCAGATTGGGACTTTCTATCCGGAAACGGTGAATATGTCGGCAATGCGTGGAACGAATCGGGCGCGCGATGGTGTTATTATCGTGAACAATGTAAATGTTCCAGAACACCTTATTAATCCGGAACCGGTACAACCGATGGTGTTTAATCAAAATATCTATGGTGGCGATAAAACCTTGAATGATAACAGTACGCGTAACAGTAACAATGTCGAACGCAGTGGTAATACGCATGTGACAGAAAAGAAATCTGATTGTCCGTGTGCCAAGGGCGGTGGTTCGCAACAAAGTGTTCAGGATAATTATCAACCTGTGTCGTTGACGGTCAATTCTAATCCGGTTGTTTTGCCACCGCAAGACCCAAATAATGTAAATGTTACCGTTAATAATGATGTGAGTGGCGGGACATGTAATGCGGCCGCGCATGGTGGAACATGTCCGCAAAAGGTAAATTCTGATTGTCCTTGTGCAAATGATGAACCAAGTGAAATAACGATTGTTGCCGATGGTTTGGCATCGCGTGATGAATTTATTGAACTTATGATGATGATGCGTTCTGAATTGGCGGCGATAAATGCGCGCTTGGATGAACTTCAGGCGAAACAGAATGTGCCGGCTGAACGTATGCGTGATGAAACGACGGTTATAAAGGTACAGCAAATTCCGGTCGAACCGAAACAGCACGTGATGGAGGAAGTTTTCGAAATCCGATTCGACTTTGACAAGGCGATAGTAAAACCGGAATATGATGATATCATCAGACAATTGGCCCAGGTAACCCAGGCGAATCGCAATGTCAAGATTTCTGTTGTTGGTCATACCGACACCGCGGGCAGTCAGTCATATAACTATGCACTTGGCGGGCGTCGGGCCGAAGCGGTTCAAAAAATGCTGATTGAACGCGGTATTCCATCAAGTCAGATTGTCGCCGTAAGTGCGGGCGAAGAAGACCTGAAGGTGCCGACGCCGGACGGTGTGCCGAACGCCGAAAACCGTCGTGTCCGCGTTGTCAAAGAGGTTACATTTACCGAACCGGCGGGTGAAAGATATGCGCCGGTCGCGGATGTAAACGTTGAACAATTCTATACGGATTGTGAAAACGGGGAATGTGAAACAGAATATCAAAACTGGTAATCACAAAAACGCTTGACAAAAGATTTTGTTGGTGTACAGTGGTGATTGCCAGAGAGATGCTTTGCAAGAGGTATTGAAAAATGGTAACAAAAAATGATTTGAAAGCAGGAACGTTGCGTATGGCGGGTCGTCGTTTCGGTCGCCCGAATGAAGAGGTGTTTCCGATTAACGAGTTGCTTAGCGCCCGTGGTGTGAACCCTCGTGGGTTTGAAGATCCGACGCAACGATAGTTTTTCTCTGTTTACAATTGGGTGTGGCGACGCGCATGCGTCGCCATGCTTTTTTTATAAAAACAATTTTGTTCTGATGATTTTTTATGATATAATGTGCGTGTCGAAGGGGGAAATATCATGATATCAAAGTGTTCACATTTGTTTTGTGCCGGTATGCTGTTGGCGTCGTTGCCGATTGTCGCGGGCGCCGTTACATTAAAGCAACGGCAATTCGGCGAATCAACCGGTGGTGCGTATTATTCCGACTATGATTACGGAACGATGGAAACGGTGCCCGGTGCCGATGGTATGAGTGAGATGGAGGTTGTATCCACCCTGCGTCATGATATTCAGGCACTGGATGAACAAATCGCAACATGTGAACGCAAGCGCAAGGGCTGGGTCGCGGCGACGGTTGTTGGTGGCGTTGGTGTTGCGGCCACGGGTATTGCGGCGATTGTGCAACATAACAAGATACAGGATAAAAAGACGGAATTGGAACGTGTGAAATCAGATGTTGTCGATGCGAAGAAACAGGTTGGCGAAGCACGCCAAGATTTAGAGAATTTAACAAAGGAAAATAAAAAATGAAAAAGATAATGTCATTTGTTGGAATGTTTGCGGTGTTGGGCGTTGCGGCGGGCGATGCGCGCGGTGTTGCGATGAATGCGAATATTCGCCGTCTGTTGCAAGAAAAGCAAGATAAAATTGCCAAATTGGAAGAATGCGAAGGTAAAAAGCAGGGATGGATGATTGCGGGAATATCGACGATTGGCCTTACCGCGGTTGGTGTCGGCGTAAATATCGCCCAGGCATCAAAAAGCAACCGTTTGTCCGATGAAATAGAAATGGAAAAAACGACACTGCAACGCCAACAGGATGAATTGGACCGGATACAAAATGATATTGCGACGAAACAAGCAGAGAAAGCGGAAGAGGAACACAAACGCGCCGAAGAAGAGGAACGCAGACGTAATAATGCCGCACGTGCAAATGCCGGAAATAGCAGTGTAAATGTCGAAGTAAATCCTATTCCTGTGCTTGATAATCCGGATGGTAAAATAGGTGATCCCTGTGGTGAAAACGGCGAAGGCCAATGGACCGAAATGACCGATGGCATGAAAAAATGTTCAAATGAAAACGGATTGGTCAACTGTGAATGTATAAAGAATGTACAAGCTGATGTTGAACCGGTGTCGCCGGTGAAACCTGAAAAGGATTGTCGTACATCGCATGGTAAAAAACCGACAACCGATTGTCCGTGTGATGGGGATAAAGGGTTGTTAGATTTTGGCAAAGGAAAGTGTGAATGCAAACCTGGTGAGGAATGGAACGGTCAAAAATGTGTAGGGAAAAAGGACGAAAAAAAGGATGATAAGAAGCCAGCGGGACAATGTATTAAGACACATGGAGAGTATTTAGGTGTTGGTTGTGTTTGTGAGTCTGGTAAGGGTTTGATTCCGGTGTTGGATGATATGTCAGGCAAGAGATATTGTGGATGCGGAATGTCCAGTACATGGGACGGTCAAAAATGTGTAGGGAAAAAGGACGAACAAAAACCGGCGGAAAAACCAAAAGAAAAGCAAGAGCCAGCAGAAAAGAAGGAAGAACCAAAATCAAAAGCAGTAACTTTGGATGCGGCTGTTGCGGGCATACGTTATTGTTATTACGCTATTGATGGTTATGAGTCGGTGAGCTCATCTGATTGTTCGGTTAGTAAATCGGGAGATTGGGGTGTAACTTTTCCAGATTACACAGTTTTTGGCACGGCGGTATGTAACGGTAATACTGGCACGTATGCAGAGGCAAGCAAATCAGAACAAACCGAGACAGGTGGCGAAAATTGTTGGTGTAAGATGGAACAACCTCTGGGTTCGCGCTGGGTGTTCTTCCACACGTCAATTTCGGCCAACTTGTGTACAAGAGCCTGCGCGGGCTATTGCGCGGACCGCGTTCAGAACCACAGGGATTTTCGCGGCGCGGTTTTTGGGGCTGTTAAATAGTTATATGTTTCATTTTATCCAACGTCGCCCCGCGGAAACGCGGTATCCCATCGTCACAGTTGAAACCACAAGATCCCGGCCTTCGCCGGGATGACGAATCTCTGCAACCCCGCGGAGATCCCGGCTTTCGCCGGGATGACTGGAAACTACCCCGTCCGCTTCGCGTCCACCCCTTCACTATGGTGAAGGGGACTATTTTTTCACCGCCCAGAATAGGGCGAGGAGCCAGCCGATGCCGGTCCAGCCAAATACCCATGATGCAACGCGGATGCGCATGGCGTCCGCCTTGCCTTTATCATTTTTCGCGGCCAGATACGCCGGCGCGAATATTATCGCAACCAGCGCAATCACCGCCACAATATATTTGATTATTAAAATGTGTTCCGCTGTGACGCGCATTTTCTACTTTCCGTATGTCGCATTATTACCCAATTCTTCTTCGATACGCAACAACTGATTATATTTTGCCATGCGGTCGGTGCGCGACATTGAACCGGTCTTGATTTGTCCCGCGTTCGTTGCGACCGCCAAATCCGCAATCGTTGTGTCTTCGGTTTCGCCACTGCGGTGCGAAATCACAACGCCATAGTTCGCGTCTTGCGCCATTTTGATTGCGCGCAGTGTTTCGGTAAGCGACCCAATTTGATTTACCTTGATAAGAATTGCGTTCGCAACACCGCCGTCGATTCCGCGTTTTAGACGAATCGGATTTGTAACAAACAAATCGTCACCGACCAATTGGCATTTATCGCCGATTTTGTCGGTCAGTTTTTTCCACGCGTCCCAATCTTCTTCGGCCAAGGCGTCTTCGATAGAAATAATCGGATATTTTTCAATCAGATCTTCATAGAATTTTATCATGTCGTCCGCGGACATTTGGTTGCCTTCGAATTTATAAACGCCGTCCGAATAAAATTCAGATGATGCAACGTCCAATCCAATCGAAATTTCCGCGCCCGGTTTGTAACCCGCATCACGAATTGCGGTGATGATTGCGTCCAATGCCGCGGCGGATGAATTAAAGTTCGGTGCAAATCCGCCTTCGTCGCCGACGTTGGTCGAATGACCGCCCTTTTTCAAAATCTTTTTCAAATGATGAAATGTTTCCGCACCCATCCGAATCGCCATCGCTTCATTTTTTGCGCCGTTTGGAATTATCATAAATTCTTGGGCGTCCAGGCCGTTATCCGCGTGCGCGCCGCCGTTGATAATGTTCATCATTGGGCGTGGCAAGACATGCGGATTTGGGTTGCCGTAAATTTCCGCGATGTATTTATAAAGCGGAATTTTCTTTTGGTTTGCGACCGCGCGTGCCAATGCCAATGATACAGACAATATCGCGTTCGCACCAAGTTTATCCTTGTTTGGTGTGCCGTCAATTGCAATCATTTTTTCATCGATTTCGGTTTGATGCGTTGCGTCCATGCCGATTAATTTGGGCGCAATAATTTCGTTCACATTTTTTACCGCCTTTTGAACACCTTTGCCCATAAACGCATCGCCACCGTCACGAAGTTCAAGTGCTTCGAACGAACCGGTGCTGGCCCCCGATGGAACCGCCGCACGCCCAAGTGCACCGCCCGAAAGCGTAACATCGCATTCAATTGTTGGGTTGCCACGCGAATCCATAATCTGGCGCGCATGAATTTTTGTGATTTTATACATATTTTTTCTCCTTAATTTTCACTTGTTGCTTTTTTTTCTTTCCAAGTTGTGGTATAATATAGCAACAAGAACAGAGAAAAAGAACAAAAAAATATGATAAAAAAATTGGTGCCGTTTTTATATTGCCTGACGCCGATGTGTGCGCTTGCGGATACCACATTTCCGGGCACGTCGGGGCAAATGACGCCGATTAGTGGTGCGTTAAATCTTGCCGACGAATCGTATATTTTTCAAGCCGGTTCGGGGATAAGTATTGGTGGCGCGCTTACGACCGTGGGTGGCGTTTATGTTGGGTATGATGGTTCCATGCCACATGATGCCGGTAATATTTTTGCCCAGGCGTTAGATGGAACAAATTATTCTATTTTGACCGGTGGTAATATATCGATTGGTATGGTTTTGGAGATTGCCGGGAATAAAAACCTTACAATTGGGGGAACCGGTGGGGCGCGGTATAACTTTTCCGCCGCCGCGGTAGAGGCATATGGTGGATTAAACCTTTATGGAAATATTTTGTCGATGGGACAATTTGTGGCGTCGGGGACAAGTACCGCGGCCGTGACGATATCTGGGAATTCGTTGAATATTACGGGTACGGATAATGCAGGTTCGGACGCCGTGTTCCAAGTGTTGGATTCGCGTAATGTTACGGTGAACCTGGGGGCGGGAACTTTTGGTGTTGCAAATGGAAGTATTGAAAATAAATCTTCGGGAATACTGTCGATAACCGCCGGTGCAATTACGGCACAGAATATCACAAACGAATCGAATTCGGGAACATTGACTATTAATGCAAGTTCTTTGAATTTGACCGGTGGTAACGCGAATAATGTGGCGTCATTTATAAACAAGGGCGATTTTGTTGGTGTGATTTCGGGTGCAACAACACTTGCGCATGGTTTCGATTTGTCGACAATGGGTGCAACAAATTCGTTTAGTTTGACGACTGGGACTTTGTCGTTGGGCGATAGAATTGATGAATTCTTTGATAATAATTTGTATTCGTTTACTGTCAATGTAACCAATGGCGTGCTGAATGCGAATACTATCAGAAATGGATATACTGATTCGGCGGCGGTGATGAATTTGTCTGCGTCCACAATGATTAATGTGGATGGTGTTATTGCGTATGGTGGAACGATGAATTTGTCTGCACCGACAATATCTGTTGGAACGGGTGGAATTTCGGTTGCACAAGGTGGTGCGTTGAATATATCAAATACTGATACGGTTGTGTCTGGAACGGCGATTTCGGTATATGGAAACCTTAGTGCCGGATTGGCAGATGCGGCAAGTGGTGGAATGAACGTTGTAGGTGGTTTTACAGAAATTGATGCCAGTGATTCGAATAATAGTTTCGATATAAACATTGGTGGTGGTGTGTCTGCGACGGGGGCTGGTAATGGTTTGGGACTTTTTGCGAATACGATAAATGTTACAAATGATGTTATTGCAAACGGTGACGCAAGTATTGCGTTTAATGCAGGAACGGTGAATATCGGTGGAGACCTTGGGGGCAATGTTGGAATTTATAATCCGGGCCTTGCAAATGGTATGTATGTAACCGTTGGTGGTGATATCGTTGGCGGTGTGGATATTATCGGGCTTGCGCATATGACGGTTGCGGGGGATTATACTTTTGATGATGCAAGTCGTTTGCTGGTGTTCGCAAATCCGCAAAACCCAACGGATGGATTTACGTATTGGGGAACGGCAACATTTGATGAAGATAATATGGTTAGTTTGATAACTAATGACCTTGCGGGGGCAGAGCCGTTGATTTCTGTATCGGGTCAGTTGATTACAAATGTTAGTGGTGATATATTCGGGCTAAACGGTTCGGCGTTATTGGATTCGCAGATTGGTGTGAATTTACAGAGTCATGTTGGGGCAAGTACGGCGATTTGGTTATTGCACGCGGATCAAGGTATCGAAGAACTTGCGGCAAGGATTGCGGGGCTTAGTGTGAATTTCTGTAATGCCGATGGAACAATTTGTATGGATTATTTAGAGGCGATGGGGCAATACAATAATGAAGATGTTGATTTGCCGATACACCTTGTGTCATATGATACGGATGGCGACGGTGTAAATGACAGTTTATATGTGGTGTTCGATGACGATTTGACCGATCGTGGTCGGTTGTTTAAGTTGCAACCAATTGTTGCAAGTGCGCCTTACTATACAAGGGGCGAATATCAATCGGCGGGTGCGTTGGATGATTTGATTGAACACTTGCTGTTATCCCAAGGTTTTTCGTATGAATCGCCGGCGGGTGTTATGAAAATCCTTTTCGGTGGCACAGTCATGCAGGAAGCCGGCCCGGAACTTTATGAACGTATGATGTATTATTGGACATATAATAAGCCCAATGTTATTCGTGCGTTTAGTCGTGTGTTCCAACTGCGCGAAGCAAATCAGATTGCAAATGCGTTGGAATTGAATACTCATACGGTATTCAAAGACATTTCCAATCGTTTCATTGACGAAGCAATTTGGAATCGTAATCGTCGTCTGAACAAGTTGTGGTTTATTGGGGATTATGGTTATTTCATTGATGATTTGGTTGATAATCATGCGCATGGTTCGCGGATTGGATTTAATTTCGGTTATGATTGGCAATCAAGCAAGACATTGATTCTTGGGTGGATGGGACATGTTACACATACACATGGCGAAGATAATGATGTGATTGATCTGGGATATGGTAATGTGCGGGCGACCGGACATGTCGATACCGATGTTCGCAATTTGAATGTTGGTGGTGGTGCGTACTTTATGAAGACATTGGGGATTAAGGCGCGTTGGTATGGTGATGCAATGCTAAGTTTGAACTTTATCGATGTTAAACGTGACCAAACGTGGGTTGATGGACGTATCGAAGGTGATGCGATGTCTTATGGTTTGGTTGGTGAAACGGGTATAATACACGATTGGTTGAATCAGTATGTTATTGGTAATGTGTATTTGCGTGCGGGCTATAATTCTGGCTTTGATATGACCGAAAAAGTTGGCGGAACCGATTATATGAAACTTGATTTTGATGGACATTTCGTTTTGACACCGGGATATTCACTTACTGCACAAAAGCGTATTTATCCGTCCGCGTGGTTCCAATTCCGTCCGTATGCAACGGTTGGTGTCGAATACGATTTGTTGGCATCGCCGGATACTATGCAATATAAGTTTGCTCAGGTTCGTCCATGGCGCGATTATGATATTGGTGTTGATCCATTCTGGGCGCATGCGGGCGCGGGTGTTGAATTCCTTGCGGTAAATGGGGTGCATGTTGGAATTGATTATCGATATCAATATAATGCGAATGTCCAAATGCATAAACTTCAACTTTCGGGAATGTACAGGTTTTAGTTCCCACTTCGCCCAAGGGCTTCGTGGGACAAGGTGAGGGCGCGTCCGTTTTCGCTATTGCTCTGTCGCGATTGGACATGCCCGTTTCTAATAATCATTCACATTATCCATTAAAATGGAATATCGTCGCCGATTTCCGCAATAGAGATTTCTTCGGCGGGTTGCGCCGGCGCGGCGGGTGCGGTGCCAGACATAGAATCAACCGCCTTGGCCCCCGAAAGAATTACCATTGTGCCGCTGAATTGATTAAGTACAACTTCGGTTGTGTATGTGTCAACGCCTTGTTGATTTTGCCATTTGCGTGTGCGAAGCGCACCTTCAATATAAAGTTTCGTTCCCTTTTGCAACATGCGTTCGGCGACTTCGACCAAATTCGGACTAAAAATCACAATGCGGTGCCATTCAGTTTGCTCTTTTTGTTCGCCGCTTTGTCTATCGCGCCAACGGTCAGATGTTGCGAGTGAAAAACTTACCACCTTTTGTCCGCTTTGCATTGTGCGAACCTGAGGATCCTGACCAATATTTCCAACCAATATTACTTTATTTATACTTCCAGCCATATTCATTCCTTTTGTTTCATGTATCCGTATTGGAGCAAGATTTTGTCCGGAAAGCAAGTAAAAAGTAGGCGTTTGTTACCACTTGACTTTTTGTTGAAAATGTGTAATAATTGCTTTCGAAGTAGAGGCGTGGTGCGTTCTGTATCACGAATTTTCCAAAAAAAGGACTTTTTATGCATATAAATGAAATCAAGGCCAAGTCGCCACAGCAACTGTTGAAAATGGCGGAAGATATGGGCATCGAAGAAGCGTCGCAATTAAATGTACAACAATTGCGCTTTGCGGTTATGCGTGGTTTTGCGGCGGATAAAAAAATTACACTTATTGGTGATGGGGTGTTGGAACGATTGCAGGATGGTTTTGGGTTCCTGCGCGCACCGGAAAGTAATTATCTGGCCGGGCCGGATGATTTGTATGTGTCACCAAATCTTATTAAAAAATACGGGTTAAAAACCGGTGATTATGTCGAAGGCCAAATCCAGGCGCCACAAAATGAATCAGAACGTTATTTTGCGTTGGAAACGATTGAACGCGTAAATGGTGATGACCCGGAAAAATTGCGGCATCGCGTGTCTTTTGACGATATGACGCCGCTTTATCCGGATGAACAGTTAAAGATGGAGGTTATCGGTGACACCGACAAGGGGCGCAATTTGTCCGCGCGTGTAATCGACCTTATATCGCCGACGGGGCGTGGGCAACGTTCGCTTATTGTTGCGCCGCCGCGAACCGGAAAGACCGTTATGTTGCAAAATATTGCGCATTCTATTGCGACCAATTATCCAGAAGTAAAATTGATAGTGCTGCTTATTGACGAACGGCCCGAAGAAGTTACCGATATGCAACGCAGCGTAAAGGGCGAGGTTATTTCTTCGACATTTGATGAACCAGCGACGCGGCATATTCAGGTTGCCGAAATGGTTATCGAAAAGGCGAAACGTTTGGTCGAAGCGGGTCAAGATGTTGTGATTTTACTTGATTCCATTACGCGGTTGGGACGTGCGTATAATACCTTTGTCCCGTCCAGTGGCAAGGTTTTGACCGGTGGTGTTGATGCGTATGCATTGCAACGGCCAAAGCGGTTCTTTGGTGCCGCGCGTAATATCGAAGGTGGCGGCAGTTTGACGATTATCGCAACCGCGCTTGTCGATACTGGATCGAAAATGGACGAGGTTATATTCGAAGAATTCAAAGGAACAGGTAACAGCGAAATTATCTTGGATAGAAAATTGTCTGATAAACGTGTTTATCCGGCGATTGATATTACAAAGTCCGGCACGCGCAAGGAAGATTTGCTTGTGGGCAAAGATTTATTGGCAAAAATGTATGTGCTGCGGCGTATTATCAATCCGATGGGCACGCTTGAGGCGATGGAATTCTTGCTTGATAAACTGCGTGTGACCAAGACAAATGATGATTTCTTTAATTCAATGAATCAATAATAGATGCGCACCATTTGGTGCGTTTCTTTTTCGGGGGATTTTCAAAATGCAAAAGTATTTGGTTATCGCCGTTTGCGCGATGGTTGTTTGTGCATATTTTTTCGGTGCGCGAATTGCACGCGAAAAATGTGCGACCGATGGCGCAAATGCGCAAACAAATGAAATTATAAATTCAGTAAATATAGTAAGGACGGCAAATGAAAAAACTGTTTATACCGGTGTGCGCGATATTCGTGACATCTTGCGACGGAAATATACCATTGCGGAATAAGGCGGCCGCCGAAGTATGTCCATGTGAATTCATATATGGGCGTGATTCTGATTGGGATGTGATAAGTGATGATTTGGCGCGAAATATATATCGGCATAACCTTATATGTGAATCAATGCGAAAGTGATTTATTCACTGTAATATTCTATCATTGCGGCGGCGGCATCGTGAATTCGCTGCATATTTTGTTCGTATGCATCGCAATCGCGGGAAATTCGCGAACGGTACGCATCGCGCATGTTTGACGCCATCGATGCACAGTTTCTAAGGTGCGCAACACAATATTCATGGCCGGTTAGAAAAACCTGTTGACCACGAATGCGTTCGTCCGGCGTTGGCCAATCAATGTCCAGTGCGTTTTCAAGGTTCATCCATGAATTTTCACCCACATATTGGCCAACGCGTTCCATCCAGTATTCGTTCATTTCTTCGTCCGTCCATGTGCCACCGCCGCGCAGTTTTATTATCTGTATCATCATTTCATTGATGTCGTCTTGGTATTTGGAATCAATTTGTGCCAATTTCGCACTGCAATAACAGCGGTTATATGCCGTATTTTCGCGGGCGCAGTAATTATCCATGCATTCAGTGTATCCGGCCAAACAACGCGTTGTTGGAACATCATATACGGTTGTTTGGGTTTCGGTGGTGTTCGTCGCCGCGCGCGCGTTTTCGCGTGCCGCGCGATTTACAACACCGCGTGTAGCGGTGGCGGCCCGCGGTGCGGCCGTTTGGTTTGTCGCCGCACGTGGAACAACACGACGCGTGGAAACAGTATTTTGAACGCTTTGGGTTGTTGCGGCACGGGCATTTGTTGATTGTGTGCCGGGGCGGGCGACAACACGACGTGGCGTGGACATTTGCTTGGTCTTTACAACGACATCAATTGGATTATTGGCCATGGCAACGGTTGTCCCGGGGTTTAACGCGGTTCGCATCTGATTATTCATATACGGGTACATATATGCATACGCATTCGGGTCAACATACATTGCCGGTTTTCGCGTGGCCCCGCCCGCGGCCATAGCATATATGGCAACACAAGGCATAATAAAAAATTTAAGAATTTTTCCCACGCATTTATTCTAATAAAAAACTTTGACCCAAGGCAATAAAAAAAACCGAAACTTTCGTTTCGGTTTTTTGTTTGGTTATCTGGATTTGTTTTTTTCAGATGCACACAACAATCCGGCGCCGCAAAGTGCGGCAAGCGCACCGGCCCATTCCATTGTGTTTGTGGTTTTTTCCGAGGCACAGTCCTCTTTGAACAGTTCGCGCGGGCGTGGATCAGACACATCTTCGCGTGAACGTGCCTCCATACGTGCATCATCGGTGCTTGCACCTAAAAACATGGATATGCATCCAAGTCCAGCAAGCCATCTACCTAATGTTTTCATATCTTTCTTTTCCATTTTCTGCTCCTTTTGTTTATCAGGTTGTTTATAATATAATACAAAACCAACAAATTGTCAAGTGGCAATAAGTTTTTTTATTCCTATGGGAAAAAAATAATGATTTTTAGGAATTTTTCCAGTATAATGTGCGACAGGAGAGATTTTCTATGAAAGGGATTTTTTTCGCGATTTTGCTGTGTTTGCCGACCGTTGCGATGGCGGACGATGATTGTGCCACGCGGCGAACTGTGCCAGATGGGGTTCAATCTTTGCAAGATGTTATAAAATTGGGGCTTTGCCGGAATCCGCAAACGGCGGCGGCATATGCGTCTTTGCGGGCAAGTCATTTTAATAAAAATGCAGGATATGCCAATTATTTGCCGTCTGTGTCGGCCGGGGTTAACGCAAGCAAGAATTTTGCCCAAAGTTCTGATACTTTGCATCCGAATTATGATTGGGGGTATGGTGCGTCGATTTCTGCGTCTTATTTGATATTTGATTTTGGAAAAAGGACCGCCGATATGAATCAAATGATTGCGGCGTATCGGGCGGCCGGTTTTGATTACAGTGAAACAATTCAAAACTTTGTTTATGGGCTGGTTGGGTCGTATTATGAATTGCTGAATGCGGATGCGGATGTGGAATCTTCGCGGTCCGCGCTTACTGTGGCGCAAACCGCGTATGATACGGCCAACAAGAAGTTCAAGGCCGGTGCCGTCGCACGCGCCGATGTGTTAAAGGCCGAAACAACATTGGCCAGTGCAAAGTTGTCTTTGGAGCGGTCGAAAAATAATCGTGAAATTACCAAGGGAACATTACTTACCAAACTTTCGTTTCCGGCGGATGGCGATATAACGATTGCTGATATGTCTTCAACTTTTGGAACGGATGCGGAAAATGAAAGCATTGATGAACTGATAAAGGTTGCGCGCGAAAAGCGTCCGGATTTATTGCGGGCGACCGCGAATAAAGATGCGGCGTGGCACAAACGCAACAGTGCGTTTTTGCGAAATTTGCCTTCGATTTCGGCGTCTGCGTCGGTGTCGTGGAATGATGATAAATTTGGTGATGTTTTCAGTCCGAATTCAGACAAGATAAACGGTTCAATTGGTATTCGTGCGTCTATGCCGATTTTTGCTGGTTTTGCGAATATGTATGGCCTGCGCGCGGCCGAAGCCGATTTGACCCGTGCAAAATATAATGAACAGCAGACGACAAATGCCGCGATGCTTGATATATTTACTGCGTATAATAATTATAAAACTGCGCAGACGGTTTTGGAACAAACCAAGGCGTTGTTGAAATCCGCAACCGAATCAGAAAAGGTAACAAGTGGTATGTACAAGGTTGGACGTGCAACGATGCTTGATTGGCAAACGGCGCAATCTGAATTGGTGTCCGCGCAAAAGCAAAATAATGCGGCGAAATATGATTTGTTTATAAAGCGTGCGGCGGTGGCGTTGGCCATTGGTGATTTGAAATCTGAACTTGAAGGGGGTGCGGATGAATAAAAAAAGAAAAAGTTGGGTATTGCGGCATAAATGGTGGTGTATTACGGGATTGGCGATAATTGTCGTGATTTATGCCTTTGTCGGAACAGCGTCCAAGGTTGCCAAGAAAGATTTTGTTACGATGGATATTACGCGTGGCAATTTGTCGCAAACTGTAACGGCGACGGGTGAAATTCGGCCATTAAATACGGTTAGTGTCGGGTCGCAAGTGTCGGGGACGATTTCAGAGATTTTTGTTGATTACAATTCAACCGTAAAGCAAGGCGACAAATTATTGGAAATCGAACCGTCGGTGTTAAAGGCATCGGTGGACGAAGCCGAAGCATCACTTGAATCCGCAAAATCGCAATTGACTTTGGCAAAGAGTAATTACGACAGAAATAAATCGTTGTATGATTCCGGGTATATTGCACGTGCGGAAATGGAACAATCGCTTTCCACATATGAACAGGCCGTTCAATCGGTAAAGCGTATGCAATCACAATATGACAGGGCGGTTACAAACCTTGGATATGCGACGATTGTGTCGCCGGTTGATGGAACCGTTATTTCGCGCAAGGTGGATAAGGGGCAAACGGTGGCCGCGTCTTTCCAAACGCCGGATTTGTTCGAAATTGCCGAAGATTTAACCAAAATGCAAATCGAAACATCCGTGTCCGAGGCGGACATTGGTGTCATAAAGCAAGGGCAAGATGTAACCTTTACGGTTGACGCGTATTCGGGGCAAACCTTTAACGGTTTTGTGCGCCAAGTTCGACTTTCGCCGACAACGACATCAAATGTTGTGGTTTATACCGTGGTCATTGATGTTGATAATTCTGATTTACGCCTTATGCCGGGGATGACGGCGTTCGTTACGATTATTGTAAATGCGGTGCGTGATACATGGAAAGTTCAAAATTCTGCGTTATTGTTGCGCAGTTTTGACGGAATTGTTGAAACAAACGACGAAAGTGTTACGCCGGCAAATCATTTGGCAATTAAACGCGGTTCAAAGATTATCCTTGTGCCATATACCAAGGGTTTGGTTACCGCGACGGAAACGCAGATTATATCTGATGATTTGGAAGAGGGCGATAAAGTTATTATCGGATATATGGGACAACAGAAAAAGACCACAAGTCGAAATGGTAATAACCGTGGCGGAATGATGGGCGGGGCCCCAGGTGGCGCGCCGGGCGGCGGACGACCAATGTAAAGGTGGGTCACATGAAAAAAACGCCGGTTATTTCGCTAAAAAAAATCTGTAAAAGTTTCCCACTGGAAATCGGCGGCGAACAACAGGTTTTGTTTGATAACACCTTTGAAATTATGCCGGGTGAATTTGTTGCTATTATGGGACCGTCGGGTTCGGGAAAGTCAACATGTATGAATATAATTGGCGCATTGGATACGCCGTCATCGGGCGTGTATGAATTATATGGCAAAGATATAACAACGCTGTTCCCCGATGAATTGGCCAAGGTGCGCAATGAATACATTGGCTTTGTGTTTCAAAATTTTAATTTGTTGCCAAAGCGCAATATTTTGGACAATGTTATGTTGCCTTTGATGTATCGCGGGTTGCCGATGGATGAACGGATTTCGCGTGCGCGCGAAATGTTGAAATTGGTTGACCTTGCAAATTTTGAAACATATTTGCCAACGCAACTTTCGGGCGGTATGAAGCAACGCGTCGCGATTGCGCGTGCTTTGGCTGGCGACCCAAAGATTATTTTGGCGGACGAACCAACGGGCGCGCTTGATTCCAAAATGGGTAACGAAATTTTGAAATTCTTTAAGAAATTGAATAACGATTTGGGTATAACGATTGTTATGATTACGCACGAATTTGAAATCGCAAAGTATGCAAATCGCGTGATTCATATCTATGACGGACATATAACATACGATGGGCCGATTCCGAAAAATGAATCAGTACTCTTGAAATCTGAACAAAAGGCGCATAAAAAATGACGTTTTATGATATTGCACATGAATCTTGGTTGTCTATATCGGGAAACAAAATGCGTTCGTTTTTAACGGTGCTGGGGATTGTCATTGGAATTATGGCGGTTGTGATTATGGTTGCGGTTGGCGAAACGGTTCAGCAATCAATTACGGACCAGTTTTCATCACTTGGGACAAATACGATTATGATACGCGCGGGTGCGGCGCAAAGTGCGGGTGTAAGGTCGGGAAATCGTATGACACTTACATTGGACGATGTGGAATATATTGCGCAATTACCCGATGTTGCGGCCGTAAGTCCCGTTGAAAACAGCAGTGCCCAGGTTGTATATGGAAATAAAAATTGGTCTACATCACTGGTTGGTGTGTATCCGGGATATGCAACGGTGCAAAATATAGAAATGGAATACGGTTCGTTCTTTGAAATGAACGCGGTTAAAACGGCATCTACATACGCGGTGATTGGCCCGGAAACCGCAGAAGAATTGGGAATGCCGAAAAATCCGGTTGGGGAAATAATTCGTGTGCGCAATACCCCCATGACGGTTATCGGTGTAACCAAGGCCAAGGGTGATTCCGGCATGGGTTCCCAAGATGATATGGTTATCATTCCGATTACTACATTAAAGAAAAGATTGGCCGGTTCGCGCTTTCCGAATTCGGTGCAAATGATATCACTTAAACTTTATCAAGATTCCGATAATAACCTTGCGACGGACCAAATAACCGCGGTTCTGCGCAATCGGCATAAACTAAAAGACGGTGCGGCGGACGATTTCCAAATAACGGATATGAAGCAAGTTATGGAAACAATGGAAACGGTCAGCAGTTATTTGACATTACTGCTTGTTGCGATTGCGGCGGTGTCGTTGCTGGTTGGGTCAATTGGAATTATGAATATGATGTTAGTGTCGGTTGCGGAACGCACGCGCGAAATCGGCATACGCAAGGCGATTGGCGCCCAAGAAAGCACGATTATCACGCAATTTTTGTCTGAATCGATAATGATTTCGTTTATTGGGTCGATGTTTGGTTTGATTCTGGGCGTTGGCCTGTCCCAGGGAATTGGGCGTTTCATGTTGCACTATAATGTGCCGTTCAGTATTTGGCCGGTTGTTGTTTCGATTTCGGTTGCGGTGTTTGTTGGCCTGGTGTCGGGCGTTATGCCGGCGATAAAGGCCGCGAAACTAAATCCGATTGATAGTTTAAGGTATGAGTGATTGTTGTCAGTGATAAGTGTAAGTTCCGCCTTCGCCCGTTGGGCTTCGGTGGACGGGGGCTATCCGTCTCCGCAAAGCGGAGCCGCGACAGCGGGCGCGAAAGCGCCCGGCTTGTTTTTCCCGACATAATTTAAAAAAGATTTCGTGATACAACCCGCATAAATCTGCGGTTTTTTTGTGTTTGGGGGTGGTATAAAAAAACCAAGGTTTTTAGTCAACCACTTTTTTCAAAAAATCAAAAATTTTTTTCATAGTAAAAACAATAGATTACAAATTTTGCCATTTTCGCGGTCATGGTGTAAAAAAAACCTTGGTTTTTGATACAGTTTTAACAACGGATTTGTATGCAGATAAATCAAAGGAAGAAAGGGGAGAACCATGCGAAAATATTGGGTATTTGTTGTTGGAATATTGCTTGCGGGTATGGCATATGCCACCGATGCAGAAGACCGCAAAACGGTAACTTCGAAAAAGTATGTTGATGATGCAATCGCCACAAAACAAAATATTTTGGAAGGTTCCGCCGATAATGTCGTTATGTATACAAGCACACCCGGAACCGTTAGTTCCAAAGCGATATCC
>JAFZXK010000004.1 GCA_017616785.1 Alphaproteobacteria bacterium
AAAATGGGGATATTAAATTTAACATCAATATCGATAATAAAAACATTAAATCTAATGTTCACATATTTACCAAACGAGAAATAGAACAATTAATCGCACAATCTGGTTTGATCATTAAAGAAAAGTTTTATGTAAATTACACCAGTGGAAAATTGGAACATTTTTCATCATTTGGTCAACTATGTTATGTTTTAACTATAAAATAATAAAGTTGAACTCTTTTACCCGTTGCATTAAATCAGCAAACTCTTGTTTGTTTTCTGCTCGATTAGTGCAAGCTGATTCCCACCATCCGTCTGTGCTTTGCACACCCGCGACAAGAAAGATACACCGCACTGTGAAAGTTCGGTTTTTCTTTAGATTTCTTACTTTTTGGATGGTTCGAAGAAAGCATATCCAAAAAACACCAAATTTTACCAATCTTCGAACGACCAAGATTTCCAAGTATTTGCTCCGTTCGAACCCACCGAGGTAGTTTTTTCTTTAAACTATATATTCATGTTATGCGATAAAACTTTTGCGATTGGTTATAAACCAGTTTGCCAGTAATTTTTTATCTGATTCCGATATACGTTTGGGATCAACAGCATAACAAAAATGGTTTAAAATATGTCGCTGAATAAAAATAATTTTGTCTTCATAAGTATTAAATTTATGTTCTTTTAACATTTGTATTTTATAATCCAGCATTTTTATTCTGGCCAGAACTTGTTTGTGCGATAATTTTTCAGAATCCAAAGACTTTTCACGGCGAACATAATGATATTCTGTATCATCTGTGGTTGTGATTTTCTTGGTATGTAATACAAGATTTGATAAGAATACAGCATCTTCACCCGTGATAACATCTTCTGGGTATAAAATATTATTTTTTAATAAAAACTTTTTGTTATACATTGCAGAACAATGTTCAGAACTAAAACACAAATAGTTTCTTTTCACAAATTCGTGTGTTTGCCAGTATTTGTCACCAACTTTGAATTTTGCTTTGGCCACATCAGATTTATTTTCTGTTATATTTTTATACAGTTTTTCAGTAAAATCGTTCTCAATAAAATCATCAGGATCCAGGAAGCATACGTATTTTCCTTGTGCTTTTTTCAGCCCGTAATTTCTCGCATAACTGGCACCATGATTTTTGGCAAGTTTATATAAACTTATGCGTTTATCAGATTTCATAAATTCACGAATTTTTTTAACAGTATTATCTGTTGATTTATCATCAACACAAATTATTTCAATATCTTTTAGTGTTTGGCTGCGTAAAGAAGCGAACATATTATCCATATAATCCGCAACATTATAACATGGCAATATAACAGAAACTTTCGGCATATTCATATATCATCCTTTTAAATCGACTTTTATTATATCATATTTTTAACCCTATAACCATTTCTCTCTAAACTCTTTTACCCGTTGCATCAAATCGGTAAATTCTTGTTTATTTCCTGCTCGATTAGTGCAAGCTGATTTCCACCAAAATAGAAAATACCCCATCCGGGGTATTTGAATTTACATGTTGGCCCGCATTAGAAAATACGAATAATTCCGCCGTCCAACAGTAATGTTAACACTATCCACCACCAAGAGCAGTTAAGAACCTTTGTTAATTTCAAAATCACAAAAATTAATGTTAGCATTTTTGACTCCTTTTTGACACATTATGATTATATTCCAATACGGCAAATTTTGCAACAAATCATTTTTTTGAAAACTGATAGGAAAACATGCAATGAAAAATATCTTGTCCTAGGAACTAATTTCAATTATAATGAGAATATAAAAAAAGAATCTAATCATACAAGAGGGAGATAATATGACACATGAAGAATTATGGTTGGCGATTGTTAAACTTGCGGCATCGCGGAATATGTCTTGTTCGGGTCTTGCGAAATTTTCTGGTCTTGACGCGACAACATTTAACAAAAGCAAGCGGTTTAGCAAATATGGTCAACCGCGCTGGCCATCCACATACAGTTTGGCCAAAGTTCTTAATGCGACCGGAATCACGATGTCTGATTTTGTGCATTTTATGCCAGAACACGAACCAGCAAAATAATAGCATAAAAACAGCCACCAATTTTTGGTGGCTGTTTTTATATTTGTTAATTTTATTCTTGAACGACAACGCTAACGGTGTAAAGCGATTCTTCATCAAAGACCGGATTTTTCACCATTATACGGTATTCTTTGTTTTCAGCCCATTCATAAGAGCCCGCCGGAATAACGTTGACATAGACGTGTTCCGCATCGTTCACCAATTCCGAAACATTAAAGTTATCGTGTGGAACAAATATGCCGGTCGGCGTTTGGTCCTGTAACGAAGCCAATGTTTCATTGACCGGGCATTTCACAATCATATCGCCCTGTTCAAAAACAACGACTTTTTCACAAGTTGCGTCAAAAACTTTGACACCTTCGTCCGCTTTTTTTTCAGAACAACCCGCAATTGCGGCAATCGCGGCGCCATAAATAAGTAATTTTTTCATGCTTGTTTCTCCTTGGGTTTTTATTAATCCGTGGGGATTGTAGCACCTTTTGTAAAAAAAAGTCAACAGGGTAATAGTTGTAATCTGAATTTTTTTTGACAGTCCCATTTTTCAATGTTATGCTTTCGGAAACAAAAGGGATAAAGGCATGCAAAAAACATTGACACGCGAATTCGTTGCGCAAAAAACGCGCGAAGCACTAAAAGAATGCGACATAACCCGGGTGGTCAGCATAAAAGATGACGACAAACCGTTGGTAATCGAATCTTTTGATTGGTACAACCTTTGGGAACATTTGGAACACAAAATTGGTGTAACGATGAATTTTGACCCAAGGGACGGTTTAACAAATATTCCAAATTGCACCCCGAATATAATCATAGATTTCTTATATGA
Organism: Alphaproteobacteria bacterium; assembly: GCA_017616785.1. Classification (GTDB taxonomy): domain Bacteria; phylum Pseudomonadota; class Alphaproteobacteria; order Rs-D84; family Rs-D84; genus Enterousia. Next base: position 2,889 of record JAFZXK010000004.1, read on the forward strand.
TAAGTTACAGGCCCAAGAAACCACAAAACAGGTTCTTAAACAAAAGCGGACTTTTGGCCGGTTGTTCGAAAAGCGCAGATAAAAAGCGTCGCAGCATATTAGCGATTTTTTGAAATCGGATAAAATCCATGAACGATTCCGAATTCGGCATAAGGTACGAATTTCTCATCCGGATTCATTTTATTCATTGGGTCGTGTTTGGTTGCACCAATTGCGGCATATGCACCACTTTTTTTATGTCCCAGACCCAGCGAACCACCGGCAATTCCATCACCCAATTGCTTGAAGCCATTTACAAAGATATTTATGTTGCCTTTGACGAAATTGTGTCGGTATGTTCCGTGAAAACCGGCCTGGTCACCGATATTGGAAAGTTCCAATAACAATGCATTGTTGGGATTTGGTGTCCAAGACATTTGCAAATCAATAACCGTATTTTCTTTTCCTATGGTCATCAAAGCACCACCTTTGAATGAATCTTCGATAAAAATTTCACTTGCAATAACAACCGCCCCATTTCCGGTAAATTGCATACCTTTGGTGTCTTCTTCGGCATATCCGATATGAATTCCCATCTCGGTATTACTAAATCCAGCAATAATAGCGCGGGGGTAATAATGTCCCGATTTGAAATACATCGAATTTATAAAGAAATTATTTATCGGCATAGATTTCGCAAATTGCGCCGCATAATTTAGCACCGAAAAATTCCCCGCACGAATTGAATAATTCCCCCCGGACGCGCGTAACTTTGCATACGCATACATATCATGTGTGATGGTTGACATATTTTCCGATGTATAATTCTGAACCATTTGGGTCGTTGTTATACCTATATCAAGTTTATCGTAAAACCGAATAAACGGTTTAATAACCACTAAAGGCGAAAACACACATTTAACATTATTCATTTTCGCATTGGTAAAAGTTTCGAGTTCCAAATATAACGCTTCATCAGCATTGGAAATTTTTACCTTTGGATTTTTTTGTATATGTTGTGGCGCGGCTTTTATCGGCACAGTATGCGTCATAGTTTTTAATGTGTCGTTCGTAACATTTTCAACCTTTTGACGCCGGCGATTTTGTCGCGCATTTTGCGCGTTGCAGTGACCCGCAAAGCAAAGCACCAAAAAGCAACAAAGAAAATATTTATCAAACGCCTTCATTTTCTATCTTTGATAACCATTTAGAATTTGCCACCGATAGGCGCGTTCTATATATTTTTCGGCCAACGCGACATCAAACACTTTTTTACCGTTTGAATCAGGACTTTTTAATTTCCCTTCGGCATCAATCCATGTGGAATAATCCGCCGGCAAAATTTCGTTTATTTCGTTTAGGTTATCAACAACATTTTCCGGTGACAAACCACCACTGTAACCCATTTGATGATTTGGAAAGACCGGTCCATACCATGAATCAGGTGAAATTCCGCAACCGCCAGACGCATCGTATAACAACGCAAACGGCACATGTTTTTTATCAAGTTTTGAAATACGGCCATGTTGTGCGGACGTATATTGAAATATGAATTTAATATCCGGATATGCACGGATTATATCTGCGACTTTATCAGCATGAAATTCAAATATATCGTTACCACCGTTTATATTTATTTGAACGCGCCCGATGACCGGTGTGCCATCGATGCGACGTATTTCCCATAAACGCCGCAAATGGTACGGAACAACGCCATAACTACACACTTCTGTGCGATATTCTGAATTTACATGCATGGCAATTTTAATCTTGTTCACACGTAGTGCATGCACCAACGTATCAAACCAAACATAGCGTGGCATAGATGGCGAAAACTTTGACGGGTGGGCTTGAATCGCAAATTCTGCGCACGGATATTTTTTACCAAGGTCAATAATTTCGTCTATATCATTATGTTCGCGCATATCGCTGCAGGTTATATATTCTATGTTCATAACATTTCCTTTTGTTTATAAATCCTGCTCTCTCCCGATATGCTCCCGTATTAACTTTTTATTCGCAACTGTCCGCATGCCGAACCAATATCCGTACCGCGTTCCCGGCGAATACGTGTGTGAACACCGTTCTTGATAAGGATATCTTGGAATCGATGCACTGCATTACCCGATGGCGCGGTAAATTCGCGTTCCGCAACCGTATTCCATGGAATCAGGTTCACCATACAATTCTTGCCACGAACGATTTCAACCAACTGTTCCGCACATTCGCCCGTCGCGTTCAGCAAATTACCGTCCTTATCACAAATCAGCAAGTATTCTATCATCAATTGCCGATTATGCAAGTCCGTAAATTCCCATGCCGCATCCATAATTTCCGCGATACTATATTTATTTGCAATTGGCATAATTTTCTTGCGTAAATCATCGTTCGGCGCGTGCAAAGATATCGCCAAATTTATCGGCCGTCCCCATGTAATCAGTTCATGTATTCCCGGCACAATTCCGCATGTCGATACGGTAATTCGCCGCCAACCGATACCCATTTCACTGTTTGCACGCTCCATAAACCCAATAACATTTTGCACATTTTGCAATGGTTCGCCGGTCCCCATTATAACAATGTGCGACACATCATCATTATTTGCATCGCCATTTGCACGTATAGATTTTTCAGAAAACTTGTCATTACGCAATTCCCATTGTGCAACAAGTATTTGTGCAAAAATCTCATTTACGGTTAAATTGCGTTTAAGTCCCAAAAGCGTACTTGCACAGAATTTACATCCCATTGCGCAACCGGCCTGGGAACTGACACAAACACTGTTGCCATAACTGGTGCGCATTAAAACGCATTCGATTTGTTCGCCGTCGGATAATTCCAATAAAAACTTTGTCGTCTGTTTATCCGCAGATTGCAATTTTTTTACAATCCGCACCGGCAGGGTACATGCACATTTGTCCAAATCATGACGCAACGTTTCCGGTAAATTTTTCATCACCGAAAAATCAGGCACCCCACGCGACAACCATTCTGAAATTTGTTTCGCACGAAAGCGGGGTTGTCCCATGTCGGTAACAAATTTTTCTAATTCCGCATTGTTCAAATTAAACAGTATAGTTTTCATTATATTTTATACCTGTCGTCATTTATAACCACGACGGCGCGCCGACGCAATTGTTTAAGTTGTTGGTCCGCGATAAACATAGATTGTTTATATATTGCATTTTGTTTTATTATATCGTCCAATTTTCCGTATTCCTTGGTTTTCTTGGTGTTACACACCAAAAACACCGAACCGTCTTTGGTTGGCTTTGACCAAGTAAGTTTATTTAATCCCGCGACGCTTTCGCGAATATCCGGCGAAAGTTCATATTGTGCCGCCGTAAATTTTTGTGGCGCACCACCCAAACGCTGTGCCATATCAATTGCATCATCGCAATTTTTTGGGTTGCTTAGTTTTGCCATCGTATCATTTGGAACATCCAGCAAACGCACCATTGTCATTTCGATTGGCAAACCGTGTTCGCGTTCCAATGAAATTCTTTCGTTCTTTATATCTTCGTCGGTTACATCAACGGTTGGCATAATTGTTCGTGCAACGATAACTTGCCATGCAAGGTTCGCGCGCAACGCATTGCGTGCCATTTCGCGTTCCGATGCACCGAGTTCCCCTAAATCCATACGCTTTAATTCCGCATCAATATCTTTGTCGGACGGCACAGCATTAAACTTTGCCGCGTAATTTAATTTTACGCTATCGTCGATTATATTCTGCAACGCCTGACGGCGATTGTCGGTTGCGGTGTTGCCTTGGCGCGCCATCAGTTTAGTTCGTGCAGTAATGTCGGTATCGGTTACTGGCTTGCCATCAACGGTTGCGACAACGGTCGCCGCATTTGCGCATATCGTCATCAAAGAAGCCGTTACGAATAAAATTATGTTTTTCATTTTTTCTCCTTTTTAATAGTGTTTCCCGTCCATACTTATCCCAAAACGAAATTGAAAAGTTGTTGTTCCAACATAATCTTCTTTGACCGCGTTATCACGTCTATACCCGACACTAAGGTAATAGCATGGATGTTCGTAATACAGCGCACCGCTGTGTTGTTGAAATCGCTCATCGGCCATATTGTATATTCCGGTCCACCGCACAGACCAACGGTCGGTTATCGCGAAACCAACGCCACCCGCGAATTCATGAATAGATTCTGCGGCGGTTTGCACATCGACGAATTGCTTTGACCAAATGTGCCCAACATTAAGGAAATTTCGCGGTGTCCCAAGCACCATATTTGTTTCAATATGCCGCAGACCAAAATTTTCCTGGGAAAAACGAAAACGCGAATACACATCAAGCCACTTCATATTATTATATCCGACGCGTCCGACATAGTCAGATTGTCCATTGCGGAAACCACTGTTGGGGTCGGTTGCCTCGCGCTTTGTGAAATCATAAGATTGCCCAAAAAATGTTTCAATTGTTTCGCCGTCCGGATTAAACGCCGCCCACCGAAGGCCATAGTCCGCAAAAGTTCCGTTTTCCCATAAATCAAGCCCCGAAAACCGATTGGCGGAAAACAAAGTCGCATCGGACAATAACGCACCGGCGGAATCATTGTCGGTCGCAAATTGATTTTCGTGTGTATGCCGCATTACAGTTATACGCGCACGTGGTTCAACAACATTTGTCCATGTTTCACCGGGACGAAACATAGGCAAACCCCATTCCAAATAACCACTTGGCAAGAATCTATCACGAACGCCCGAATAAACCGAACCATCAACCATCGGCGTATTGTTAAAGTTATAAACATCGTACCGCGTTGCGATACTTGCGGTTATGCGATTGCCGCCCCAAATTGTCCAAGGTGATGTAATGCGTGCTTCGCCAATTATGCGTTCCGAAGAAATCCCATCACCCGATATTCCCAATATATCGCCCATAAATGTCGCATATGTCGACGCAAACAGTGGACTTGTTTGATAAACACCGCGAATGTTTGGCAATATATTTCCGTTTGGCACAGAATGATTATACATATCATCACGCAATTCTTGGAATATGTGTGCATCGGCGATAACATATCCAGATTGACCAAACAGTTCAATTTTGGCCCCCGAATCTAAATACGGCTGTTCATCATAGAAACCGTATTTCTGCAAATATGTTCTGTCGGATGCACGGTCAAGGAAAATTGTTGCACGCGCATTTTCACCAAGTTCAATGATATCGTCATTAAAGATATGCCAACGATTTTCGCCTTCGCGATTATGCGTAAAAGACCCGCGCGAACGGAATTCCGCATGCGACAGATTTAGACGGTGTTCCAATTGAAACAGCGGATTTTCATTGGTCAAATAAGAAAAAGTTGCCGTTACATCATGTGTATCCGATATGTAAAAATAGACGGGGATATTTATCTGGGTTCCCATTTTGTTGGTCGATTGCAAATTCGGTGTCAAAAATCCGGTTTTATGTTTCACACCTGGGTCTGGCATACTAAAATACGGCAACCACATTACCGGCAAATCATAAATCCAAAACACCATATTTTTGAAATAAAGCATACGGTCGGCGAAGTCATGCTGAATCCGTCGTGCCGTTATTTCCCACGCATCGCCATAACTATCGCAATTTTTGCACGCGGTAAAGGTTGCATTCTGCGCAACCGTAACATCACCATCACGCGAAACTTTTTCGGATTCCAAATAAACATGTTCGCCAAGCCATATTTGAATATCGTCGCCGGATAAATTTTTTCCGTTTTTCGTAATGTATGAATTTTGCAGGGTCATTTTTTGCCCGGACTTATTGGTAATTTCAGTTTTGCCAACGGTTTTCAGCGTCGCGGATTTAAGGTTGTATTCAACCCTTTCCGCACGAATTGTTGTTGGCTCGTTAGTGCCCACCGATATCGCAAACGCGTTGCACATCGATAACATTGATATAAAAGCAATCAGAATTCTTTTCATTTCCTAAGCAGTATTACCATTGTTATTACAAGAACGAACACAATTCCACAACCCATCCACAACAAATCACCAAAGCCCCCCAACATATTGGAAAGTGACATAAATGCCGCCATAATGCCACCCATTGCGACAACCGAAATCGCCGGTGCAAAACTTGTCCGCCGCCGTAACAGCGAAGACCGCAGTAATATCGCCAAACAAACCGCCGCCAAAATAAAGTTCATGGTCGGCCCAAATAAACGATTGCATAGTTCAGACATAACCGTTTTATATTGCTTTGGCGCGAGATCCGTTTGCAAACTTTTCATCAATGCGTCTGTGGACATACGGCGCGCCTTAAATGCGGTATCATTATTCTTTTCGGCAATACTTAAATCCATATCAAATGTGTCAAATGTTCCAATAACACCGCCATTATTTGCGGCGTGCAAAGACCCATCGGTCATAACAATCGAAAGCCCGCGCATGGTTGCAACCAATTTTCCCGTTCGTGCGAAAATGGTAACCTGGGATTTTTGGTCACGCATATCAGATAACATAACCTGGCTTAAATCGTGGCCAGACACTTTATCCACATACACAACCAATCCACGCGAAAGTTCGGTAAATGCGCTTTCTTGCAATTTCATATGCGCCAATCCATAGCGCAAATTCCATTGTGTATCGTAAAACTTTGCCTGGGTCGCCGGCACAATCCAAAGGTTCAAAACAAAATGTGCAACAACCAAAAGCCCCGCAAGTAACAACGCTGGTCGCGCGATTTGCGATGGCGAACATCCCGCCGATGCCATAACAACAATTTCATTGTCACCAATCATTTTGTTATACACGAACAAAACCGCAATAAAGGTAACAAACGGCAAAATAATAGAAATAATAAATGGAATCATCATGGCGGTAAGGCCAAGGAAACTTGTCAATTCGACGCCATAGTTGACCAAGAATTTCATCATGGCGACAATCTGGACCATCCATGCAAGTCCAGTCAAAACCAGCAACAGCATCACGAACACCATGGTTAACTGTCGCATAAAATACCTATTTATGGTTTTCATCAGGACAAGTATAGTGCCTAAAAAACAAGGCGTCAAATATATTTGAAAAAATCTGTAAAAAACATTTGCAATTGTTCGATTCGGTGTTATAATCAAATCGTTCTTAAGATTTAAATTTTAAGGGCGGGGCGTTAAAAACCCCGCCCTTATAGATAAACGATACACACCAACCAAGGGAGAAAATAAATGTCGTTTGTTTCTATGCCGCGTCAAGATTTGCTGTTGTCGATTGATTCATTGGCATCCGAAAAGCAAATTGATCGTGAAACCGTTTTTGAATCACTTGAAATTGCAATTGCCAAAATTGCAAAGCACAAATATGGCGAAGAATTCAATATCGTTGCCAACATCGACCGCAAAAACGGGTCTATTCATGTAAAGCGTTTGTTTGATGTTATTGAATCGCCGGAATCCATGGGCGAAGAATATAACCCATTTACAATGCTGACTGTGGCCGAGGCGAAGAAATACAGTAAAAATCCATCGGTTGGTGATGTTGTCGAAGACCCATTACCGGAACCTGAATTCGGCCGTATGGCGTTTCAAACCGCACGTCAAATTATGACTGCACGCGTGCGTGACGCGGAAAAGGGTCGTCAATACGAAGAATTCAAAGACAACATTGGCGATATTATCAATGGTGTTGTAAAACGTATTGAATTTGGCAATGTCTATGTTGATATAAATGGCAAGGCCGAAGGTTACATCAAAAATACCGAACTTATTCCGGGCGAACGCCTTGGGGTTGGCGACCGCGTGCGTGCATTGATTATGGATGTTGCGCGTTCTAATTCGGGACCGCAGATTTTCTTGACCCGGACGCATCCGTTGTTTATGGAAAAATTATTTACTCAGGAAGTTCCGGAAATATACGAAGGCATCATTAAAATCAAATCTGTGGCGCGTGCACCGGGCTCACATGCAAAGATTGCTGTGGAAACCCAGGACCCGTCTATTGACGCGGTTGGTATGACCGTCGGTATCAAGGGAACGCGTATCCAACCGGTTATCAACGAATGCCATGGTGAAAAAATCGATGTTATTTTGTATTCCGAAGACCCTGCGGTGTTCATCGTTAATGCGATGCAACCGGCCAAGGTCGCAAAAATTATCGTTGACGAAGATACACGTGGCGCGGTTGTCGTTGTGAACGAAGACCAACAATCGCTTGCGATTGGTCGCCGCGGTCAAAATGTGCGTCTTGCATCACAGTTGACGGGTTGGAATATCGATGTTTTGAACGAGGCCGAAGAACAAGAACGTCGTTCCAAAGAAGTCAAAGAAAAAACCGAACTCTTTATGACCGGTTTGGATGTCGATGAAATGATTGCGCAATTGTTGGTATCCGAAGGTTTCCGCACAATTGAAGAAGTTGCGTTCGTTGAACTAAAAGAACTTGAATCAATCGAAGGGTTCAATACTGAATTGGCGGTCGAATTGCAAAATCGTGCCAAGGCATATCTTGAAAAAATTGAAAAGAATTATTTCGAAGAAGGCCACAAACTTGGTATGACCGATGATTTGTTGAACTTTGATTTTATCAAACGCCCAATTATTATGAAACTTGGCGCGGCGGGTATCAAAACGCTTTCTGATTTGGCGGATTTGGCATCGGATGAATTGGTGGAAATCCTTGGCGAAGAAACCATGAGTCAACGCCTTGCCGGTCGTGTGATTATGAAGGCGCGTGAAATCGCGTTCGGTATAACGGTGGCCGAAGCCGAGGAAAACAACCAATAATTTAATAACAAAGGGTAAAATATGGCGACGCTGACACTTGGAAAATCTGTAACTTTGGGGGCGGTGCAAAGTAAAAAGGGCGATTCTGTTTTCGTGGAACGCCGTCGCCGTGTTGTTGCCCCGGGCAGTAATGAATTACGCGAAGAACCTGTGGCGCCAACCACAACGCGTAATCCGGCGGATGAAAAATTGCGTGCGGTGTTGGACGCCGCCCGCGCCCGCGAAGAAGAACGTAAACAGCGTGAGGCCGAAGAGGCCGCGGCCCGCGCCGCGCGTGAGGCCGAAATTGCCCGCGAAACCCGCGAATATGAACAGGTCAAAGAGCAACTTGCCGCACGTGAAAACGCCATGCAAAATGCCGACGAAGAACCAGAACCAACATTTGTTCCGCGTAATTCAACGCAAAAATCGTCTGCGCATCGGCAAACCAAAGATGACGAAGAAATGCCAAACCGTCGCAATCAAAAATTCGGCGGTGCAAAGCGTGATTTTACACGCAGTGGTAAAATATCTTTGCGCGATATTGTTATTGGTAATGATGACGACGATGATGAAATCGGTCTGCGTGGTGCAAATCGCCGCCGGTCCGAAGCATCACTTAAAAGATTCCGCGAAAAGGCACGGGCAATGTTCAATGCGCCGCAAAAGGTTTCGCACGAAGTTACCATTGGCGACACAATCGTTGTCAAAGATTTGGCGGCTGCGATGGCGGAAAAGGTCGGTAATGTTATCAAAAAATTGATGGAAATGGGAATGATGGTTTCCCAAAACCAATCTATTGATGCGGACACTGCGGAAATTATCGCCGGCGAATTTGGTGCAACCGTCAAACGGGTAGAGGTTAAACCATATGCCGAATTATTGGAACGTGCGCCGAACCCGGAAAACCTGAAACCGCGTGCGCCAATTGTGACGGTTGTTGGACA
>JAFZXK010000005.1 GCA_017616785.1 Alphaproteobacteria bacterium
AACATTGGGAAACAGTACCAGTGATACATCATTACCGATGGTTGGTGGTGTGAATACAAAGTTAGCAACAAAACAAGATGAGATTCCGGCAAAGAATACGAATACTGTATTAACATACACCGGTGTTGCCGGCACGGTTGGTGAAAAAGGAATATACGATGACACGGGAACATACGCGGCACAAGCCGATAACCTTATTGATGCGGGGACATTTAACGCGGCATTAAAAAACGGCCTTGATAATGAGTTTGTCTGCGCCGGTTATGCCGACACCGGCGAATGTTGGTTGTGGAGTGTGGATAATGACGCACCAACCCGCAGCCCAAATTTGTTTGATATAAGTAAAGTGCCAACCCGGGGTCTCCCGTCAAGAGGGACCATTGTAAACAATGGTGATGGGAGTATTACCGTGACAACGACACCAACCAATGGTGCCGTAACTAGCGATAAAACCCTTTCCCAACTTGCGCCAGGTTTAGAAGTTGGCAAAACATATACACTAAGTTTCAAAACAACCGGAACAGATAGGCATATATATCTACGCAAAGATGCATCCAATAGCACAACATGGCACCTAATCAGCCCAACAAGAACGATGACCCAGGATCTGTTGGATTCTACTGTTTATTTTTATGCAAGTGGCGTTAGTACAACCGCGACAATATCCGATATCCAAATAGAAGAAGGAACAACCGCAACACCATATGTTCCATATGGAAATGTTTATATTCCACAAAATCAATCTGCACAGAATCAATAAATCAACATCATATTGGCGAAAGCCGGTATCTTTTGTCAGTTTTCGTGAATAACGGGGAAATACCGCCTTTCGGCGCCATGACGTTAAAAAGATGTCAAACACTTACACTAATTTAACACCAACCGCGAAGTTTCATGGCCGTCGCAACGCGTTTGATTGAATACATGTATGCGGCTTCGCGCATACTGACATTATATTCACATTTGATTTTGTAAATTGCGTCAAATGCCGAAATCATGGCGTTGCGTTCTTTGTCGTGAACTTCCTGTTCCGACCAATAATATCCATACCGGTTTTGCACCCATTCAAAGTATGAAACCGTGACCCCGCCCGCGTTTGCCAAAATGTCCGGAACAATCATAACGCCACGCGCCAGTAAACTTTCTTCGGCTTCTAATGTGGTTGGGCCGTTTGCGCCCTCTACTATCAAGTTTGTTTTGATAAGTGGCGCGGTATCATTATTTATTGTGTTTTCCATTGCGCATGGCGATAACACATCAACCCGTAATCCCCAAAATTCGTTGGCGGTTATTACGGTTGTGTTCGGAAAACCGGCAATACTGCCGTGATTTTCATCCTTGTAGTTCATAAGTGCGTCGATATCGATACCCTTTTCATTATAAAGGATTGTGTTCCATTCGGCGATTGCGACAATTTTGGCACCCATATCATGCGAACATTTGGCGGTGAAACTGCCCACGTTGCCAAAGCCCTGAATCGCGATTGTTGCGCCGTTTATATCTTTGCCTAAGGTCTTTAATGCCGACGTGATTGTAATGGATATGCCAAGGCCGGTTGCCTGTGTGCGCCCCAATGAACCATTTAATTCCACCGGTTTGCCGGTGAATGTGCCAAATGAATTATTGCCTGAAAGTTTGATATATTCATCAATCATCCATGACATAATTTGGCCGTTGGTGTTGACATCGGGCGCAGGGACATCGGACCCGTCACCCAAAATTGGGTAAATTGCGTCAACATACCCACGGCACAGCCGTTCCAATTCGGCGTTCGATAATTCCTTTGGGTCAACGATGATGCCGCCCTTGCCGCCCCCGTATGGCAGGCCCGTTACCGCACATTTGAATGTCATCCATATCGAAAGCGCGGACACTTCGTCACGTGATACGGCGGGATGAAAACGAATTCCGCCCTTACTTGGCCCCAGTGCCGTGTTATGCTGCGCACGAAAACCGGTAAAGGTTTTGATTTCGCCGTTATCCATTTTGACCGGAATTTGGACTTCGACAATACGTGCCGGATTTTTCAGAATTTCATATACATTTTTATCCAAACCCAGTTTATCACAGGCGGATTTAACGCGTGCCTGGGCCGCAATCAACGGATTCAAATTTTCATTTGCCATGTTTTATCTCCTTAATATAGATAATTATATACGCCAAAATAGTCAAAAAATCAATAATATTCGCTAAGTTCTATGATTTTGCGGGCATATTCGGATATATTACGCCGCATAAATTCTAAATAATCTGCGGCCACGTGCGATGCAACATAATGTGCGCGCGGTGTAGCAAAATATTTTGGATGATATCCACCATACCATGCCCGGCGCACTCTGTCGGCGGCCCATGAAAATGCGGCAATATAATTTGGTGGTATTAAGTCGGAATCGTGATATTTTACCGCATAAGTAATAAAATCGCGCATATTATTGTTTATGCCATCAATTTCGTTCATTGCCTTGATTGCCAAAGGCACCGCGTTTGGGCCATGATTGGGGTCTTCTTTGTTATTTATTCGTGCCATATCATGAAAAGCGCACGCAAGTGCAACACTAATGGGATTTTTGCTTCTGTCTATTGCAAAATCGATACCACGAAACACAACCGCCGCGGTGTGGGTATAAAGTCCATGTTCCCCATAATTGGGTTGGAGTGTATATTTCTCAACAACCGGCATTACGTCTATTAAATACCAATCGAAAGTTTTAGAAATTGAAAAATTATTTTTCGCCATGTTCAATCTTTTTTGCACAGTTTCGAAAGATAGCAAATGTTTCATCAAAAGCAAATGGTTTTTATGAGTTTTTTGCAATAATATTTATCTGGAATTTTGCCCGTCTTTGTGCGTTTCACGCACTCCGCCGCGGCACTGAATGTTCGTAATCGTGCGCAAAGCGCGCGATAACTAAAATTCGTGGTGCGGGCGAAGGGGAAATGCGTGTAGAAGCAAAACGAGTTTTTTAACGTGTTTTTGCGATGGTTTTAATATTTACTTTACGCATCATAATCCAGCGAATTTTTATTTTTAATCTTAGCGGAATCGACTCTGGGGTGAACATATTAGAAATTTCTGTCGCGGCTTCCGAGGTTGCATGAGAATCTAAATATCCCAACAAAATATTTTCTACGATACGTTCGTCCATAATTCTATCTGGGTTTTGTTTGTAATGCTCAAATATTTCTGGGTATTTTGCCGACATGCTACGCAAAATCCCGGCGTTTACAAAAATATAATTCGTTTCATTGTTCTTATATTCTAAGATCTTTTTTATACCATACTTTAATTTGTCATGGAGCAAGCAGATTATTCCGAGGGTATACCCAAGTGAAATAATGCCCGGTATTATTCTCAGGTTTGACAAGTGTTGGGGTAAGATATATTTCGTAGAATACATACCTGCGGCAATAATGGTATGAAAAAACAATATGTTATCATTAAGGATAGTTCGTGCCAACAACACCCCACCAAAAGGGAAAAGCGGTCTTAGCTCGTTGTTTATCAATTGGTTTTCCTTTCGGTTTTCTACCTTTTCGGCGTATCCGGGAAATTCTATACGGTCTTGGTTGTTCATAACTAACATCCTTTTGATATTATTATTGTGTTAAATTATATACCAAAATTATATACTGTCAATAAAAAATTAAACCGGCAAAATGCCGATTGAATAAATTTGCTTGGTCCGCCTTCGCCGATCATCACACGAAGTTTTCAACGAATTACGCAAGGCTACGGCGAGACACTGAATTTTCGTAATCGTGTGCAAAGCGCGCGATAACTAAAATTCGTGGTGCGGGCGAAGGGGACCATATTTTCGCTTTTTTAGCCATTTTTGGACCCTTTTTAGCCGCTTTTTACCCGTTTTTTATCATTTTGCCTGACACTTTGCTTGGCACTTTTATAAAATAACACGATTTTCGACAAAAGTACACGATTTTTTTATTTCACAACCCAGTGTTTTGGGTTATAATCCCGCCAAAGGATTTGATATGAACGATATAAATAATCAAATTGCGATTTATACCGCTGAAAACGGTCAAACACGAATTGATGTCAAGATTCAGGACGATACCGTTTGGTTGACGCAAGACCAGATGTCCGCACTGTTTAATACAGACAGAACGGCGATAGTAAAGCACATACGAAACATTATTAAAGACGGAGAATTGGCAGAAAATTCAACTTGTGCCAAAATTGCACAAGTTCAACAAGAAGGCAAAAGGAAAATAACCCGTCATATAAAATTCTATAACCTGGACATGATTTTGTCGGTTGGATATCGGGTAAAATCAAAAACTGCGACACAGTTTCGTATCTGGGCGACGAAAACGCTGAAAGATTACCTGGTTCAGGGTTATGTTATAAACCAACGCGTCATCGCCGAACAAAAGTCAAAGTTGCTGACATTGCAAAAAACTTTGGATTTAATGACGCGCAGCATTGAAAATCAAACCGATAATATGGACCAAGTTCAAGAAATTTCGCGCGTTTTGAACGATTTTGTACGCGGTTTGAATTTATTGGACGACTTTGACCATAAAACACTGGACCGAAGCGGCAGAACCAAAAACGATGCGGTTGTGATTGGTGCCGAAGAGTTTTTGTCTGTGGTTGACCAAATGAAAGGCAGTTTTGCCAGTGATGTTTTCGCAAAGCAAAAAGACCAAGGTTTTTACAGTTCTGTGGGCCAGATTTATCAAACCTTTGACGGCAAAGAACTGTATCCGTCATTGGAAGAAAAAGCGGCAACATTGCTTTACCTGATTGTCAAAAACCACAGTTTTGTTGACGGAAACAAACGCATAGGGGCCAGTTGTTTTCTGTATTTCTTGGACCGGAACAAAATGTTGTATGACGAAAACGGTCAAACACTGATTGATGGTGCGACATTGTTTGCATTGACTTTGCTTATCGCAGAAAGCAAACCGATTGAGATGGAAACGGTGAAACAGGTTGTTATCAGTGTCCTGAACCGCGGAAATTAAGTTAAAAACGCCATACGGTGCTTTCACCACCCCATCCGTTGAATAAAGTTTGATACAGTTGATGGTTTGACTCCCAATATCTTGCCTATCCGATAATGTGTTAAACCCATATCAAGAAATTTTTTGACTTTCTTAGTATTCTTGGACAATTTAAGTTTCTTTGATTGTGCTGAAAAGGGGCGACCTAATCTTTTACCGGTTGCTCTGATATTATCTAATGAAGCTTTTGTCCTTTGTGATATTAAATTTCTTTCTATCTCTGCGCTTAAACCAAAAGCAAATGCCATTACTTTACTTTGAATATCATTACCCAATCTATAATGCTCTTTGATAGTCCAAACCTGACAATTTTTGTTCAAGCAAGTTTCCAAAATCCGCATAACCTCCAGTAAAGAACGACCCAGACGGGAAATTTCTGCTGCAATTAAAATATCACCATCTTGTAATTCGTTTAACAGTTGATTTAATTGCCGTTTTTGTAATGGTTTGCGCGAAGAGATGGTTTCTTCAACCCATCTATCCACTGTTATATTGTTGTGTTCTGTGAATTGTTGAATTTCATAGTGTTGGTGTTCACATGTTTGTTTATTTGATGACACGCGTATATACCCATAAACCGCCATTTTTTCTAATCCTTTGGTTAATAAATTGTTCCAATTTAATAGAACCTTTGTTGAATAAATGCAGAACGCAAAACACCGAAAGATTATAAAAAACTTGCATGTATTGGATTTCTAAGATTTTTTGTTTGTGCAAATTTCATAATCAAAAATTCCAAAGTGGGAAAATATATGTTGATTTAATCGTTGGTTTTCTGAATAATGGATACGATGTTATGTAGGAAGCCAATTCTTTTTTACGCCATGTGCGGGGTGCTTTTGCCTGTATTTGCTGGGGGTGGTGATTTGCCCGCGATTACTATTACCGACAATACGAATCCTAAAATTGCCGAGTTGTATCAACAATTGCAAACCATTCAAGAAAAGATTGATGCCTTAGAGTCGGAACGTGTGGGAAAACTATCTGAAAATGCGACCGCAATGCGTGAAAACGAACAACGTTTGGAAAATCGCGCACTTACATCTGCTTCAACCGCGGCAACTGGGCTTGGCGGTATGCAACTTGGTGAAGGGATTGCCGAAAAACAAGCCGATGCCGATGCAGAACGTGATATGCGCGCCTATCTTGCGACATTTCGTTGTGAATACGGCAACGGTCAATCCGTCACTGCTGGTAATGAAGAAATTATTTTGCCGGGTGGAAATGAATTAATGGATTATTATACAGAATATAAATTGATTGCCGATAGATTGAAACAAACCAAGGCGGCATTAGGATTACGACCAGGGATTGAAAGTGAAACACTATATGATAAAGCGCAATCAAACCTTTATCAATATTCTACAACAGGTATTACAGATGGTGCGTATACATCATTATCACGTGCCTTAATGGACCCCGATAGCAAAGATGCGAATGAGTGGACCGCCCAGAAAGAAAAGACTAAAAACAAATTAACGGCTGGTGCGGTTGCTGCGGGTATTGGTGTTGTTGGGGGTATTGTTGGTAACGCAATTATCAATAAAGATGCCCCAAAAGAACAAAGTGCCCAAATAAACTCTGATTATGATGCCCAGGTTGCCACCGTAACCAACGAACAAAATGAAATACAGGAACAATTAAACCAAGCAATTGCCGAAAATGCCGCCCTAGTGCAGGAATATAATAATCAATTACAAGAACATCAAAACTTTGTGGCGACTAAAATAAATTATGCACCAAAAGATTGTGCTCAACTTTTATCAAGGTATGCTGATACGATTTCTAAGATGTCACCAATTGAAAACTACACAGATGATGTTTCAGGAAAAGAATTTCCAAATTTATCGGAACAGCAAACTTTACTTGCAAAATGTTCGGGGTGTGTCCAAAAAGGTGGTATGTTTAATCCGCGCACTCTTGAATGTCCTTGTCCAGAAGATAAACCGGTTGAAAAAGACGGCGTTTGTGTTGAAAAAATTGTTGAAGTTATTCCAGAAGCACAACCAATTGTTGAGCCAATTAAAGAAGAACAACCAAACAAAACAGAAAAAACTGAATCTGCGATTACAGAACCAACCATAGAAAAATGTCCGGCAACTGGTAATGCGCTTAAAAGCATAACAGATAAAGATAAAGTTGGTGACAGTTGCACTTCTGACATTATTTCTCAAGGAACGATTACAAAACGAAAAAATGGGACGTGTACTTGTCGTGCCACAGGATGTTGGACACCATATACACCGAAAAACGGTCAATGTGTTAAGGATAAATCAGAAACTGCAACTGGAACACAAAATAAAAATGACTATGTTGATGAAAATGGTTATTGTAAACCATATAAGGTTACTAATTGGTTCTTTAACAAAGAAAGTAACAAACAAGTTAGCGAGTATTTCGACAAAATTTGTAATGAAGCCGCCAAAGCGCATAGTTGTAAACGAAAAGATTTAAATACAGGGCGTCTAACAGAACGGGATGGTGACGCATTTGAATACGAATGGGTGTGTAATGCAGATTCCGACGACTATTTGGCGGCACAAGAAAGAATAAATCAAAGACACGCAAATCTTGCATACGAAAACGTGTGTAAAAATCTGGAACCTGGTAAAGTAACTAAGCAAGGCGATATAACCCGTAAATGTGTTGGATTGTTTGAAAATATTGATATTCCTGATTATAAAACGCAACTTGAATTGGCCAAGGCGCATATCGGAACATCTGCGGCATGTTCAGAGAAACGCGAAGCCCGCAGGAATAAATCGTCCAATAATCCAACCGGATATTATACTAATTGTAATACCACAAATGATAAAGAACATTATACATTCATATTTAGCGGTGTTAGTAATAACAATACTACACCGGAAAATTTCATGCGTGCGGCATGTGCCAATTATGGTGTAAAGTTTGGTGCCCAAGGTGGAGAATTAGGTCGAAAGCAGCCATATTGCAGTTATACCTATAAAAGCATTGATAATGACCCAACCTGTAATAAAATCAATACACTTGCCCAAAAGTTTGGATATACTGCGCGAATAGTTCGTGGTACGGGATGTGTTTTGGATACAACTGGTGGTGTCGGGGGCGACAAATTGGCACAATCAGGAATGCGTTCAGATGAAAAAATAACTAATCTTCGCACCGCATTTGGTATTGATAACAATATGTTTGCAAATATATCCACAAACATGGATGAATGGTTGTATGACCAAATGCGCATTAATATAGCAAATGAAATGAAACGCGCAGGACATAGTGACCCGCTAGTAAAATTTGAATGTTTCCCTGCAAAATCTTTTGCATTGGATAAAGGTGTAGAATTTAAATTATTTGGAAATACCAGCGGTCGAAACGTCCTTACATGTCAAGCAAATGGTCATGATATTGATTTTGTGTTTGCGCAACTGGGGCGGTCTACGAAACGTCGTGCAAACGCTTCCCAAGAAGGTTTGACGTGTATATTTGGTTCGAATGGTAAATATGATGGGCGGCAATGCTGGGGTGTAACAGAGGATGATTGTAAAAAATTGGATGCTGCGATAAAAGAAAATGCAAAAACTTGTTCGCAATGTGGTGCCAAATGGGATACCGATATTGGCGGATGTACATTAACAAAATCTACCAAGGTCGAAAAAACGAATAAGGGACTTGAAATTGCGGGAAACATCGCACTTATTGCAGGTGGTGCCGTTCTTACTGTTATGAGTGGTGGTATGGCAATGCCTATGTTGGTCACAGAATTAGCATTGATGGGTGTTGAAATAACTGGTGCGACGGTTGCCGCGGTGGAAGAAAAACATATGAGAAATGTTGCCAACGAATTTTTGGCCAAAACACAATATTGCCATGATGCCGAATGCGCACAGCAATTGTTGAATGATACGGAAGTTCACCGTATATTAAATCTTGAATCAAACCTGGATGAAAAACAATCCAAAATCATTGATGATAAACTTGCTGAGTTGCTTCGGGTTATTCCAGCAGATGCTCCATTATATGTTGCATTGGTAAACGAAACAGAAAACAAACAAAATTGCAATTTCTGGCGTAATGCGACCGCGCAATGTGAATGGGCACAGTTTGTACATGCGTGGGCCAACGTGGCACAATTCGCATCATTGGGGGTTGCCCTTGGTCGAAGTGCGGTTAGATTTATAAATGCCAGAAAAGCGATTATAGAAGTTGCAGAGCAAACAACAAAAAAGATGACGCGTGCCCAGGCCAAACGCATCGGTGAAATCGATAAAGAAATCAACAAGATAGAAGGTGTCACCCCCGGTCGCCGAACTGCAAAACAAGCCGAAGATTTGAAAAAATTGCGGCAAGAACGTAATACTATTTTAAACAAGGTCGGCACCAAAGATGCAGATGAATTGGCCCGGATGCAAAAGGCAGCGTATAATCCCGAACTAGAAAAGGCGCAGAGCGATTATCAAAAATTATTGAAAGAACGTGAAGCGTTGGCACAACGCGTGGGAACGAACAGGGCCCCGGGCAAGGTGGAACTGCAAGATATTGATCGCCGTATCGCAAATCAAGAAAAGAAACTAAAAGATTTGGGTGCGGATGTCGATCCGGTTGAACCATTGTGGAAAGGTGATGGCAATGCCTCGACACCGAAGAAAAATGAGACAAAGAATGCACCAAAAGATACTGGGACTGGGACGCCAAAACCCGCAGAAACCGGCACTGGGGTCGCGTCCACAACAACACAAAGCAAAGTGCGGGCGAAACTTGGTGACAAAACTAATGCAGCCATAGAAGATATAAAATCGGGGAAGCAGAAACAACTGCAAATTCCAACGAGTCGATTAACGGATGATGAATGGAAAGTATTGAAAGAAGAACTTTCAAAAGAAGGTTTGGAAGTTTCAGAAGTTCCGGGAAATGCATGGCACTATGTTAAAAAAGCCGATAAAGTTGATGTGGTCAAGCCGGTGCCGAAAGCAACAGCAAATGTGGAGAATAGTGCCGGGGTGGGCAATACTGCACGTGACGTGTCGGATGGTGCAAGTTCGGCGGGTAATACTGCAAAGAAAACTGGTGATGTGGCGGATGCGGCCAGAAATTCAGATAAAGCAGATGATGTCGCAAATGTTGTGGCCGAAGTCGAATCCTCGGCATTTCGTAGGGCAACCAGTATACTAAATTCAGAAACAGATTATATAGGTGCTGTACGAGATCAACAATTGACAGATTTTGCTATGGATTATCTTGATGATGCGTCGAAAGCTACAACTGAAGCAATGGAAAAAAGCGCATGGCTGAAATACCATCAAAAAGTTGTTGATTATTTAGCTACAAAATTTGATAGGGCAAAAGCGTTACGCATAGCTTCCCAAAGACGACAAATATATATGAGTATAATTGCTAATGATAAAAATTTATCGGACAAAGCATTAAAGTGGAAGAATTTATCGGCAGGCGAAAAACAGGATTTTATGCAAACTTTAGTTGACAGGTTCAGTCAAATACACTGTAATGGGCACTCTTGTAATGTGAATGTTACATGGAGTGGTGTAGGTGGTGAAACTCGTTACGCCGAAGGGGGAAATATAACTATAAGTTTAAATAGCGGCCATGTATATGATGCTAGTCACAAATTGATAAACATATCCCCCAATACCAGTTTAGATGATGCAATGACGGCTTTGGCTCATGAACATGCTCATAGCATTGTTTTAAATGCACCGGCACAAAGTTCGATAGATGAACGATTTACAAGAATGGCAATTGTGCATGGAGAAGATGAAAACGGAGTAACGAGCGTTGAAATTTTTGGGGGAAGGCTCGTTTCTAAGAACGGAAACTATCAAAAATTGCTTACAGAACAAGAAGGTTTCTTAGTTGGTGAAAATGTAGGTAAAAATTTTGAGCGAGATTTACGACAAATGATTAGTAAATCTGGTGCTGGGACTAAAGCATCAACAACATTCTCGCCAGTCACCTCCGCTGGGCGTAATGCGGCTCGTAATGCGATACCTTCAGATTTTTCACCAGTCGCCAAAGAATATATAAATCAAATAAATGACATTGGTAAAACCAGAGATTATGTTGTTATAAAAGGTGTAGGCAAAAGAAATACTGCTTCTCCTTTGACAAGAAAAGAGAATGATTATGTCAATCAGTTACTCGAAGGTAGGAATGATTTAATTGTTAGACCAATTACTCAAGGAGATGGCACAGGTGGTATTTTGGGTGCTAATAAAATTATAGTTCAAAAAACAGATGATATGTTTTCTGTTGAAACGTCAACTGGAATTGATTTGGTTCGTCGTCTTACAACAAAACCTGTTGATAATCTACGTGGGAAATCTATAACAACTATAAATGGAAAACCTGTATTTTTAGAACCACTTGATAACGGGGGGCTTATTGGAAATATAGAAGGGCGTCCTGTGGTTGTTGTAAATTACAATGGACATAAAATCCCCTTTTATACCAGTAGTGGAAAAGCTGGTAAACTGAAAGTTCCAACAGGCAAATGGGAGGTGTTTTTTGGTTTTGGAAAAGATAATACAGGTTTTCGTTGGTTAAATAAAGCAGATATAGATTCAATTGTTGATCATTATGGTTCACCAGAATTGAAAAAAATTGCAGAAGCATTGGATAATGTAATTGGTGATCAACGAAATCTAGAAGATGTTTTTCAAACAATATCTAGAAAAATCTACAATGGCATAGGTAATGTTGCAAGTTATGATGGTCCTGTGGCGTCAGAAGATTTTATAAACAGCATGCTTGATTTTGTACCTGTTAATCGTGGCGACAATCGAATTTTTAGTAACATTGAACACGTCAAAAGCTATTTCAAGTAATATCTAACATAATTGTAATGTTATATTACATTCTGTTGAATAGTTCTTTTAGATGCTTTATTTGAATATCTGAAAACCTTCGCCAGGATGCTTTTTTACCACATTTTTCATCCGCTTAATTGTGGTTTGTAGCATACAATTGCCCCTGTAATACCGTAGGATGATATTTTAATTTGTTTTTTAATTGTTTTGGGGTCAAATTTGGAGCGATATGGAATGTTTTAATTAGACCTTAGCGCCCTAGGGTGCAATCATTTACCATCTCTGCATAAACTATACCGATTAAACCGTAAATTTTTCAAGAAGCCTAACAACTTTGACCGACACTTTTTGAACATAGTTTTTTTCTTTGTTTTTCAAGTGTGCCAAAGCAAAAAATGCTGGTTTGCTAAGGATTTTTGTGCACTGGTATTACTTTGAATGCAAAACAAAAATCCGGTGCAAAAGCCCGGATTCATAATAAAAACATCTTGGTGCGGGCGAAGGGAATCGAACCCTCGTCTAAAGCTTGGGAAGCTTTCGTGCTGCCATTATACCACGCCCGCAATGTGAAAGTAAGTTTATATCAATCTTGGCCTGTTGTCCAGCAGAAAAACTAACGTGAATGTTGGTCAGAATTGTTAAAGAATAATTCTAATTTTTCTAATCTTTTCTTTGTGGCCCGATAAACCTTTGGTTTGGGTTTGTTTGCCTGAAGAGATTTTATAGTGTTGACAATTTCTTGAAAAATATCAGCATATGCGGATGGTTTTATGCGCAATTGCAACCTTTTGAATTGTTGAATTAATTCCTGCCAATCTTCCTCGTCTTTGGGCTTTGGATTGCCGGCCATATTTAGTACAATTTTATGTCGTGTTTCGTTCATAAAACTACCTTTGATGTTCCTGGTAAAACCGGGTTAAATCCCAATGTCCCCTGTATTTTTTATGTTGGCGGCGTTCAGTAATGTTTTTCTTGGGCTTTGCCCCAGTTGGTACTTCGTAAACTAAGTTACCACGTTTATAAAATCCGGTTACATTATAAATAGGTTTAGACATTTTTTTGCTCCGTTGTTATCTCATTGGGATTTGTAGTAATTGTTCGGGGAAAATCAAGTCGGGATTTTCGATATTGTTGCGTTCGGCGATGATGCTAAACAAGACACCGCGGCGCAGAAAGTTTCGTGCGATAATCCACAAACAATCGCCACGACGCACCGTATAGAATGTGTCGTTATCTCCTGTCATTTCCGGCATAACAAATGTATGGTTTACGCTTGCGATTGTTTGACCGTCTGCATCGTGCAAGCGTACCGACAATGTATATTCACGTCCCGGCGTCAGTTTGCCAACATCCGCACCAAGACCAAAATGCTTGTAATCCGACACGCGCGCTTCGCCAAGGAACATATCGTTTAATGTTAATGACACGCGCAGGCGCGGCAATGCGTCCCCGGTCACAATCAGTCGTCCTGTGTCAAGATAATCTATTTTTGAAATATTCAAATCCCCGTCTTTAAGTATTGCCGGTGATTGCATAACATGGCTTCCGTCGCGGGTCATCAGTAACGATATGGAATTCCGATAATCCACATCGGATACATAAAGGAAAACTTTGTCTTCGGATTTTTTGTCGGGTTTGCTGCCCAAAAGCGACATTGTATAATTTCCGGGACGCAATCCGCGCATTGGTGAATAAACAAATTCACCGTCGTCGTTTGTCCTTTGGGTTGCGATGATTTTATCGTTCAGCACAATTGAAACATTTTTATTTGGTTGCCAACGACCGGCGACAACAATCATTCCGTTTGGTTTAATGCGAACAATATCAAAGGTCGGCCTGTCGGTTGTAACCGGTGCGATTTTATTAGATTTAAGCGTAGTTTGAATTTCAATCGGCTTTTCAGGTGCGGTAAAAACAACAATATCCCGGCCCGCATTTGTCTGTGTAAACATTGCCCAAATTGCAACAAACAATACGATAATTGCGCAAAGCATCGGAAACCAATATTCGCACCATATAGATTTTTTATCGTTATCGTTTTCATTTGTTTTCTTGGTTGTCCAAACCGGTTCCGAATTGCCACCCTTGTCATCCTCGTTATCGTTCAAAGTTTTCAAGAATCGGCGCGTCAAACGGCGACGACGCGAAAGCCAATTGTCTTGGCGTGCGATTGCGTCATCAATCATATTATCGGTTGAACGTTTCGTTTTGCCCATAACGGCGGTGTTATTGTTTGCCATATTTTATCTCCTGTGGGGTGGGTATGTTTTACCAATGGACAAAATAGCATAAAAAATATTTCTTTGTCAATTTATTTGTGATATAATTGTCTAGAAATATGGGGAGAAAAATGAAAAAGATAGCAATAATGACAACAGGCGGCGATTGCAGTGGCCTGAATACCGTTATAAATCGTGTTGTTTTGGGTGCAAAAAATCGGGGCTGGCGCGTTTATGGTATCATTGATGGAACCGACGGATTGTGCCACCGACCGGCAAACGTGATTGAAATGAATTTAGATACGGTTCCAATTGAAAATGCGCGATTGGCGGGCAGTTTTCTGCACAATGGTAATTCGTGTATGATGAATTTTGAAAAGGCCATTGCCACCGGTCGCATGAAAGAATTTAATAAAATGTTGCATGATTCACTGGCAAAATTAAAATTGGATGCACTTGTCTTGGTTGGTGGAAATGGCAGTTTTTCTCTTGCGTGGTTAAATCGTGATGTGTACCGCGATTTGTCTTTGGTCTGTATTCCAAAGACCATCGATTTTGATATACCGCTTACCGACAGGACAATCGGTTTTGATACCGCGGTTGAACAATTGACCGCCTATTGTGACCAAATTTTGCTGACCGCGCGCAGTCATCATCGCTGGTTCGTGGTGCAAACAATGGGACGCGATTGTGGGCGGTTGGCACTAAACTCGGGAATCGCGGTTGGTGCCGATGCCATATTAGTTCCGGAAATAAAGTTCGATGTTGATGAATTGATTCGGCATATAAAATCTATTGAACGCGACTATGGAATTATCATGGTGTCCGAAGGTATAACTCTGCGCGGGCATTCGGGGCGCCCGGCGGATATGATTGCACGCAAACTAACGGCGGCAGGCATTACTAACCGAACCGCATTCCCAGATTATATTCAACGAACCGGCGATACGGCTGCAAGCGATAGAATTTTGGCGGCCAAGATGGCAACTTGTGCTTTGAACGCGATTGAAAACAATGAAACATATGTTATGACGGCATTACGTGGTAATGATTGCGTAACCGTTCCACTGCCAGATTTTTATGCGGCGGGTGATGTTCGCGCCGACCCGAATATACCGGCAATTAAAACATCAAATGCATATATCGAACCGGACGACCCATTGTTAAAGGTGGCAATGGAAATGAATGTCTATATGGGATAGTGGTTAGTGTAAGTGGTTAGTGTGGATAATAAGATAATAATTGGACGGACACTTGACTTTTGTATATTTTTAATGCATAATGGACGCGCAAATCCCAAAGATTGCCATTTGAATAAATCCTGTATGCGGTATGCATAAGGCACATCATCCGTTGAGTTTCAACCTTGATGTCGGTTTTCTTTGTGGACTAAACAGTTAAAAAAGGAGTAAAATATGGCAACTGTTATTCGTTTGGCGCGCTATGGTGCGAAAAAGCGTCCGTATTATCATATTGTGGTTACCGATTCGCGTAATGCGCGTAATTCGGGCAATGTATTAGAGGTTGTTGGTAAATACGACCCGATGTTGGCGCGCGATAATGAAAAACGCGTGGTTTTGAAAACCGAAGAGATTAAGGCATGGATGGCAAAGGGTGCAAAACCGTCCGACCGTGTGTATCGTTTCCTTGCCAATGCGGGTTTGGTTGCAAAACGCGCGATTCCGGTTCAGACAAAAAAGAATCTGCAATCTGAAAAAACATTGCAAAAAATTAAAGACAAAGCGGACAAATTGGCCAAGATAGCCGAAGAAAAAGCCGCCGCCGAAGCGGCCGCCAAGGCCGCAGCCGAAACACCAGCGGAAGCCCCGGCAGAAGAAGCGCCTGCGACAGGGACCGCCGCGGAATAATTAATGGAACCGCATTCGCACATTTTGGTTGGAAAGATTGTCGCACCCCAAGGAATCCGGGGCGAGGTTCGTGTTCAAACATTTACCGCCGCCCCGTCTGATTTCAAGGATTTATCCGTATTCAGTGATAAAATCGCGGCGGGTGCGTTGCACTTTGTGCGCACTGTGCCGAACACCAATGTTGTTATCATGCGGGTTGATGGTGTCGCTGACCGAAATGCCGCCGAAGGTTTGCGGGGAACAGAACTCTTTATAAACCGCAACGATTTGCCGCAACCCAAACCCGGCGAATATTACCAAGCGGACCTGATTGGCATGACCGTTGTGCGTGCTGGGGTCGAATTGGGACGCGTTGTGTGTTTCCAAAACTTTGGCGCCGGCGATATTATGGAATTGGACAACGGCGATATGGTCGCGTTTCGTGGCGCGGCGGTGGATTTCGAAAAAAAAATAATACAGGTTAAGTAAAAGGAATATGATATGAGAACTATATATATAGATGAGGAACCAATTCGTGTGGAAACAGGATGCGGACTGCGTCCATTGCATAAATGTCCGGTTCAGGTTTGGGCAAAACAAAATGGTATAACTTGTACAATGTCGCGGGCCTTTCCGTGGAAACCCGAAATTTTCCTTTGGACCGAAGATGACCATAATAAAACCTTTGCCGAAATGGTTCAAAATTTGTGCGATAGTTGCTATTATGGCGAAATATACAAAATAAAAAAGAACCTTGATAATCAACGGTAATGTTTTATGCTTTGTGTGGAGTGAACTAATAATATCTTAAAAAAGGGGTAAAATATGTATAGTAATATAAATCTGCAATTAGTTTCTGTATTGTGTCCAGATGGAATGAACAAGCAAAATTGTCCTGTGCGGCAATATATTGCAAGCAAATCCGACTTGTTCAACATGTCGGTAAATGAAGATTTGTTTACATTGGCAAAACCGTATGACAATGCACGTGGTAAATACGAAGGTGCGTTGTTCGATATTTATAACCTTTGTCAAAATTGTCAGAAGCGTTCAAAATAAAATGTAAAAGCAAAATAAATGCACTTTAATATACTGACCGTTTTTCCAGAAATGTTCCCCGGCACATTGGGTGCCGGCGTGGTTGGGCGTGCGTTGGCGGACGGAATTTGGTCGTATGATGTTATAAACATTCGCGACTTTGCCATAAATGATTATGGCAGTGTTGATGACACGCAATTCGGTGGCGGTTCGGGCATGGTTATGCGCCCCGATGTGTTGGGTGCGGCGATTGATTCGATTAAAAATCCGGGGCAAATTATATACTTTTCCCCGCGAGGTCCAAGGTTTAATCAAAAAATGGTGCGTGAATTTACGCGCGCACCGGAAAATCGGGTATTCACCCTGCTCTGTGGTCGGTACGAAGGAATTGACCAGCGGGTAATTGATGAATACAACATTATGGAATTATCCATTGGCGATTATATTTTATCTGGTGGTGAAATCGCCGCGCAAGTTTTTATTGACAGCACGGTTCGCGTGTTGGATAATGTCCTTGGTGGCGGTGCGGAATCGACCACCAATGAAAGTTTTGAAATCGGGGGGCTGGAATGGCCGTTATATACCCGCCCGTCGGCATGGCGTGGACGTGATGTCCCGGAAGTCCTGCTGTCTGGTCACCACGGCAATATAGAACGGTGGCGGAAACAACAATCGGACGAAATAACAAGGCAACGTCGTCCGGACTTAATAAAGGAAAATAAAAAATGAACATTATTAAAAAAATAGAAGAAAAAAATATCGCAAAGGTTAAGGGCGACAAGGTTATTCCAAACTTCAAGGCCGGTGATACTTTGCGCGTGCATGTAAAAATCAAAGATGGCGACAAGTTCCGTATTCAGATATTCGAAGGTGTCGTTATCGCCCGTGATGGTGGCGAAGGAAATACCGCCGCGTTCACGGTGCGCCGCGAATCTTATGGGGTTGGCGTTGAACGCAAGTTCCCACTTTACAGCCCGGCAATTGAAAAAATTGAAAAGGTTCGTATCGGTCGCGTTCGTCGTGCGAAATTGTTCTTTTTGCGGAAACTTTCCGGTAAAAAGGCGCGTATCGTCGAAGATTTGTCGGCAACAAGCGCGGAAAAAGGCACAAAGACCGAAAAGAGCGAAAAATAAATTCCCATCTGATTCACAAAAATCCCGCAAATGCGGGATTTTTTAGTGCTAGCATCTTTTTTTACGTTTATTGTGTTTTTGATAATATGCGGTTAGCAAGAATACGGCCACAATAAATACCAAATCTAGTGTGGCGATAAATATCACACCAACCTCTGGTGTTTCCAACAGAACATACCCCAAATAAGACAAATCTGTTGTAATCCACACGAACCAAGATGTTAAACTTAAATCGTCCGCGTGCCGGGTTTTTAATATCTTAATAATCTGGGGAATATAGGCAACAAATTCCAAAATGGTATAAACAGACAAAAACGCATAAGCAAGCATTTCTTTCATAAAAATCCTCTGTGATAACAGGGGAATTATATCATAAAATCGGTGTAAATGATAGGATTTTTAATTTGCAACTAAAAAAAATCAATTTGATTTTTGGGGATTTTATAGTATAATAATGCCAACGGATTAAGGGGTAAATATATGATGAAAGCAAAAACAGAAAAATATAATGAAGCCCGCGTAACCATAGATGGTTCTTTGGAACATAGACTTAAACGGGATAATACGCTTATACAATTGGCAACATTTTTGACAGCGGCTGCCTTTGGGTTTAATTTTGCTGCAAATGCGCTTGAAGCAAGTAAAAAACCAATCGCAGAAATAACGTCCAAAGCAATGATTTATACTGGACTAGGTCTGCTCTTTGTTGCAATTGCATTGATTGTGGCAACATCAGATCCATTTGAACTTGATGGCGAAAGTACTCACAATATAGAATTGATTTTAAAGGATTTGTATTCTAAACAAACGAACGAAGATTTTAATCGTGAGTTGGTAAAACTTGCTCCTGTGTTTAATTCGATGTTAAAGGTTCTTGCCGAACGCAGCCCGGAACCTTCGAAAGATATCCTTGAATCGGTGACCCCAGAAAAAACAGCAAATATTATTCGTGAATATTTGAAAACCCACCCTAAAGATGCCGGGAAATTTGTAAATATTCTAGTCGCTGCCGATATTCCACAAAAATTGATTGATAGGTATATAAGCGAGTTTATGCCAACAACAATCACATTTGACATGGCCCGAAGCGCAGGTTATTAAGTAGCCATTCATTTTATGTTCCCTCTGCGACAACAGGGGGAATTATATCATAAAATCGGTGTAAAGAATAGGATTTCCTTTATAACACCCTAACGGCCCTGTGTTTTCAGGGTTTTAGCACGTTTTAGAAATTCATTTTCATAGACAATACAACGCATACTTGGACACAAATTGTCTTCATCTTGCAAAAACATTCTGTCGTCACCGGTTTCAGACAACTGTCTTATAAATGCACGATATTCACGAAAATGTTTGCTGACACTTTCGCATACTTTACCTGTGACCGAACAAACATATGTGTCTTGGGGTAAATTATAATCCCGTTCATATAATGGTTCCTTTTCAATTTCTTTTGACATTTTTATTTCCTTTTTTGTTGTTAAAAATCAACGACTTTGGTCCACAATGTCTGTACCACGATATACGGTTACCCTGACTTTGTTAGGAATATATGGTTCACGTTTACTGTTGTCATCATAATAATGTTCAAAACCAGAATCCAGGAAACATGGCATTTTTGTGCTAGCATAACGCAAAAGGTTAAGTGCGGCCTTTGGATCAACATCCAACAAAGTCGTTGCCCAAACAAACACATCAAAACCATCTAATAACTTTGCTGATTTGATCTTGGATTGTTCGTAATCACACCACTTTTTTCGTTCGTTAAAATCCCACCAACCTTCTTTATCCCGTTCATGAATAATTATGTTTTCCAATGTTGCGCGGTCGCCATCCCGCATGTGTTTCATAAAGGTCTTATCGTATGGGTCTTTCACAAATCCATGTGGCACATCAATCCAATTATCATTCTTGATAGCTTTCATAGTATATATCACATAATTTGTATCTATTGTTTTTGGTTTCCCCAAACGTTTTTGAAAAGGACCTTCGATTGACCATGGGGTGAAGATAAATATGCCATCCACCACGCGCGCACCGTTCGCCACCAAGGACCAAAAATTTTCCATGCGTTTAACACCAATTCTACCGCTACCGCCATGCCGTATCGATTGAGATATTGGTGCATAATCATGTAACATAAAGATATATTTACCCCGAAACCTTGCGTAATTACCGTCAATTCGTGGCAATTTGTCCAGCCCATATTGTTCCAAGAATTTCTTTGCAGCTTCTGCCATTTTTGTTTTCCTTTTACCGCGATTTGCCCATATATTTATCGAACCGTTGCAGTGCGGGATAGCAGCGTTTTTCAACATCTGGGTATATTGATAAGTCCCGAAATTTTTCAGATTCCAAATCCAGATATTCTTTGTATGCATCCGCATTTTCTTTCTTGTCGAACAAAGAAATGTGAATACAGGGCCGTTGTGCATAAGTGCCGGCCCCAGCATGAATAGAATCAATCAATTTTATCAAATACACATAATAATCCGGTTGGTTTTTATAAACTATGACCGTTTTGAATACAGGAACACATTCGCCAATCCCGATCAAATCGGCACTATCTTTTTGTATAACTATCGGATTATATCCGCTAAATACATTCAATGGCACCATTTGTGGGTTGCCAAATCGAAAAATGCAACGCGACCTGCGCCACGATGTTGTTTCATTGGGGTTATATCCTTTGTTAAATATATCAATATTTTTGGGCATAATGCTGGCTATTTTGGCGTTTTCATTAACCTCGGAAATCAAAAAATTTTCATAATCTTTGACCTGGCACAATAAATTGTAATATTTGTTGCAATAATCCCCATTGGCCAAATGATATTGTTCAACCCCTAAATCGGTATCTTTGTCTTGCACCAATGCGACCCCATCGCCACGCATATAAACATAAAGCCCATATACATCATTGTTTTTAATGTCACATTGCAAGCCACACAGACGTTTGTACGCCGTAGATGCCTCGAACAACGGGGTTGGAATTGTTTTTGAATTTGTTTTATCTGCCATTTTTATCTTCCTTGGTTTTTACAGAATAGTTTATCAAAAAACATCCTTGTTTTTACTTTAACAAGATTTGGAAATATATAAAATAATTTTGCATAGAAAACATCTTCACTGTCTGCTAGCGATGCACATGCAGAGTATAATGAGAAGGCCTTGTTCCATTGGATTTTATTTTTCCCGTATATCTTGTATTCTTCCCCGTTATAATTCATAACAAAACTTCTTACCGCCAGAAGAGCATCATAAACAGTACGGCTCGATATGGTAAACAACTCTTTGTTTGGCGCGTTAACCTCATCTTTCTTATATACTGCAATTTTTTTACCCCATGGCACGTCGTCTGGTACATATTGAAGACAAATATCTGGACGCGCCAATGAAGCAATCGCTTGTTCAATTTCTCGCTTGGAAATTATATTATCCGTCATTTCTTTCCCTTTTATATGGTTTAATCGCTATACTCCTCGGCGAAAAGACAACCTTGTACTACTCTCAATGCTCGCCATGCATCCAGGTATTTATAAACAATTTTCTCAATCTCACTGGATTTGGTTTTATACGGTACATTGATTGACACACCACTGAATTTCATCCAAACATTCGTTTTATAATCGTACGATATCTGAATTAAGGCATCGACTGCGGTCTCGATATGTGTCCCAACTATTGGGGTAAATTCTATACTGGTATAAGGTTGACCATCAAATTCATTTGGCATATGCATAATGTATGTTCCAACCAGTTTTTTACCATCATGGCGGTATTTGTATGGTCGTATATGACTGCGAATAATTTGTTTAGTGGTTATTCCGGTTTTGGGCTTTTTACAGTTAAACCGAAAATATACACCATTGGCATCACACGGCCGGCCATATTCTTCGGAATCGTGACACAGTGTCATAACTTTGGATTTTGCAAGATTTTTAACCCCGCCGTTTTTATCAATTGCGCCGCTTTTTACATCATCGCGATATGCATACACCAATTTTGATACCGCGTTCGGTTTGATAACGTCCCACAATATCCCATATTTAAAAATAACCTCGTTATAATATGTGTTTGAAATATCCCGGAATTTGTCCGGCAAAGTCCGAACCAGGCGTGTGGCCACCAAACTGGCCAAAGTCAGTTCCGGACAATCCGCAAATTTTTCCGGATTAACCTCATGCAAGGCATCAATTCGGACACGAAATATTTCCGGCAATTGATCGAGTTCGGTTTTATGCCGGTCCAATTCCTTATTCAGTTCGATTGTTTGTTGATCGCGAAATTCATCCTCTTCCTTGGCCGCAATTTTTGCCAGCCGTTCATCAGAAACATATTTATAGTACACGGTTTGCCACCTTGGTATGTTTAACGAGAACAATTCTGTTTGCAGTTTTTACAGATTTGATTCATTGTTTTTGATAATTCGGCAATTTTATCTGTATGTTTTTCCGCTATGTAAAAATCAATGCGTAAAACACTATTGTTGTCTGTATTTGAGTTATAATTGTAACCATTTACCACAGAATAACGAACCGCCGGGCATTTTGCTAAATCCAAACCACAGAAATTTTCTGTAATCGGGTTGTTGTTAATTGCGATAATTGTTTTGTTTATGTTTTGAGTCATTTTAACATCCTTTTCGCTGTATTGATAAAGATATCATAAAACCGCCACTTGTCAACGATAAATATCCCCACTAACACTACTCACCCGTCGCGGCATGCCGCGGTTACACTTTTTTAATTTGACTTGGGCGCGATATGGCGGTAGTATATAAACATGATGAAAATTTATCGTTTTTTGTTCGCGCTTTTTGTTTTGGTTCCATTTGGGGCCCATGCGTATATTGATAAAAACATTGCGGTGATTCAGGTTATGAACAAGGCCGCCGGAAAAACACAAACCCTTCAATTGCCCGTTGGGCAACTGGTCGGTTTTGAAAAGTTAAATTTGCTTGTGCGGGCGTGTAAGCAATCGGACCCGTTCGATGCGGAAAATTTCTATGCGTTTACCGAAATTTCAAAGGCCGACGGCGGCAAGATTTATGGTAACTGGATGGACCGGAATAATCCCGGCAAAAACCCGGTACAAAATGCCGACTATGATATTTGGCTTGTGCGGTGTGAATAATGTAAAACGGGGGCGGTATGAAAAAAATTCTTGTTCGTAGTATCGTTTTTGTGGTTGGTGTTGGCGTATTGCTTTTGGCCATATTCGTTTTCTTTACATTGCCGCGCAAAGATGCCGCGTTGGAAAGTGCATATCTTAAAGATTGGCGTGGAACGACGGTTGAACGCCGGATTGCCGCGGCCAAGGTTTTAACCGCGTCCGAACAAAACCTTGAACTATTGGTGGCGTGCGTTGATAAAATGGTGACTTTGCCGGATTCGGGCGATATGCCGGTGCGCGACGCGATGGAACTTTGTTTTGTCGGCATGCAATTAAAAAATCATATATACCAAGAACAACCATAATGTGGCGCGCGGTATTGATTGCTTTTTTGTTTGGATGTGCGTGCGGCGGTAATGCCACGGATTTGGCTGCCGAATACATTGGGGTAAAATACGTTTTGGATCCGCTTGGCGAAGCGCATGCGCCGGATATCGACCCCTTGATAAGATTTGATGCGTTTGATTGTACGACCTTTGTCGAAACGGTGTTGGCGGACGGCGATGTTCAAAGGTTGAATAAAATAAGATATGCGGACGGCGTTCCAAACTTTACAAATCGTAATCATTTTATCGAAACAGATTGGCTTTCCAACAATTCCGACATCGTGCAAAATGTGAGCAATCGTTACGGCAAAACCGCAACGCATACGGTTACGATTGACAAGAAAAATTGGTTTAGGACCGTGCATAATATGGATACTGATTTTTCGCCGGAAACCGTGGCACTTCGATATATTCCGTATAAATATGCCGCCGATATAAAGGTTGAAAAGCCGGTTGTTGTTTTGTTCCTGCGCAATAATACAAAGATTCGTGATAAAATCGGAACGGATTTGGCGGTTCGGCATATGGGCTTTTTGTTACCGAACGGAACTTTGCGCCATGCTTCACGGCGGGCGGGCGCGGTTGTGGATGAAGATTTTACCAAATATGTACAACGAATGATGGAAAAGCAAAATAATTTGGGTATAATGATTTTGGAAATAAAGAAATGACAGACGATACAATTATAAAAATGGATATGGGTGCGGTTGCCGGGCGGCGTTCGTCGGGGCGTGCGATATTGTGCCTAGGGATTGAATCTTCGTGCGATGAAACAAGTGCCGCCATCGTGGATTCAGACCGTAATATTCTTTCCCATATAATATATTCGCAAATTCCGGAACACCAGAAATATGGTGGCGTTGTGCCGGAACTTGCCGCGCGTGCGCATATACTTGCAATTGATGAGGTTATAAATCTTGCGCTTTCGCGTGCGAACAAAAAACTTGCCGACATTGATGTTATTGCGGCGACCGCGGGGCCGGGTCTGATTGGTGGCGTGTTGGTCGGTTGGATGGCGGCAACAGGTATCGCACAATCAACAAAAAAAACACTTGTCGCCGTAAATCATCTGGAGGGACATGCACTTGTCCCGCGCCTTTGTGCAACGGCCGCAGACGATAGCAAGACCGACATAAATGTTGAATTTCCATATCTGCTGATGCTTGCGTCCGGTGGACATTGTCAGATTTTATTGGTACGCGGCGTTGGGCAATATGAACTGATTGGGCAAACATTGGACGACAGTGCCGGCGAAGCGTTCGACAAGGTTGCAAAAATGTTGGGGCTTGGGTATCCCGGCGGGCCGATTGTTGATGCACATGCAAAACTTGGCAATCCGCGGGCGTTTGATTTTCCACGACCGCTTTGCGATAAACCTGGCTCTGATTTTTCATTTAGTGGCATCAAGACCGCCGCGCGCGCGTTCTTGGGCAAATATAATCCGCCCTATTCTGATGGGTTTATAAATGATTTCTGTGCTTCGTTTCAGGCATCTGTTGTCGATTGCATAATCAATCGGTTGAATAACGCAATGAAAACCCAAATCGTTCGTGAATGCGCGCCAAAGACATTGGTTGTCGCGGGTGGCGTTGCAAAAAACAGCGCAATACGAAATGCTATGCAGGATTTGGCAAAACGGCACAATATGATTTTTGCCGCGCCGCCGATGAACCTATGTACCGATAACGGTGCAATGATTGCATGGGCCGGAATTGAAAACTATCGCGCGGGTAAGGTTGTGCGCGAACCGATTGCGCCGCGCCCGCGTTGGCCATTGACAGAATTATAAGGATGCAACATGCAAAAACCGGAACCTTTTGTTAAACCTGATATGATTTTTTCGGTTTCCGATGCGTCGGCATTGCTTAAAAATGTTGTTGAAACGGCATTTCCGGTTATACGGATTCGTGGTGAACTGTCGCAAATTACGCGTGCGACTTCGGGGCATATGTATATGACGATAAAGGATTCATCGGCAGCGATGTCCGTTATCATCTGGCGCGGAACACCGGTGAATTTTGCGCTGTGCGACGGGCTAGAGGTTATAATTACCGGGAAACTTACAACCTATCCGGCGCGCAGTAATTATCAAATTGTCGCAAGCGGTATTGAAATGGCCGGTGTTGGCGCAATTCTTAAAATGCTTGAAGAACGCAAACAAAAATTGGCGGCCGAGGGGTTATTTGACGTATCGCGCAAAAAGCCATTGCCAAAATTACCAACCACAATTGGCGTCGTCACCAGTCCGACCGGTGCCGCATTCCAAGATATTCAAAATCGTTTGCGTGAACGGTTCCCGGTGCATGTAATTTTGTATCCTGCAACCGTCCAAGGCACAACCGCCGCGGCCGAAGTCGCCGCCGGCGTTGAATACTTTAATCGTGCAAAAAATGTTGATGTTATAATTGTCGCACGTGGTGGTGGCGCGCTCGAAGATTTGTTGCCCTTTTCCGAAGAAATCGTTGTTCGCGCGGTTGCAAATAGTAAAATTCCCGTTATTACCGGCGTTGGACATGAACCGGATTGGATGTTGGTTGACTTTGCCGCGGATCATCGCGCGCCAACACCGACCGGCGCGGCCGAAGCGGTCGTTCCAACAAAAATATCACTTGTTCAAGATTTGGAAAACCTTGGGCATCGGTTATCCGTTGGGCTTGCCACGCGAATCATAAATATCAAACAGAAAATCGAAAATATAAGTATCAAAAGTCCGCGGCAAATGCTAATGGAACGGGCGCAGCGGTTGGATGATATTACGCGAACACTTGGCATAATAATAAATTCAAAAATGGTTGACGCAAAATACAAAATGAAAGTCGTAGAAAAAATGCCTGATATGTTGAATAACCAGATGTTAAATCTGCGACGGGGATTGGAACATGCGGGGCAAATGTTAAACTCACTTGGGTATAAAAATGTTTTACGGCGCGGATATGCAATTGCACGCGCGGCGGATAACGCAATAATTTCAAGTGCAATCGGCGCAACAAATAAAATCACATCCATTGAATTTGCAGATGGAATTGTGAATATCTAATCACTTTAATAGTGTCCTTGCGGTGGCGATTGATTCCGGTGTTATCTCCGCGCCGCTAATTATACGGGCAATTTCATTTAACCGGTCGTCGCCCGTAATTTCGCGCACGGTTGTTGTAGTTTTTGTGCCGTCCGAATTTTTTTCTATTTTGAAATGTTTATCGGCAAAACCAGCAACCTGGGCCGAATGGGTTATAACCAACGCCTGGGAATTTTGGGCAAGACGGTTAAGACGATTGCCAACCGCACTTGCGGTCGCACCACTGATTCCGGTATCAACCTCATCAAAAACAAAGGTGTGCGATGTGGTGGCATCCGCCAACACAACCCGCATAGCAAGCATTAGGCGTGCGAGTTCACCGCCCGACGCCGCACGATGCAGTGGTGCAAACGGCATTCCGGGATTTGTCTTTATCATAAATACAATATCATCTGTACCGGTGCCCGATGGTTCGCGCGGTGTTATTTCCGTATCAAAGTCCGCATCTTTTAATTTCAAATCCGGCAATTCCCGCAACAATTGTGTTCGTAACTCTGTTGCCGCGCGCGCACGATATTCATGCAGTTTTTGCGCCACCGTTTGATATGCGTCATATGTCGTCGCAACAACATTTCTTAATCGTTTTAATTCGTCGTCTGAATTAGTTATAGTGTTTAACTGTGATTCCATTTCAACCAATTTTTGCGGCAATTCATCGGGCGCAACATGGTGTTTTCGGGCCGCTGCACGAATTGCGAAAAGACGTTCTTCAATCGAATCAACCGTATCGGTATCAATTTCATTTGGTGCAATTTGTTCGGCCACTTTTGCCACGATTTCCGCCGCATTATAAAGGTTATCAATCTGTTCCGAATACGGATTTGGGTCGCCCTTGATACGTTCCAATATATGTGCAACGGCGAAAATTTGGGCATCCAATGTATCGCCACCGTGTCCCATTGCCGCGACAGCATCCGCCAAAACCGCAGCATTTTTTTCGGCATTTATCATATCGGCACGTTTTGTGGTAAGTTCAGATTCCTCACCAACCACCACTTTTAGTGCGCGTAATTCGGCAATGTTATGTTCAAGGTATTCTTGTTCGGCGGCGTTTTTATCAAGGAAATCTTGAACTTCTTGTAATTTCTTTGTTGCCGCATGATATTCGTTATATGTTTTTTCAACATCGGCCAAGATTCGTGCAAAACCGTCAATATTTTTTATTGCGAAATTATCAAGCGCAATCCTATGCGTTGACGCGTCCAACAAAACATGATTTGCAAATTGACCATGAATTTCAAGTAACAAATCACCAACGGATTTAAGTACACGCACCGACACCGGCGTATCATTTATCCATGCACGACTTTTACCGTCCGCGCCAAGTGTGCGCCGCAATACAATCGCACCATCATGTTCAATTCCTGTTTCACGAAGGATTGCCACCGCATCCGTCGGACAAGAATCAAATTCCGCCGTAACAGACGCCATATCGGTTCCATGGCGAACAAGCCCAACATCCGAACGCGCCCCCAGTGCCAAAGACAACGCATCGAGTAATATACTTTTCCCAGCACCGGTTTCGCCCGTCAATATATTTAACCCCGAACCAAATTCAAGATTTAGTTTATCGATAAGAACTATATTAGAAATCGTTAAATGTGTCAGCATATCAATGTAATAATACCCTTTTATATTACATTTTCCAGTGTAAAATCGTTTAACCAAAGAATTTTACAAGATATGTTAAAACCTGGATAAAATTCCTTTAACAGTTTATAGTATTCGATTAATTGCACGCAATATTTTTCATAATAAACTTTTTTATCTATATCCGTTTTGTAATCTAAAACGATCACAGTTTTTGTTTTTTCGTTGACATATAACCTATCGATACGGCGACTTAGGAACACACCATTTATATATCCCGCCAATGGAACTTCGGCACACGAAAGTGGTCCCATAAATTCACACAAATCGGGATTATCTTTTATTTTGAAAACTATATTTTCATCGCCAGCAAAATCACCATTACAAAAACAAATCTTTGAAATGCGTGCATGAACATCTTTGCCATGCTTGGTTGCAAATTCTTTCGATTCAATATCGCGTATAATTGTGTTTAGTTTATTCTGTTTCATTTGAAATCCTTATCATATCATCAACAACATCGATTTTGTTTGATAGTGTTTGCCACAACATATTATGCCACGATAGTTCTGGCGCAGCCGCGTTTGTTGAAAGTCCATATATGTAAAGTTCGTCACGCGCACGTGTCATTGCAACATAAAGCAAGCGAAAGTTTTCTTCGGTTATTGCGCGCGTTGTCCGTTCCTTAATCGATTCAAATTCCGGACTATATTCTTTTGGCGCGCGCGCCGTCCATAACCACACAGGCAAATCGTCCGTATCCCTCGCGATATTATATAAAGATACGGGGCGCGGCATTGATACAGTATCTATTAAAAACACAACGCGCGATTGCAAACCCTTGCTGCCATGCACAGTTACGATGCGAACGCCGTCACCCGCATCCATATCGCGTTTTATCTCGCTGTTACCGGTAATAAACCATTTAATAAAGTGTCGCAATGTGCCGGGGCGCGTCCGTTCATAAGACAAACATATTGTGATAAATTCTTCCAATGGGTCAATTATATGTTCGCCCAATGCCGCAATCATTTTTTCGCGCATTTCATAGTGATTCAAAACATAACTAAAAAATGTATAAGGGCCGGATACGGCATAAACCCGCACGAAATCCGAAAGAATATCAAATGTGTCTTTGTGTCGGGTTGCCAACAAATCGAAAACCGTTATATCGTTATTGCTTTTATTTTTTTGAACACACAGTTCATAAATATCTTTTTCCAAAAACCGAAACATCGGGCTTTTTAGCACGCAACACAAACTGTAATTATCACGCGAGTTCATACAAAAACGCAACAAATTCATCAAATCTTTGATAACCGGAAATTCAGGCAGGACTATCCTGTCACTGCCTGCAACCGGTATTCCGCGCCGTTTAAGTGCAAGTGTCATGGGCACAACAAGTGGCGTGCGTTGTCGAACTAAAATCATAAAATCATTGGGCTTATGTTTGTCCGTTGATAAAAGTGTTGATATTTTGTCGGCTATATTTGAAACATAGTCCCGACGAACACGTTCAGTTGCAAATTCTGAATCGCGCGATGATACCAATTTGTGTATTTCAACCATTCCCTTGGCGCCCACCCGAAAGCATTTATGCGGATTGTTTATAAACCCAGTGTCTTGCGCAACATTTTTATCGCCAAAGAACATATCGACAGTACGCAATATTGGTTCGGTCGAACGAAAACTTTGCGTAAGTGGAACTTCCTTTATTTCACGAACGTTGTTTTTAATATATTTTGATATTTCCTGCTTGCTTTTTATAAACGCATTTGCATCGGCACCTTGGAAACCATAAATAGATTGCTTGGTATCACCAACAACAAACAACGAATGTGGCATATCCGCGGTATCGCCATCGGTAAAGAAATCCCCGGCAAGCATTTGTAGAATTTCCCATTGTATTGGGCCGGTATCTTGTGCTTCGTCCACCAAGATATGCGACAAAGATAAATCCAGTTGCGACAAAATCCAACCCATTGTTTCGGGATTCGAAAACAGACGATGCGTATATAGAATCAAATCTTCAAAATCAAGGACGTTTTGCGATAGTTTTAGTTCTTGATATTTTTTTGCAAACGCCGCAGATAAATCGAACAAACCCAAAGAGTCATAATATATTTTTTCGTTTATATGCCGAACATTTAATTCAAAGACCCGATTCCTTTCTTCCTGTAAATACGGTTTATCTAGACCGCTTTTTATCGGTGTGCCTTCGTTGGTTAGATACGCGTGTTTATATTGTTCAAAATCTATCGTTGAATTAATGTATTGTTCGGTCAAAGTAATTAGGTTTTCAAGTTTTTTCCCAATCTTTTTTTCTTGTCGGGCGTTTTCGATAATTTTCTTTAATTTTTCGATTGGAATATCCGGAAAATTAGTGTTTTTGTTTGAAATTAAATTCAAATTTTTTTCAATCGTATCAATGAAATAATTCCTATATTTAATAAAATCTTTTATATTAAAAAAGTTTTTACATTGTTGTTCAAGATGCTTTAACAAATCGTCAATTTTATGTTCAGATATTGTCCCAACAAGATAGTCAAATGCATCGGCCACCCGCGTGTCATTGTGTGATGAATTGATAAGTTTATCCAGTGCGTCGTGTAACAATACCCTTTGTGGCGCGTCCGATATCAATGACCACGACGGTGATATGCCCGCCTCGGTCGGGAAACGATGCAAGATTTCTTCACAAAAACCATGTATTGTTTTTATTTTCAGCAAATCTGGTGTATCAATATATTTGAAAAAAACCGAACGCGCATGCGCAATATCAGTATCCGTAGGATTTTGATTCTTTGAAATTCCAACCAAAAGCCCGCGCAATTCATCATCCGTTGCAATCGCCCAATCCCGCAACGCCCCAAGTATACGATCGCGCATTTCGCCCGCCGCCGCGTTGGTATAAGTAAGGCACAAAATCCCAGAGTTCGCCCCAGTATCACGAAACAAAATGCGTAGTAAACGTTCAATCAAAACGCTTGTTTTCCCGGTGCCGGCGTTCGCCTGGACCCAAACATTACGCGAAGGTTCGGCGGCAAAATCTTGTTCGGATGAAAGTGGTGCTTTTTTTCTCATTTATGTCCTTGCTTTGTTGTTAAAATTTTATTATAAATAAGACCGAACTGCAAGGAATAATAAATTTCGTAGTATTCGGGGGAGAAAGATGAGTTTAACAGATATCTGGATTATTATTGGGTCAACAATTGGTGCGTTGCTTGTCGGTGTTTTGATTGCGCTGTTTTTTATTTCGCGTCGCTCACAGCGCGTGATGCAATCTATGCTTGATATTATCACCGCGCCGGACCGGGCGCGTGTTGTTGATGCGTCGCGCGTGTTGCAAACAATTATGGCGGACGAAATGGCCAAGATATCTGCGTGTTTCGGCGAAATTCGCGACACTTTGCGCAAACAAATAGGCGTGGCGGAAAAGTTGCATAATGAACTTAGCACACGAAATGAAACATTGGTTAATGTCGCAAATGATGCGGTTATGCGAATTTCACAAATGACCGACCGTGTTGATAATACGGTAACCGGGTTACGCGCTGTTGTTGATTCAGATGCATGGCATGATGTTTCAAATGCCACCGATAGGTTTGCCGCAACGGTTGCTGAAACACTTGATAAAATAATCGCTACGACCAAAGATTCCGGCGATAAAATCGCGCTGATTGATGAAAAGATTGCGAACTGGACCACGGGCAGCGGCAATCTTGCCAATGAATTAAATGCCGCAATTGATAATGGCACTGAAAAATTCCAACAAATGTCTGAACAATCCGCCGGAATAAGGGATGAAATCACAGAACTTACCAAAACCGCGGTCGAAGGTTTCGAAAATGTCAAATCGACGGCTTCGAATTATGAAAATGTTATGAACAGTAACAATAAGATATTGAACACATATCTTACGAAACTTGAAACATTTGACCGCCAAAGCAAAAAGCAATTAACGAGTCAGATGAACACATTGACCAATACCGCGAATATTATTGGTGCCCAAGTTATGTTGACTGAATCTTCGGTTGAAAAACAACTGCGCAAACTTACCGAGATTGTCGAAACGGTTATCAAAAGTGCAACCGAAACAGAAAGTTCTGTGCGCGGCATATCAAGCGAACTTGCCGGGCTTACGAATCATTTTGAAAACGAAATCAAAGAATTTGCAACCGATGTTGTGTCCGAACTTAAAACTGTGTCGGGGGTTGCGAACACAACACTAAAAGATACCAAAA
Source organism: Alphaproteobacteria bacterium (assembly GCA_017616785.1). Classification (GTDB taxonomy): domain Bacteria; phylum Pseudomonadota; class Alphaproteobacteria; order Rs-D84; family Rs-D84; genus Enterousia. Next base: position 32,477 of record JAFZXK010000005.1, read on the forward strand.
CCGCGGCGGGTGCGTTTTCTGAATCTGTAAAGTCCATGGCAACCGGCGTGCGCGAAACACTGATAGAAATGAACGCGGCGCATACGCAACTTTCGGGACAATCCGAAGGGCTTATTAAGATGTCTGTTAGCACGACCGAACAATTAAAACCGTTATCCGAACTTATTGAACGGTATTATGCCGCCCTGCCCGAACTCACCAAGATATCGGACGATGCGGGCATGCGTCTTGCCGCGATTGTTACCGAATTGAACGCAAAAATTTCGGCAATGAATGATACGGTTGCCCGTTCAACGGAATCTGTGTCGGAATCTGCAACAAAACTTGATACATTGGCCGGTCAGTCACGGCAACAAATGATTGATTTGATGTCTGATTATGCCAAGGCCGTTGACACCATGCAGACATTAAACAAACAAATGGCCGTTGCGCGCGCCGCCGCACCGATGGATGCGATAAAGACCGCGCCAGTTGGAAATCCGGCCCCGCGTGCCAGCAGTCGCGATTTTGTTGCGCAATCTACGCATGAATTCGACAAGATGTATGAACAAACGGTTGATTTGACCCGGGCGATGGGGACCGATATTCCAGATGTTGTTTGGAAAAAATATCATGACGGCGACAAAACAATCTTTGCCAAATGGATGGCAAAGGTTGTAAAGGCCGCGAACAAAAAACAAATTCGAGATTTGATGAAATCTGATTCAGTGTTCCGGTCCCAGGCCGCGCAGTTTGTGCGTGCCTTTGACCGTATACTTGCCGCCGCAAAGCAAACAGATACGGCGGACAAATTGACCGCCGCATTGATAAAAACAGATTTGGGAATAATATATTCCACGCTTTCGCAACAGGTCTAACGAGTTTTGTGTTAATCTTCCAAGAAACTGCGTAGTTTGCGCGCCCGCGTTGGGTGCTTTAACTTGTTCAGTGCCTTTTGTTCGATTTGTCTTATACGTTCGCGCGTAACACCGATATATTCACCAACCTCTTCCAATGTGCTGGTTTTATTTGTACTCATTCCGAAGCGTTGACGCAAAACGGTTTCTTCCTTGGGGTCCAATTCCGACAAAATTTGTGTTACAATTTTACGCAAGTTCTTTTGTGCCGCCGAAGTAAACGGATTTTTCGCCGTTTCATCCGCAATGATTTCCATACGCGAACTGTCATCTTCGGTGCCAACGGGTGCTTCCAAAGAAATTGGACGGACATTGACCTTCATGGCCTTGTGAATCTTGTCCACCGGCAGGTAAATAATCTTGGATAATTCTTCGGCGGTTGGCTGACGACCATATTTATGCATAAATTGACGCGAAGCGCGCTGAATTTTATGTATATTATCAATCATATGCACCGGAATACGAATTGTTCGTGCCTGGTCCGCGATACTACGCAAAATCGCCTGTTGAATCCAATTTGTGGCATATGTTGAAAATTTATTGCCCAAACGATAGTCAAATTTATCAACCGCCTTCATCAAACCAATATTGCCGTCTTGGACAAGGTCGGAGAAATCCAGTCCCAGGCCCCTGTTACTACTTTTCTTAGCAAATTTTATAACAAGACGCAGATTTGCTTCTATCATTTCGCGTTTCGCGCGTGCGGCTTCGGTTTGGCCACGACGAACAAGTTCGACAACCTTTTTATATTCGGCGGTTGGCTGGCCCGTTTCATCGGCAATCGCTGTTATTTCAGATTGAATCTTTAATATATCATCGCCATGCTTTTTCGCAAAGTTCACCCAATTTGCATTTTTATGTTTTTGCAATTTTTTAACCCAATTGCGATTTAACTCGTTTCCAACATATTCGGCCAAGAAATCTTCGCGTTTGATTTTGTTCGCCATTGCAAGGCGCAAAAGTTTGCCTTCAAGTCCCATCAACAATTGGTCGCGCTCAGTAAGGCGGTCCATAATTTCCGCAATACGGTCGTCGTTCATGCGAATCTTGCTTACGCTTTCAAACAAAGTCAGACGCATTTTATTATACTTGGCTTCCAACGCTTCATCAGGTTTTGACGAAGTTAGCAATTTTTCCATACGCAACGCCTGCAATTTTTGCATACTGTTAAATGTGCGTTTTATCTTGGCAAACAAGTCCGTTATTACCGGCATAAGCGCTTCTTCCATCACAGGAATCGGAACCCCGGATGTGCTGCGCGGGCTATCGTCCTTCTTTATTTCTTCGTCATCTTCATCTTCGTCGTCTTCGTCCATTTCGTCGTCAACCGTTGGTTCGGTCAAATCTTCAAAATCTTCATCGGATAAATCATCAACCTGCTCTACACCCTTGGATTTTAATGTTTCCGAAAGCGCCGCAACGGATTTTTGCTCTGATTCACTTGAATACATCGCTTCCAAATTTATGATATAGCGTAAGCGGACCTCTTCGTTCTGCAACTGCTGGTACCAATCAAGCATCGCCTGAATTGTCATGGGGCTTTCGCAAAGGCCGTATATCATTAGTCGCGATGCGGCCTCTATCCGTTGTGCGATTGCAACTTCACCAGGGGCGGTAAGTAATTGAACATTTCCGATTTGTTTCAGATATGATTGAACAGAATCTTGGACCCCAAGGACAAGCGTGCCGGTTTGGCTGCGTTCCAACTGTTTTGCATAGTGTTCGTAATCTTCATCCGTATCGACCTGTTCGGCGTCATTGTTTAGCAAATTACGATACTTTTCCGCATTTTCATCGGAATCGTCATCATAATATCTTTCTATATCCTTTTGATAATTGCCGGTTTCCAGCACTTCCAAACCCAAATCTTGCTTAAAGAAATCAAGGACTTCGGGGCGTTCTTCTTCGGGGATTTCGTCCGCATCGGTCGCGGCATTAAAATCCATTTGCGACAAATACCCGTGTTCCATCGAAGAAACGGCAAGTTTCTGTAGGTTTTCCGGCAATGAATCGACCAGTAACCGTGTTGCATCATCAAGTTTTTTGGACATAAAAAACCCTTATGATTTTTTTATTTTTTCTTTTTATTTTTTGTGCTTTCTTTGGCCGCCTTGGCAATCGCATCGTGCAACGCGGATTCAGACACCAACCCAAGGACAATCGGGCTTTGAATTTGAATATCCGCATAACTTTTATGCGTTTTGTTGCGCACAGATGCAACCGTGTTATTTGTGCTGCGCATCAAACGGGCAATTTGGCCATCGGTCAATTCCGGACAATTTTTCAAAATCCATAAAATTCCACCCAGACGGTTTTGACGAAGTATCTTTGGCGTATAACCGATTCCTTTTTTATTTTGGGCATTTTGCGCACGAACAATGCTTTCCTGTAAAGTCAAACGCGCGGTCGGGTCGGATTCGCAAAGCGCGATATCTTCGCGGGTAAGTTGCCCGTTCAAAATCGGATTCAGCCCTTGAATTTTTTGGGTTTCCGCATCGGCGATGTTTTTAACCTCTAACTCGTGCAGGCCGCAAAAATCGGCAATCTGTTCAAAGGTAAGCGCAGTGTTTTCAATCAACCACAACGCAGTGGATTTCGGCATATATGGGTAATTCATAAGGTATCCTCTTGGTCTTATGTGGCTAAATATAGCACAACCCGCACCATATTCAAGCGGTTTTTTGTAAAAAATTTTTATTGTTTTTTCACAAGTTTAAATCCGCCGAGGATATCCATAACCGTCCAACCACACGAATCTATCTTGGCACGTAATTCATCCGCCAGTGCGAAATCACGAGATTTTTTTGCCCCCAAGCGCCGCTCGGCCAATTCCTGAATTTCTTTTGGTGCGGTTTCAGATTCCGCGTCGTGCAATTTTTGTGCACGATCACGCAGTTGCAACCCCAACAATTCATCAATAAAAACAACCAAAGCCAACTTTGTCGCGGCATTCACAGTTTTGTCTTTCAACAAATCTTGGACCACAACCAATGTTTCAGATGTTTTAAGGTTATCAGAAATCGGTGTTAAAATTTTATCATGCCATTCATTGTATAAATTTTGGTTCACTGGTTCTTGTCCGGAATCCGCCATTAGATCGGCAATCTTTCGGACCATATTCTTGTACCCTGCCGCAGCAGCATCCAAAGATTCAAACGAAAATTCCATTGGTTGACGATAATGTCCCTGAAGCAGTAAATATCTAAACGCCATTGGGTCATAACCCTTTTCGATAAGACCACGAACCGTAAAGAAAGAACCGGACGATTTTGCCATTTTGCCTTCGCGTAACATTAGCCATGCCCAATGCACCCAATAATGCACCCACGGCGCACCAACAATCGGTTCAGATTGTGCGATTTCATTGGTATGATGAACCTTGATATGTTCTTGACCTCCGCTATGAATATCGAAATGGTCGCCAAGATATTTCATACTCATTGCGCTGCATTCAAGGTGCCAACCTGGGAAACCAACACCCCATGGACTATCCCATTCCATCTGGCGTTTGACATCCGTTGGCGAAAATTTCCAAAGTGCAAAGTCCGTTATGTTCCGCTTGTTATTATTTTCTATACGTGCGCCGCCACGCAATTCCGATAAGTTTTGGCCACCCAATTTGCCGTAATCCGGCAATTTCGATGTGTCGTAATAAATTCCATCACCGGGTATTTCATATGTAAACCCAAGTTTTTCAAGTTTTTGAATAAGTTCGATTTGCTCTTTGATATGGTCTGTTGCGCGCGGCGTATAGGTCGGTGGAATAATGTTCAACAAATTCATATCATTTACGCAACTTTTGATATATTTATTGGCAACATCCCACACAGACAAATTTTCCCGTGCCGCGCCCTTTTCCATTTTATCTTCGCCGGTATCTTCATCGCTTGTCAAATGACCAACGTCTGTAAAATTCATAACATGATTTACCGTATAACCATTTGCCAAAAACATCCGCTTCATCATATCGCTGTTGAAAAAGGTTCGCATATTTCCCAAATGTTGGTCCCAATAAACGGTTGGTCCACAGTTATATATGCCCACATGACCGGGAACAATCGGTTCAAAATCTTCCACTTTGCGTGTCATTGTATTGTATAATCTTATTTGCATAATGAAATCCTTTTGGTGTTAATTATAATAACAAGTAATAGAAAAATACGCAAACATTATGTTTGCCAAAACATATTTTAACAACAGCAATAAAAATTTATAAAACGAACTTTCATATCGGCATTATTTCAAATTTTATGTTTAGTGTCAAACTAATTTTCCGCATCGTCGGAAAGCGGGTGGCATTTTTCATAAATGTTCATGATTTCCGCCATGTTGACCTTGGTATAAAGTTGCGTTGTCGATAATGATGAATGCCCAAGTAATTCCTGTAAACTGCGTAAATCTGCACCGTCCGCAAGTAACGCCGTTGCAAAAGTATGGCGCAATGCGTGCGGCGTTACATAATCGGGTAATTGCAAAAATGCACGCACCTTTTCAATAACCTTTTCTGCCATGCGCGCCGACATGGGCAATCCACGCACACTGCGAAACAATTCGTCGGTCGGCGCATTAAAAAAAGGTCGGACCGCAATATATTTTTCAATCGCATGATGGACGGCGGGCAATACGGGGACTATGCGTTCCTTGGACCCCTTGCCCATTATGCGCAAAGTTGTTGGTGCGCCCGCAATGTCGCTGTTTTTCAAACCCAACGCTTCGGATATACGCAATCCGCACCCAAACAGCAATGTTACCAGCGCCCAATCGCGCGCGGCAATCCACGGTTCACCTTCGTCAATCGCCGCGATTGCGCCGTGCATATCATCAACATCAGACGGTTCAATCGCCTTGGACAATTTCTTTGGGATTTTTGGCGAAGATATTAAATCAATCGCATCGTTTTTTATGCCGTGATATTTCGCAATATATTTGAATAGACCGCGCACCGAAGAAAGCGCGCGCGCCGTTGATTTGAACGAAAGTTCACGCCTTTGCCGGTCGGCAAGCCACGAACGAAAAGTTATCGTATCGATTTTGGCAATGTCTGATAATTCGGGCGTCGCGCCGGAAAACCGTTCAAAAAACGACATAAAATCTGCGATATCGGCCTGATACGCCACCGCCGTATGCGCCGAATAGTTCTTGGTATTCGTCAGATATTCAATAAATTCGTCGATTGTATCCTGCATATTATTTTATTTCGAAAACAGCCGAAACATGAACGGAAACCTCGGTATCCTTGCCGGTTATTGCGCCGCCAACATATCCCGCGCCGGCATCCATTGCGGCCATTTCCATTTTTGCCATACGGAAATTCGCCGTTGGTGCGGTGTACGACCCGGTTGCGCCATATGAAACCGCGAGCATTTTACCCGCCTTTTTCCCGACGCCAGCCGCAAGTCCGTTTGCGCGGTCGCGTGCATTTTCAACCGCCGCCCCAAGACATGATTCCAAAACCGGCTTCATCGTTTCGGTGGCCGTGAACATACGCAGGTTTGTTACAAAGACATCTTCGGCGCCGGCGAATTTATTCAAAACCTTTTCGATTGTGTCAATATCACTTGCCGATACATCAAGTGCGATTGTCGTTTCAATTCCAACAAATTCAGATTTCTGTTTCGTGTGATTCCATTCGGATTTTTCATACGAATTAAATTCACTGGTTTGAACCTTTACATCCAAAGTTTTCAAAAACGCGTTCATTTCCGCGACCTTGGACGACGCCATTTTCATAGATTTTGCAGCACTTTTGTCCGTAACGCTTACGCGCAGGGTTATCGCCGTTCGGTCCTTTGGCACCGAAGTCAGGCATTCGCCATCAACACTTATTGTTCGCGGCGCCGCAAAGCGATCAATCGCGGTCCATCCCAACACAAGCACACATACGGCTGTAACCGCCGCCCATATAAGTTTATTATTCATCTTTTTCTCCTTTCGGTTTTTTATTTTTTCCCAAGTGTTACGCGACGGACGCGCGACAAAGTTTTTTCGGCGACCTTTCGCGCGGTTTCCGCACCGCGATTCAGTGCCGCATCCAATTTATCGGTGTGCGCCATAAGGTATTCATAGCGTTCACGCATCGGGGCCAATACAGAATCGAGTTTTTCATACAGAATTGTTTTTGCCGTACCGTATCCCATGCCGCCCGCACGAAACATTTCGGCAAACCGTTCGGTTTCCGTCGCGTCCGCAAAGTGCTGATACAATTGAAATATTGTCGATGTTTCCGGGTCCTTTGCTTCTTCGGGCGTCTTGCAATCGGTGATAATGCGCATAATTTTCTTTTTTAATTCCGCCGACCCCGCCATAAGTGGAATCACATTATCATAAGATTTGCTCATTTTCCGGCCGTCAAGCCCCGGGATAATTCCGGCATCTGGCAAAATTCTGGCATCTGGCAATTTCAAGACATCGCCATAAATCGTGTTAAAGTGTCCGGCGATATCGCGTGCGAATTCCACATGCTGTTTTTGATCCGCACCAACGGGAACAACATCCGCACCATAAAGCAATATGTCCGCCGCCATTAAAATCGGGTATGTATAAAGTCCCATGTTCACGCCAGCATCCGCGTCCGCACCCGTCGCCATGTTACGGTCAACCGCCGCTTTGTACGAATGGGCACGGTCCATTAACCCCTTGGGCGTAACATTGGTAAGGATTGTCGACAATTCGCACACCGCCGGCACATCCGATTGCCGAAACAACAAGACATTGTCCATATTTACCCCAATCGACATGATAATTGCGGCGATTTCGTATGTATGTTCACGAACCAATTTTGCATCATGCATAATGTTTAGTGCGTGCAAATCTGCAACAAAAACAATTGTCTTGTTCTTTTGGGAAATATCGCGAATCTGGCGCAAGGCACCGATATAGTTACCCAAATGCACCGTTCCGGTCGGCTTTATTCCCGTTAAAAATACTTTCGATTCAGACATTTTATATCCATTTGTTTTACATATTATACAATGTTATTTAGATGAAATCAAAAAAAATCCGCCGAACCGGCGGACTTTTGATTTTTTCCCAAACATTTCCATATTAACGCGAATAAAATTCAACGACCAATTCAGGAAACATTTGAACCGGATATGGCACATCCGCAAAGGACGGCACGCGTGTGAAAGTTGCGGTGAAATTCGCACTGTCCACATTGATATAATCCGGTGTATTGCGTTCGCCAGATTCCAACGCCAACACAACCAATGGCATTTGTTTTGCCTTGTCACTAACGGTGATGACATCGCCGGGTTTAACCTGATACGATGCGATTTTCACACGTTTGCCGTTGACATAGATATGACCATGGCTTACCAACTGACGCGCAGAAAAGACGGTCGGTGCAAGTTTTGCACGATACACAACCGCATCCAAACGACGTTCAAGCAAACCGATAAGGTTATCCGGCGTATCGCCACGCATATTGTTAGCTTCCAAATAATACGCGCGGAATTTCTTTTCGCCGATATTGCCATAGTATCCTTTCAGGGTCTGTTTTGCACGCATCTGCTTTGCATAATCGGTCATATTACCGCCGCGCGATGTTGGTCCATGCTGGCCCGGTTTGTATTTGCGCTTGTTAAAGGGGGATTTTGCCTGGCCCCACAGGTTGACGCCCAAACTGCGTCCGATTTTAAGTTTACGGGTACTGCGTTTTGCCCCATCTCTTGCCATAATTTTATCCTTTTGGTTTTTTTAGTTTGGCCGAACATTTGACAGAAACCTTATCACGCCGGGACCAAAATCCACCGATGCTTAATCAGTTCTGATTCTATTCAGCCCGCGTAATATAAACCATTTTTTTTGAAAAAGCAAGGAAATAGTGAAAAATGTTAGTCCGTCTCCGCTGTCGCTCCGCCGCGACAAGTGTTAGTGGTTAGTGATCATTTGAACACGTTCGTTATGCTTTTTGCAGCCCTAACAACGATTCAATTAGTTTCAATTGGATAAGTGCCGATTTTGCCCGTTCTTCATCCAGCGACCCAACTGCATATGATTGAAGTTCAGATATATGTGTTTGCATATATTTATCAAACGGATTTGTAAATGGTCTGCCGAACAACTTATGTTTAGTGTTTTGATATAATTGCATAAGGGGTATTTTATCTTGATCCTTTATCTCGTCTTTTTCGTGATAATAATGCAATGATGCAAAATCAAATGGTTTACTGGGGGTATAAAAGCGCAATTCCTGGGTTGCGGGCACTTCCATATACAATTTCTTTGGATCATAATGTTCAATTTTACAAGGGCCGATGTTATATATCGTCGTAAAATTATTATTCCACTTCCAATTGTCCAATTTCCACCGTTCCTCTTTGGTTTTTGGGTGGTTTGACGGTTGTCCTTCGGGATAAGATATTCTAACAGGATACAACTTTAACGCAGCGTACATTTGTATCAATTCCGACTTATACGGTGAATCGTACAGTTCGCCCATTTCCGCTCTATAATAATACATATGAAATCCTTTTTTTATGTCCGGGACACACATTATCATTTATGCACGGGATGTCAAGATTTTTCTTATCTCAACATTTTATATATGAAATTTATCGGGACTATGAGAATCGATAGCCCCATAACCGTTAACCATTGTGATAAATTTAATGGCCCCAGCCCAAGCATTGCGCCCCCAAATGTTACGCAAAGGTATGTGCCCACGAAAACCACGGCCGTTATAATCAAAAACATTGGGTTTTTGGACAGCCCAGAAAAGATATCAAACCCGCGGACACGGACACAAAAGCCATTTAACATTGCCATTATTATTATCAATGCAAAACGCGCAAACATGGCCGCATCACCAAATATCGAACTGAACGGTTGAATCAAGGTTAATGCAAATATAAATATGCCGGCGATTGTCGTCCATATTACGCCCGCGATAGTATCGCCCGTAACCAGTGGTGCATTTTTACCCGCGGGCGGTTCGGTCATATATTCCATGCGTGGCGGTTCGCCACCAAACGCAAGTGAATTCAAACTGTCGATAACTATGTTTATTATCAATATCTGAACCGCCATAAATGCCGTAACACCGGCCAGCAACGGGAACAAAGTGCACAATACCACAAGGATAAAGTTTATTGGCAATTGAAACCGCAAAAAACCCGTTACATTATGCATAAATGTCCGCCCCATAAGGATACTGTTGCCAATTGATACGAAGTTATTGTCCGTAATTATGATATCGCTTGCTTCCTTGCACACATCGGTGCTGTCGCCCATGGCGTATCCAACATCCGCACCCTTTAACGCCGGTGCATCGTTTGTGCCGTCGCCGCACATACCGATACAAAGCCCGGATTCTTGGGCAATTTGAACAAGGCGCAATTTGGTGTGCGGTGTTGCGCGCGCAATCACACGAATTTTTGGCAAAATGCGTCGAACCATACCGTCCGACATTTTATCAAATTCGGTTGCGGTAATTGCGATATCGTTTTCAGATTGTAAAATTCCGCTTTCATGCGCGATAACGCGGGCGGTTTCCAAGATATCACCGGTTATCATCATAACCGAAACACCGGCACTTTGCAATTCACGAACCATATCCGCGACACCGGGGCGAATATCGTCACGCAGTGCGGAAACCGTTACGAAGGTCAGGTTATCCGGAATTTGACCTGCCTTATGTGGTCCGTCGTAATACGCCGTTGCGATTACGCGCATGGCACGACGCGCATTTGAAACAATAATACGCCGGACCGTTGCGCGGTTTAACGGATGTGTTTTGCCACCAAGGTCCACATAGAACTTTGAATGTGCCAAAATAATTTCGGGCGCCGCCATAACATAGGTGCGCAAACCTTTGCCGACCCTGACCGTTGTTGCGGAAAACTTGTTCGCACTGTTAAACAATGTTTTTGTTAAAATTGGATGTTCACGCCGAATATTTTTTACCATTTTTTGATTCAGTCCCAATGCACCAAAAAGTGCGCGCTCGGTACTGTTGCCCCCGACAATTTGGTCGTCCGCATCAAGCATTGCACGACCATTTAGCACGATATTATTTACAACATGTCGCATAACCGCGCCACCGGTGTCCCGATTAAACCCTATGTTCGTGCCGTCGCCGGTATAGTTTGCCACAGGCAGCATTTTCCCATATGTTATTGTTCCGGTTTTATCAGTGCAAAGAATTTGGATATTGCCGGCCTCTGGAATTTTTGCCGGATTTTTTGCAAGCAAATTCATTTGCGTCATTTTGCGTGCGTTTTGTGCGGTTATAATTCCGATAATAAACGGTAACCCTTCGGGGACCGCCGCCACAAATATGGTCAGCCCCATCGCAATCGCACGCACAACCGTATAAACCAAATCGCCAAAGTCCGCAAAACCGTAAACATACCAATGCATAAATATCATTATCACCGCGATTCCAAATGCACAACCGCCACCAATTTTGCCTATAAGACCCGCCAAATTATCAAGTCCAATCTGTAATGCCGTTTTTTCTTCACCTATATCGGTAAGTGTCTTTAATATCTTGGCGTTTTCGGTATTCGGCCCGACACGCGTAACGCACATTGCACCGCCACCACCATGGACCGTTGTGCCGGCAAAGACATAGTTTGCATTATTATAATCGTTTGCGGTTATGGGTGCGCCGCGGTCATATTTGAACCGCGGAATTGGGGATTTGTGAACCTCTTCACTTTCACCGTTAAGGACGGAATTGTTCACAGAAATATGCCCATGAACCAGGTATCCATCCGCCGGAATTGATTCGCCCGCCTGGAGCAAAACTATATCACCAACAACTATTTCGGTACTTTGGACATTACGAATACGGCCACCACGGATAACATTGCATGTGGTCAAAGCCGCACGCCGGCGAAGTTCAAGTGTGCTGTGCTGGCTGCGCAGGTGCGTGATAACATTTACAATTGCAACGATACCAAGGACTACACCTATGCCAATTGCTTCGGTAATATCGCCATAGCCCAAAAGCGAAAGTCCTGCAAAGATAATCGTCATAATAAGCAAAATCATATTTATCTTGTCCCGAAAAACATCGACCAAGAAATCCCATGCGGTCTTTACCCGCGGGTCGGGCATAACATTCGCGCCGTATTTCTTGCGGCTTGCGGCAACTTGATTCAAAGAAAGCCCGGTAAGTGTCAATAAATTTTCCCCCTGCCCTGTGCCGTATATTTTATCGCTTTTTGGCACCCCGGCGCAAGGAGATTTTTGGTTATTAGAAAAGTTGTGCTATGCTTTGTAAAATATGACCGTATTTTACTATTGCGGTTTCATTTGGCGCGACCAAGAAATCATTCTTTGTAATATCGATTGGGCCTTTACCATCCGTTGTTATTTTAGTGGCCCGAACGACCGTCTTTTTATCCATCAATAAATCCATACAATCGATGGCATTTATTCGAACAAGCCCGGACACTTCATCTGGCTGAAAATGGAAATTTGTAAAATTTAACGATAATTTATTCATATAAACATGCGCAAAGGCGCGATCGTGCCATTGTTTTTCATCTTTATCTTGGCGCCAAAATGCAATTTCCAACGGAATTGCATTTGATACATCCATATCAATACCAATTTCTTCTTTGATTTCACGTTTGAACGCATCACGCACAGTTTCGCCCGCCAAAACATGTCCGGAGGCCGTTGTGTAGAGTTTTCTACAATCAGCCCGCTCTTGAAAATATATATTTTTGTTATCGTCATAAAGCCAACAATGAACCGTCTTGTGCCAAATTCCCTTTTTATGGACAACATCGCGAGATTCCGTCCCAATCTTATTCATATACTCGTCATAAATATCAATATTTTCCATATTGTTGCTTTCTCCTATTGCTTATCAACCTTCATACCGAAAAAGAATATTTTCCCCTGTCGTATTGTTACGTGTCGGACATAGGTCTTTTTTGCAGGGACATATTTGTCAATTTCCTTGGCAAACATTTCCGGCTTCATGCCGATATTGCCCGCATATTTTACAAATGTTTCATACACAAGTTTATTGGAATGTTCCCTATCATAAGGCCAAGTATAATAACAATCCACAATGACATGTCCCCCAGAATTCACAACCGCCGCTTCTTCCGACGAAAATTGCGGTGGGATTGGTGTGGCGGGCGCCAAATTATATTTTAATGGCAATGTCCTTATTTTTCCCGTAAACGCGGCGTTTAGCAAATCTTGGACCGGGTAACGCAAAGGCACTTTTGTTTCGAACAAAACGTTTTCCGCCGCAGCCATCCTTTTAAGATTTAATAACAAAACCCCGGTATTATAATATGGTCTATCATTTAGATACTTGTGTGAAAAATCCCTAACAAATGCGCCCATTTCATTATTCGCCTCGTGAATTGGGGCCATGTCGTAAACCGCACCAAAGGCACAACTTGAAACATCCATATTAAACAATTCCGCCAAATCGTGAAAAATCAAAGTAACGGTGTTAAGGTATAATATCTTGTCAATATCTTTAAAGAAACGGTGCGGAATACAGCGATAAAATGTTACCGGGTCATATTTGGAAAATTCCGGCGTCGCGAACGGGTTTTCGGATGGTTCTATTTCACGCCACACCAATTTTGCGCCATTTTTATGGGATTTTACGATTTTTTTAATCTTTCTGTGTCCCTTGGTCCCCGGCGCAACCATACAATATATCGTCAGTTGCGTTGTCGGATTGGCGGTTGACAGCAAAGATTCCATAGACACCGCCGCCATACGCCAAAACCGCGAATCAAAACAATATAATACATTTACTTTATCCATGTTAAATACCTGCACAATAATCGTTGTTTGAACGGCAAATACTTTTTCACAATAAACCGGCACGCCGAAGCCATTATTTTTCGCAAATCTTTCTTGTCCTTAAATGTCAATTTGTCACCGAATTTAATAAAACATTCTGACAGCAACAACATAAATAGCCCACTATAGAATTCAGACAAGAACGCCCTATCATATTTGTCCAATAATTCTTCGCGCATATATTTGAACAAAATTGGAAATATCTTTACGCGTTCGATATTAAACATTTGCTGAACAGATGACACAGATGAACCATGACTGCGATGATAAACACCTTCGACATTTAGCTCAATAAACTGTGGCACATGCCACATTAAGTCCGCCATAAAGATAATGTCGTCACCATTTACCTTCATTTCATCGTGGAAACGAACATTTTTTAAAAGTTCGCGTTTATATATCCGACGCCATATCCACACAAACTTGCGATTAGCCGCCGGTATAAGTAACATATCACGCGGATTATCATAAACCTTGTAATCAGTAATATTCCATTTTGCCCCAGATGGTCTAAAATGAAAATCCACATCAACCGTTTTACTTAGCGCGCCAACAATACCAATATTCGTGTTTCGCGCCAATGTTACCAGCATTTCCAAAAAGTATTCAGTATAACAATCATCCGAATCCAAAAATGCGATATATTCCCCACTCGCCATATCCAGGCCCACATTACGTGTTGCGGAAATACCCACAGATTCGGAATTCACGGCCAATTTGAAACGGTCGTCACCACTAATCAGTTCTTTTATAACGTCTACGGAATCATCCGTGCTTGCATCATCAATGATAATGCATTCCCAATCAGTCAGCGTTTGGGCCTTTATCGAATTAATCGCATCAGGTATAAACCTCCCGTAATTACGATTTGGCAAGATAATAGATACAGTCGGACCTTTCATAACATTGCCACTATAATACATTTAGGAAAGTTTGTGCAACAGAAAAATTGTTATTTGACAATATATTTATGCCGATGGATTTTTTTGCACGATTGCTAATTGTTTATTCGCGGATTGTGTGCTGCGCTATCGCTCGCACACATCCCTTCATCTCCGCGGGTAAAATCAAAAAATCCACCATCCGGTGGATTTTTAAGATAAATTTGCTGTCTTGATAAACAATAATCAATCGTAAATGCAAAAACTCTACTAAAAATATCCGTTTTCGCACGATTGCTAATTGTTTATTCGCGGATTGTGTGCTGCACTGTCGCTCGCACACATCCCTTCATCTCCGCCGGTAAAATCAAAAAATCCACCATCCGGTGGATTTTTAAGATTTTAACATGGCGGAGATGAAGGGATTCGAACCCTTGATACGGTTGCCCGTATACCACATTTCCAATGTGGCGCACTAGACCAACTATGCGACATCTCCGGATTTATGTTATTTTACTTATTCGTCGTCGGATTCGGCGGCATCTGGGGTATCTTCGTCAACCAATTCCGCCGCATCAACCGGCGCGTCACCCAAAAGCGTTTCTTCCAATTCCGCATCAATATCGCGCAATTCAGGATTATCACTTTTGACTTCTAATGTTTCTTCGGCATTTTCAACCGCCGGCGTTTCCTTGTAAGATTGCACGAATTCGTGGCGAATATTTGCGATATCTAACCGCCCACTTGCGATTTCGCGCAATGCCACAACCGTCGGTTTATCGTTGCCGCGTTCGACCACCGGTGCCGCGCCCCCGTTCAGGTCACGAACCCGCTGTGACGCCAACATCCCCAGTTCATAGCGGCTTTCCACAAATGGTAATGTATCAGAATTAGTCGTGCGTGCCATATTAAATTCCTTTGTTGAAATATATTTTAGCCACGCTATAATGATTCAAAAATGGTCAAAATGCAAGAAAAAAATAACATTAGAACATTATCTTTTGGGTGTCGCCTTAACGCGATGGAATGCGAAAAGATAAAAGATATGTTGGCACCGCACAAAATACATGCGGTTATTGTGAATACTTGCGCCGTAACCGCAGAGGCCGAACGCCAATGCGGCCAGGCGGTGCGCAAAATTGCACGCGAAAATCCGGGTGCCACGATTTTTGTTACTGGATGCGCCGCGACACGAAACCCAAAACTGTTTGAAAAAATTCCGGGCGCGATTGTTATACCAAATGAAAAAAAGATGGTTTTGGACGCCTATTTGGACCAAATACAGCAAAAAAATCGCGGCAATACGCAACTGGAAACAGTTGGTAAATTTGATACAGAAAGCAAACTTTCAAAACAATTTATTCAAATTCAAAATGGATGCAATCACGATTGCACTTATTGCGTAACGCGTCTTTTGCGGGGGCCGGCGGTGTCGTTTGAATATGATGAAATTTTGAAAAATGTCCGCGCGGCGACCGAAAATGGTTTTGGCGAAGTCGTCCTTACGGGTGTTGACGCGGCGTCTTATGTTCGGGTTTATGATGGGCGACCGTTTTTGATTTCCGATTTGTGTCGGCAACTGTTAGATGATGTACCGGACTTGCGGCGGTTGCGCCTTTCGTCCGTTGATCCGGCGGTGCCGGCGATACGCGATATTATTGAAATAATGAAGCAAAATGACCGATTTATGCCACACCTGCATCTTTCTATGCAGTCGGGTTCTGACACAATTTTGCACGCGATGCGACGGCGGCATACGGCGGACATGGTGCGCGAATTGGTAAAATTGGCGGACGGCAAAGTTAGTTTCAGTTGGGATATAATTTGTGGTTTTCCGGGGGAAACGGACGAATTGTTTAATGAAACATTGGAATTGGCCCGCGAATTGGGACCAATTCGGATTCATGCCTTTCCTTTTTCACCGCGTCCCGGAACGGTTGCGGCGGAAATGCCAAACCAGGTTCCATGCAATATCGCACGGGCGCGCGTGCGGCAAATAACAAATGTTGCGAATGAAAACCTGCGTAAATTCATGCTATCCCGGGTTGGCAATGTGTCACGAGTTTTGGTTGAATCAAATAATATTGCACGAACACCGGACGACATACCGGTTAAAATAGTCGGCGTCCCTATTCCGCCCCGCACAATTTGCGATGTTAAAATCACCGGCATTGATGATGCGACCCCAATGTTCTATGCCGATGTGATAATAGGACACTAGTTATTCAAATTCCAAAGCCAACAATATTCCGGGTCATTTTCATGACCGGATTCATACCCCGCACAGGTCATTTTGTTTTGCTTGGTTTCCAATGCGGTTATATTCGGAATCGCCGAACCGTTTTCCAGCGCGCCGGTGGTTGAATCATAACTTGCGGCACTTGCCACCGCAATACCCGAACCCAAAGCACCAGTTGAATCATAGTTCGCAAGTGTGTTTGCCGTGCCGGTCGGTGCCGAATTTTGTATTTCCGTATGTAACGCACTATACACATCCTTTAACAATTCCAACGATACCAACGCGGATTTAACCTGTGCCTCGGTAAGGCCTTGACTGGTTGCAAACATGGCGGATGCCGTTGTGCCGTCAACATAGTTCATAACCCGCTGTGCACCAGATTTTGCGGTTAATGCCAAATCTTTACCAGCGGTCGTATAAACCCATGACGGGTTTCCGGCGGCATTCAACACAACCGCCTGATTCCCCTTTGGCGCGGCATCCCCGGTGGATTTTTCCGATAAGTTACTTTGTTTGGCATTCAACGCCTCCGCCACGGCACGAACGGTTGGAACAGAATTTTCGGTATTGTAATAACTACCAGTAAATAAACTCAAATCTCCTTCAAGTTCAAGCATAGTTGCGTAATCCAAAATACCAATTTGATTACCCTCTAATGTTTGTGTGGTTGAATCATATACAACCAAACTCGGAACATACAGGTCATTTTCAGTGCCGTCGCCATCATAAAACAAAACATTTCCACTGGTGATTTTTGGTTGCCAATAGTTATCGAGTTCATAGAAAACAGCACTAGCCGTTGGTATAGATGTATCATCTCCGGTTTCTTCAAGCGTCAACCCTTGATCATATAAAAAACCCGATGTTACAATTTGCATTTTACCAATTTCACCATCCGTGTCCCCATCAGTAAGGACACTGTAATAATCGTCCTCGGTTGCCGGAATTTCGTCTTGCTTGGTATCGACGTATGCTTTGGATGCGACGGTTTTTTGTGCGGCGGGGTCCGGGTCGGTTGCGAATGCCGGGATAGTGATAATCAGCGACAAAAGAACAAGCACCTTTGTCATGGCGGGCTTGGTCCGCCATAGGGTTGTTTTTATTGTCATTCCGGGCTTGGTCCGGAACCCTATTGCGGCTCGGGGGCCGCAATGACAAAAAGATTGGTGTTCGTTGCGTAATCCCCGCGTATCGGTTTGTAATTCCCCTTCTTTCCAAGAAGGGGTGCGGCATAGCATGCCGCGGGGTAGTTTATTTACCCATACCCCCCGGCGGTTCCGCCGGACCCCTTTCCCCAGGAAAGGGGAATTCATTTGACGATTGAAAAATTTGAAAAGTGTTGTCATTGTGTTCCCTCTTTTTTGTTTGTTGTGTAAAAAAACCGTCAAATAGGACGGTCGGGGTGTTGAGAAATCATATAAGACGATGACCCCCATGGACTTTATATATACTCCATGGGCACCCCGACAACCGGGGTATCAAGATTTCGGCACAAAACATCGGAAATTTTGCGGATTACGACATAATGTGCCGGTCTTATATGGGCTTCTCAGGGCCCCGAACCAGATTCCCGTCTGATTCAGGACTATGCTATCACGAATCGTTATTTTAGGGCAAGTGTTTTTTTAATGGGTTTTCTTTGCTATATGAAAACGCTCTGTTTCCCGTCATAATTTGTTTATGAGCCGCGTAAATGTGATTCCAGTATCCGAACTTTCAGACCAGCATTTAATTGCCGAATATCATGAATTGCCACGCGTGATTAAACAAAAAATAGATATTTCGAACGCGCCGCGGTGCTTTGTTTTGGGTGCGGGTCATATGCGGTGGGCGCGCAAGCACTGGAAATTTACCTGTGACCGGTTTTGTGAAATCTGTGCCGAAATGGAATATCGCGGATTCAGGGTGAACTTTGCCCCGGAAAGTTTGCGTGAATATTTGGGCGCGTGTCCGACGGGCGGCGAATATGTTGTAACGGATGCCGACATAGAAAAAAACCGCGAACGAATTCGCGAAAAGTATAACAAAAAACCGGAATTTTATCGTTGGACCCGACGGGAAAAACCCGGATGGCTGGGGAAGAGTGGGTAGTGTTAGTGATTAGTGTTAGTGGGGTGTAAAAAGAAGAGATATAAAACAACTGGCGCATTCGCGCCAGTTTCACTAACCACTTACACTATCCTTTCATCAACCTTGCACGGGATTTTTCCCATTCGCGGCGCTTTATCGTTTCACGCTTGTCCGCACGGTTTTTACCATGGCCGATACCAAGCAAGACCTTTAACCGCCCACGATTATTAAAATACATTTTCAGCGGATAAATTGTTGCACCACGGTCATTCAATTTACCAATCATGCGATTTATTTGCGCCCTGTGCAGCAACAATCGACGCGGTCGGCGTTCATCAAAGTTCGTAATGCGCGCCGCCGTGGGTAATTTCTGAATTTCCACACCCGCAAGGTATAAATTCGTCCCGCGCCGCTGTACAAACCCGTCCACAATTGTGACCAGGCCATAACGCAGCGATTTAACTTCGGCCCCCGTTAATTCAATACCCGCCTCTATCGTGTCTTCGGTAACATAACAGAACCGCGCTTTGCGGTTTTCAGAAACAGCACCAAATTTTATCATACTGCGTGGCATAATGTGTGATTCTATATCAAAAAACGACAAAAGCCAAATAATTTTTGCATTTAGTGCGTATTTGGTGTATAATTATATCATAAACCAAAAGGATAAAGTATGACGCCAGAAGAAATAGCGCTTGATTTTGTTACACGGTTTGAAGAGCAAATAAAAAAAACATTGGGGGTTCACACTTTTGATGACAGAAGGGCCGCCGGGCATATTGCACAATTTGTGTATGATAATCCGGTGGTGATGGATTATTATGATAATATAACTGTCAATCCACGTGTTGTTACGATGCTTGTTGCTTCGTTACACGATGTGTTGGTCCCAGAAAGGATTCGCGAAGAACGGCGCCGCGTCGATTATATAAACAAAGTCCTAAAACAGAAAAAATCCGGCAAAATGCCCGCGCGTTTGTATGATGATTTTATGCGCGTTTATTTTTCAGGAACAGTTGATACCGAAGATTTGACACGGGGACCCAATGTTGATTTTAACTCGCTGGCATTAAAGCGTGCTTCGGGAATTTTTAATAGATAACATGGTTTCGGACACGGAAATACTATAACTCTATCCTTGGATAGAGTTTTTTTACATTTTCCATAACTATATCACACATTTTTTCAAATGGAACATTTTTTATTTGTTGCAATGTTTCAGTATTTGTTACACAATTCGCGTGGGTATAGAGGTTTCTGTATCTTGGGCGTGACAACCCATCGGATGTGTCGGCGACGACATAAAAAATCCCAACATAGGTTGGGTGTCTGTGAATATATTGAATAAACAGAGCAATTCATCCGATTGTTGTCAACCCCCAACCGCTAACTTTATTCGGCGGTTGATTTAGTTTAACAAACAACAAAAAGGATAAAAAATGACACTACAAGAATTGGCGACAAATTTCGTTAATAAATATGAAGAAGAAATAAAGCGACAATTGGGTATAAAAACATTTGATAAAAAGGTCGCAATAGAATGTGTTGCGGACTTTTTTGAACGCGAAACCGCAGCATTGATTAATAACGCCATCAATAGAGATGCTTTTTCATCCAAGAATGGTATGATTAAGGATATTATTGGTTCCATGTATGAGCAACTAGTGCCGGCACACATTCGTAAATTACATGAGGCCACCGCAAAAATAGAAGGACAAAACTTGGGCAAGGTCTTGACACAGATAGTAAAAACTGCCACAAAAGCAGCCATAGAAAACGCCGATAATACCATAGTTGTTGGAAGGTAAAATTAAATTTTACCGATTCAAAACTCTATCTTTGGATAGAGTTTTTTTACATTTTCCATAACTATATCACACATTTTTTCAAAAGGAACATTTTTTATTTCCGCCAAAACACGCGCCGTGTCAACCACATAGGCCGGTTCGCAAATTTTGCCGCGGTGTGGCACGGGTGCACAATACGGGCTATCGGTTTCGACAATGATACGGTCAATTGGGATACGCGCAAATGTGTCGCGAATTTCGCCCGCATTCTTAAAGGTTAAAATGCCACTTGCCGAAAAAAAGTATCCGCAATCCAACATTTTTTTGGCCAAATCATAACTTGATGTAAAGCAATGCATAACGCCATAGATGTCCGAATAACGCGACAGAATTTCAAATGTATCGCTTTCCGCGTCACGCGTATGAATCGCGACCGGCAGCCCCGTACGCCACGCCATGTCCAGTTGCCTTTCGAACAATTCGATTTGCGCATTCCGCGTATCCGCGCCCATTTCGTGGTAATCAAGCCCTATTTCCCCAACCGCCAATACTTTCGGATTCGCCAAGATTTCATCCGTAATGTAATCCGACGGATTTGTTCCCGCGTGTTCGGGGTGAATTCCAATTGTTGCAAAAATATTATCGCGTTCGTTTGCCAATTTCACCGCGGGTAAAATATCAACCGGGTCCGCCGTCGGGCAAATTATATATTTCACACCGGCCGCGGTTGCGCGCGCAATTACCGCATCCATGCCACCAACGGACGAAAAATCATAGGTTAAATGGCAATGTGTATCTATAAGCATTTTTGTATTTCCAATATAATCTTGAACAATGAGATTTCTGGTTCCAAATTCACGCGGTTTATGTCCGCAATCGCCTTTGTTGCGACCGGGTAAAGTTCCGCCAAATTAAAGTGTGCAATCACATCAAGCAATATTCCATAAAGTTCCGGCGATGGCGCAATTTGCCGCGCGATATTCATTGCATCCGACTGTGTTGCGTGCCGATTCGTTACAAATTCAACAACGCGTTCATATATCGCGTCGCCCCCAGATTGCTTTAGGTTCGCAATGCGTCCAAAAGACCCGTTGGCAAGGCGCAATGTTTCATCATCAACTATTTCATCCGGCATAAACCGCGCACAAAGGGTTCGCAAATCAGAAATCGACAGCGGTCGCATCTTTTCCACGCGGGCACGCGAACGCACGGTTGGCAAAACACTTGATAATTGATGCGTAACCAACAGAAATAATGTTTTTGCCGGCGGTTCTTCCAATAACTTTAATATCGCATTCGCCGCAGCAGTTGTAAGTGCATCCACAGAATCAATCAACACAACACGCCACGCGCCCGACATTGACGAAAGTTGCATCTTTTCAATTGTTGCACGCACAGTATAGACCGAAATCGATTTTCCATCGGATTTAACGCGGCCGTCCTTGTCAATATTCCGGTCCATGTCGATAATAAAAAAGTCACCTATATTACCATAAACCATGCGCGCAATCTGATAGGCAAGCGTTGCTTTGCCAATGCCACGCGGACCGCACAGCATCCACACTGGGTGCAACGGATGGGCGTCGCGATTTTGCCACGCATCCATAAACGCACGCAATGTTGCATCATGTCCAATCGTATTATTATTGTCCATCGGATGCGGAAATTCGTAAACGGGCGCATTTGATTTCCGTGCCATTTTAACGCCCCATAAGCATAGTAACAATATTTCGCCAAGCGCGCGCAAGGAAACGAACGCGCCCGACATCAGATTTGGCGATTAAATTTGTTCGTGCGATAACATCGCCGTTGCGTTCGGCAATAACCTCGCCCAATATATCGCCGGCGCGAATTGGCGCGGGCATTGGGTCGGTATATCGCGCAAGCACGCGAACACCGGATAGGCCAACATTCTTTGGCACCGTAATCGCAAGTGTTTGGCCAACAGTTCCCATTACCGTATTGCTGCGTCCATACCAGGTCGGCACCGCGGTTACATCTTCGCCTGGGCGATAGAAAACCTTTGTGGTTGTTGTGGAAAAACCGTGCGACAGTAAACCCTTCATTTCCGTAGCCAATGCATCATGCCCCTTGCCATAAAAGCCATTTATAACGCCGATTAGACGCCGGCCACCGGACGTGGCACTTGCCACCATACCATATCCGCCCTTGTCCGTATGCCCGGTCTTAAGGCCGTCCGCACCCGACATTATGAACAGCAATTTATTATAATTCACCGTATGCGTTTTGCCCCAATCGCGACACCAATCGGTTTTGTATTCGCCGAACTCAAAACGCTTGGTCGCGAACATTGGATACAAATCGGGATAATCAGAAATTATATGATATGCCAATGTCGCAAGTTCCCGACTTGTCATCAAGTTTTTATCGTTGGGCAAACCACTCGCATTCCCAAAGGTCGATAGCGGCATGCCGATCGAACGCGCCTTGGCCGTCATTAAATCAGTAAACTTTTCTTCCGTTTCGGCAAGTTTTTCCGCAACAACGACCGACGCATCACCACCCGACAGGACAATAAGGCCCAAAATCAAATCGCGCACAGATATATCCTGGCCCGCCGACAAGCAAATCTTGCTTGCCGGATACCAAAGCGGATTTTGATAGTCCGCATTTCTGCCAACCGGGAAACGGTCGTCCAAAGAAACCCGACCATCCTTGACCGCGTCAAACAAAACCGTCAGCGTCATCAGTTTTAACATTGACGACGGCGGCATAAGTTCATCCGCGGCAATCGATACAATTTCCGCCCCCGAATCATAGTCGATTAAAAAGGCGGATTTTGCCTTGGTCTTAAAATCTGCAAAAGCCGGCGCGGCGCAAAGAATCAGTAAAAGTGCGAAAATTTTTTGTTTCATGATGTATGTATCATAACAATATATATCACCTTTTCAAATGATTTTTTAATTTGATTTTTGTCGCGCGTGGGGATAAAATGTTTCGGTGCGAAATCAAAGGGGGCCGGCATGTTTGATACAGAAAAATTAAAATCTTTTTCTTGGATAAATGTTGGAAACCCCGATCACGATGATTTTGAAAAACTGCAAGATGAATACAAGATTGACGAAGATACAATATCTGATATTTTAGACCCGGACGAACAACCGCGCGAAGAATTTTTTTGAACATACTGTATTATATCGCGGATTGTAACATAGGATTACGAAAGCTCGTTTGTGATTCGTTTGCCCCACCTGCAATTGCGCACTTTGTCGCGCAGTTTTTTATACATGTCGCTAAACTCGCGGTGTAGGCAGAATACACCCATTTAGATATAGCAGGATCCGTCATTTTACAATAACAATATTTTCCGTTCCCCCCAGACACAAACGAAGTAGAATACGTTTGCTGAATTTCTAACTGCTTAGAATCCGCAGATATGTTTCCAATCACAGCAGAAGTAGGGACAACCGAGCTACATATTGCCGAACCATTAATTGTAAAGGTCTTTGTGGAATCAGAAGAATTTATAAAGTCCAGTCGCCAAGTCCCTTTGGAAAGCGAATCCAAAATTCCGGTATTACAAACCTGAGTATTGGTACTAGGAGTTCCAAAATTTTGGCCACAATATCCAGTTGCAGCGGCATATTGGCCAGCATTATCAACTATGTCTAAATATGATGGGGTGGTCGTTACAAGCCGCACTGTATTCTCTAAGCGCCATAATGAACCATTGGAATCTGGAATTCCGTTTTCATCAACCTGCGTAAATTCATGATTTACGGCATCTATTATTGCGTTATTTAATGTAACAGCATCTATAAAACCCTGATCCGTCTTGTTGGTTGTCGTATATATTGGCGCCGCACCCAGCATCCCACCCTCGCCACCTTCGGCGGCTTGGGTCATAACATAGTTTGCCGAACCATTTGATATATATTGTTTTCTATTTACCCCCGTAAGCACCGCACCCGTCGTAGGTATAGTTGTTGATGTTGTATCAGAATAATCCCCACTTGTCGCGTTTGGGGTTCCAAGTGTCGCAACAATTCCGCGTGGCGCCCCCAATTGTTCATCAGTTCCCGTTGTTGGGAAGGTTATTGCAGAATTTGTCGCAACAGTGATCTTGTCTAATTTTGAATTTATACCGTCGTCAACATATTTCTTTGATGTTGGTATCTTCCTGTCCCCTAGTGCCGCCCATTGTGCAGTAAGAGTGAGAACCAGTGTATCACGAGTTTTGCAATTAGTATTTGTATATGTGTCCCCAGGTTGCATTATATCGCCACTGGCGGCATATGATGCGCTGCTGCTGGTAATAAGCCATCCTTCAAAACTATAATCAGATTTTGAACAAGTATTTTCAGCCACAACAAAACTACCCGTGTCGGCATTTGCCGTATGACTTTCAGGTGCTGGTCCATTTGCACCACTACCACAACTGTATACAACTTTGCACGGACCAGCCGCAAACCCAGGCAAAGATAATAAAATTCCACCAATTACAAGTAAGAGTTTATTCTGTCTCATCTTCTTCTATCCCCTCTTGTTTATTATGGATTTGTGGTTTGTGGAACATAAACCCCATTCAATTCTTTTACAAGATATGTCAAACAATGGTCACCATTCGGATCTGTCTGTGCATTATATTCGCCTTCCCAACTATTGCATTCAAGGTGGGCATTAAATCCATTTGCAATCGCTGCATTAAGGTGCCCTGCCGAAACAAGTGCGTCTGTTTGCCCACTGTATGCCGCATTTGTTTTATATGTTGCACGTGCCGAAACTGTACCCTCAGTTCCAGTATAAGTGACCACATCACCAGTATTCCCAGCATCAATTTTTTCTTGCTTTAAATTTAAACTTGTGTTTATCCCCCCAGTAGTAACCAATGTTGTTGCTGTGGTACTTGTTCCAAGGGTTGTTACAATCTGTCTCGCGCCAGGCGTCGCCCCAGTGGTTGTCGGATGGGTCATAACATAACTGCTCCCAGATGCCCTGCCTGGGATTTTATCCTGCTTAGTTTCAACTTGGGTATCCACATAATATTTTGATGCAACGGTTTTTTTATCAGTTCCGGTATCCGAATATGCTGTACCAATAACAACAACACATGCCATGACACCACTAAACAGCACGGTTTTTATACTCATTGCCCTTACCTCCCTTTCTATGATATGCTATGTTAAATCAAAATACCGCCAAGAAACATGACGGTCGGGCATTTTCAAGGTCATACTCTGAATGACTCTGTGGTATTTGGTAAACCTGTTGTATCCCCACAGATGCCCGACCCACAGGTCAGGCAAACGGTGCAAAGCGCTAATGTAATAAAATTCATTGTCAATGCGTTTGCACCGCAGAGTAGAGTCCTTGAAAGACCCAAACCAAACTTCCTTGGTTCGCAATCATGCTAACAAAAATCATCAAGCTAGGTCAAGTGCTTTTTTAAATCTGTATTTCTAAGGAAATCCCGGCTTCCTGACATTTTGAACACTCTTTTATAAATTGTGTCCACACAATTTTAATTTGATTTTTGTCGCGCGTGGGGATAAAATGTTTCGGTGCGAAATCAAAGGGGGTCGGCATGTTTGATACAGAAAAATTAAAATCTTTTTCTTGGATAAATGTTGCGAACCCTGATCATGATGATTTTGAAAAACTGCAAGATGAATACAAGATTGACGAAGATACAATCTCTGACATTTTGGACCCTGATGAACAACCGCGCATAGAGGTTGAAGATGATTACAAGGTTATAATTGTCCGCTTTCCCATTGTGAATCGCGAAACTGATACCCAGTGGCATACGGAACCGCTTTCCATTATTTATTCAACCAATCGCGTTATTACTGTGTGTCGCAAACGTTGCGATATATTGGACAAAATTAAACGCGCCGAAAAAACATCACGTGAAGAATTTATTTTGAACATAATGTATTATATCGCGGAATCTTATTTGCGTTGTCTAAAGGAATTAAATCGTCGTGTTGTGGAATCCAAGAAAAACCTGCAACAACAAATTAGGAAGCGCGAATTGCTGGCATTACTCGATGTGGAAAACAGTTATACTCTTTATATGACGGGGTTAAAGGGCAACCTTTCGGTTTTGGATAAATTGGAAAAGGTTCGCGGATTTGCAAAAAACGACGAATGCGTGGAACTGATTGAAGATTCGCGTATCGAACTGTCCCAGGGGATTGAGGTCGTAACCAGTTATACCAAGATGCTAAAATCCATCAAGGAAACATTTGAAAGCGTCATCAATATGGATTCGAACACATATATTAACCGCCTGACCATGTGGAACATTATATTAATGTTGCCGACACTGGTTGTGGGGTATTATGGGATGAATGTCGCTCTGCCCTTTGCGGAACATGGCGACACAGGCATCGTTATTTTCGTGATTATTATGGCGCTGTTGGTTGGATACGCACTGTTTATATTTGTACGTAAACGCATAATTTAATTTAGCACCGCCGAAATTTTCGCAAAGTTTTTATCGGCGTCCGCATCACTCACATCAACCGCGGAAAATTTTATATTCGGCGCGTGCCGCAGCCATTCTATTGCCGGCATCGTAATTTTCCAGAAATTATCAAGACGACGGCGCACAACCGCGGCGTCCGCATCATCGGCGCGACCGCCACCTTCGCGGATTCTTTTTTCGATACGCGACAGCATCACCGATTCCGGAACATCCAAATAAATCACATGAATATCAAATTTATGCGCGAAAGTTTCGACAATCCACTTTGCCTGACCAAGCGTACGGGGAAATCCGTCAAGAATTAAATCAGAATCCGTATCAAAATGCGTGGCAAGCAATTCAAACAAGTCGGCGTCCGGCACCAATTCACCACGCGCAATAATTTGTGAAAGCCGCGATTCCGGCGGCAAAGCACGCAAAATTGCGCCCGTTTCCATATATTCGTATTTTCCGCGCTCCATTATACGGCGCGCAAATGTGCCCTTGCCGGTGCCCTGACCACCCATCATAATAATCATTTTTGGTTTCATTTTCGTTCCTTTTGTCCCCAAAATTATACCACAAAAAAATCCCCATGGCTATGGGGATTTTATTTGTTTTGAAAACTTTGCCTTTGATTATTTACGGCTGTTTTCAATCGCTGCACCAAGAATATCGCCAAGGACGGAACCACTGTCGGCCTCGTTCGCGTATTCTTTGACCGCTTGCTTTTCAAGTGTAACCTGAAGCGCGCGGATGGACAATTTCACATTGTTCCCTTCCACGGATACCACGGATGCCTCAACCGTGTCGCCAACATGGAACTTGGATGTATCCTGTTCAGATTTTTCACGCGACAAATCGGTCCGACGGATTGTGCCCTTGATATCATTTGGCAAATCCAAAATCAATTCATCAGGTGTAACTTCGGACACAGTGCCCGACAAAACCGCACCTTTCTTAATAGATGCCGCGTTGTTGTCCGCGCCCGCCGTCAATTGTTTAATACCCAATGTAACGCGTTCTTTTTCCGGATTGATGTCCAAGATTTTCGCGGTTACTTCTTGGCCACGGACGAATTTTTTCAATTCTTCTTCGTCCAAACGGTTCCAAGAAAGGTCAGAAATGTGAACCATACCGTCCAATTCCGGCGTCAATGCCACGAACAAACCGAATTCGGTTGTATTCTTAATCGGACCGGTAATAACATCGCCAACATTGTGTGTTTCGGCAAATTGCTTCCACGGATTTGGTTGCAATTGTTTATACCCAAGTGATATGCGGCGTTTTTCTTGGTCAATATCCAAAACCATAACATTGACTTCTTGGCCAACCTGTAAAACCTTGGACGGATGGATGTTTTTGTTCGTCCATGAAAGTTCAGACATATGGACCAAACCTTCGATATTGTTCCCCAGGTCGATAAACGCACCATAATCGGTAACGGATGAAACCTTGCCGGTAACAGTGTCGCCAACGTTGAATGCGCGCGATGCGGTTTCCCATGGGTCTTCTTCCAATTGTTTTGCGCCAAGTGAAATGCGGTGTGTTTCCGGGTCAAATTGGATAACCTTGACCTTTATCTTTTCACCGACATGCACCAATTCACGCGGATGATTCACGCGTTTCCAAGACAAATCGGTTACATGCAACAAACCGTCAATACCACCAAGGTCGATAAACACACCATAATCAGTGATGTTTTTAACCGTACCTTCCAGTACCGCGCCAAGTTCGATGTTCTTTAACGCCTCTTTCTGGGCGGCGGCGATTGTATCAGATTGTATCGCGCGACGGGAAACAATTGCGTTTGTGCGCAACGCATCCATTTTCAACACGCGGAATTTGTCTTTTAACCCAATCATAGATTTTGCATCGCGGATTGGTTTATGATCAACCTGGCTTGAGGGCATAAATGCGAATACGCCATTGATATCGACGGTATAGCCACCACGAACCACATCGATAATTGTACCTTCGGGATCTTCGCCCGCGGCAACGATTTTTTCAAGTTCTTTCCATGCCTTTTCGGCGCGTGCCTTGGCATAGGACAGAACCGCCGTTCCTTCACGCGATTCGTAACGTTCGACGAACACATCAATAATGTCGCCAACGGCCGGCACAGATGCGCCAAATTCACGCAACGGAACGCGACCTTCGGATTTAAGGCCAACATCAACCAAAACGAAATCGCCACGGATATCTTTGACCGTGCCCTTGGTCGCGTAACCTTGCAAAGTTTCTTGTTTACCATAGTTTTCATCAAACATTTTGACGAAATCTTCACCCGCGATCGGGTTAAATAAATCTTTGGATAAATCTTTCATTAGAATTCATACAAAGTTTGCCGTCGCAGCCATATTTGTTATAGGAAAAAACCGCGAGGTCTTGCGGGGTTAATCGGACTGATTTCGTGCCCGCCCACGGAAATCGGGGTACATTGTATACACTTTTTAACAGAAAAGCAAGAAAAAACATAGTGTTGTTTTCTATTGCTTTTTATTGCGATTTGTGATATAATTTGTCTCACAAAGGCGGGCGATTTTATCGGCCGTTTTTTATTTGACCGTGCATCATGCGCGGTTTTTTTGTTATAACAAAAGGAGAAAATATGCAAAAAGTATCATACATGGGAAACGGCGAAACAACCGAGTTTAGTTTTACTTTCCCTTATTATGAAAACACAAATATTATCGTAACCAAAAATGGTGCGACCACGACGGGCTATCAAATTATCGGAACCAGTGGCGGATTGGATGCGGATATTCCCTATGTCGGTGGCAAGGTAGTTTTTGAAACCGCACCAACGGTGATGGACAGTATAACCATTGCACGCAGTTTACCGCTGGAACGCGTAATCGATTATCAACCAACGGCGAAAATCGATCCCACAACCGTAAATCAAGATATGAACTATATGATGGAAATCTTGAAAGACATGCAGGACCAACTGGACACTTTCCACACGCAATACGCCGAAATTGCCGACAGCGAATCCGCCGCGACACTTTTGGCGCGAATAGACGCAATAAGCGAAGACATTACATCCGTAAGTGCACAAATAACGGGCCTTGGTGATATAAGCACATTGCGGCAATCTGTTACCGATTTGTCAACGACTGTTGGCGGTCACACAACAAGTATTGGTTCACTAAACACACTTACAAGTGGCATGACTGATTATGTTATCGCGTCACAATCGCCAACGGCGGACAACAACTATACTTGGTACCGTAAATATAAAAGTGGCTGGGTTGAACAAGGTGGCTATCGTGTGGCAACGACTAATTCTGGCGAGCAAATTACACTGCCTGTGGAAATGGCCGACGCACATTATCTAATAAACATGACCACAAATAATGATACAAGTGGCGGCACATATCATTATCCTGTGTGGGAAAACCAGACCGCAACAGGATTCCAAGCAGAATTGGTTTACCAAGGAAATTGGTATCCTGGGGCTTTCTATTGGGAAGTCAGGGGCAAAATGGCGACCGAATAAATATTATACTGATGCGAATAAATCCACCATGTGGTGGATTTATTCATTATAACTGTGCATAGATACCGTTTTATATTTATCTTTGTTTGGCATTTTATCGTATTCAGTAAAAACGATGCTTTTATTATACCATTCCCGTATAATCATATATTTCCTATGATTATAATACATATAATTACCGTATGTTTCATATTCGGAAAACGAAGATATTTGCGCGGGGTCAAGGTTATCGATTATCGCATCAACCCACTTTTTATGTGTGTATTCTTCTATTTTTTGCTTCATTTCTGATAAAAAAGATTTCTTGAACAGCATGTGGTGCGCGACAAAAGATAATGCAAACCGTTTGTTTAATCCTAATAATTTTTTATAACTCGTAAAATATGGTGCATGATATTCATCGGAACAATCGAAAACCATTTTGTTTCGTTTTACAAAAAATTGTTTGCGTGTGAATACGGTATCAGAATCCGCGACCAATATGTATTCATTTTTGCAAATTTTGTCACAGTTTAATTTCAATAATTGTTGGAAAATCCATCCAGACCTATCCATGCCACAAGGTTTATAATCTATATCCTTGACGGTTATATCCAACACCGTGTTTTCATCTATGAACGTGCAGTTATATTTGTTGCAAAAACCCCTAATAAAATCAGAATCCGGTGCGACCAGATATATGTTATCTATGTGATGCTGAATATTCGCAAGTGACGGTATAACCAAAGATAATTTATTCAAATCCTTGTCGGTTGTTGGTATTACAACGTCAATATGTCCATGTTTTCTTGATGCGAAACATTTATTATAAAACGATAAAGTTTTTGATTTTATGTACTTGTGTTTCATACCTAAATCCTTTGCCATTTTATCGGAACAATATCGGTTAATTGCCCATCCGCAAACCATTGTACCGGTGCGACAACAATTTTATCTGAATTTTGATTAAGCCATGCGCCCCACCAAGAAAAACTGCTGTTTGCGATGATATTATGTTTACAATTTGCCATTAACCACATATCCCATGCACTATCACGACCATGATTTATATCAACAAATGTACATGGAACATCAAGTTTTAGATTATCTGTCACCCACTGTGGGTCATCAGAGAAAATAAAAAAGTGTGGATCTGTTACATGTTCTGCGATAAATTTTATTGCACGCGCATAATAATCCAAATCACAAAGGCCGTGAATATGTTGCAATTTAACATAATCACCACGCCGGACATGTATCGAAACACTGTTTGTTTTATGTATTAAATCCAAGATTTTTTGATTTTGTTGGTTCGGTTTTTGCCTTGGCACAAAATCTTTTACTAATCGTTCACGAATTGGTTCATAATAACGCGCCACCTGAAAATACCCCTCGATAACACCAGCTTTTGTTTTTAACAATTCGGAATTGTAAACATTATATGGTTTTTCAACATATCGTTTTCGTTTAATAACACCAAAAATTTTTGTTTTATTGGTAAGTGCGGGATTTATATTCCAAAAGTCCAATTCGTATTCACGCTGCGCGACATTTGGATTGCCACGTGTTTCATCAAACCATGATGTGTCATACTTGACCGTTCCGCCAATTGCAATTCCAAAGGCGTATTGAAACATCTGATTTCCCAAACCACCCATCAACCTAATTATTTTCACTTTTAATCCTTTACATATCTGTCACGAAAATTATGTCTGGCACTGCGCCGCACGATAAACAAACAAATGATTCTTCCCAACCATTTAGGTAACAATAAACCTTGTTTATATTGTCCCCGTGCGCACCCAAGTATATGTTGTTGTTTTTCGACATCGTCGGTCAACATTTTTAGAATATTATGTTTTACGCGTTGTGCGGTTTTATATTGTTCCGCCCCATGAACAACCCCTATATTTGCATCTGCCACACGATAGCGCAATAATATTTCCGGCAAATTGTGAATTTCTGTTATAAAAACCATACGTGACCACAATTCAAAATCTTCGCACCATTTGTAATTGTTATCATATCTAAAACCGTATGTGTCCAACACGGATTTTCGCATAAATACTGTCGGGTGACCTACATGTTGATCGGCAAGTATGTTAAGTATTTTTATGCGTGTCGGGTGCCTAACAACCCCATGCGCATTTCCAAAACGTTCAAACCATGCGCCCAGAACGCTACATTCTGGATGTTCATCCATGTATTTAATCTGTTTTTCAAAACGCATGGGTAAAGAAATGTCGTCACTATCCATGCGGGCAATATATTCACCATTGGCCAAATCAAGTCCTTCGTTTAATACACCAACCAATCCTTTGTTCTGTTCATTGTTAACAAACTTTATTCTTTTATCTTTCCCGGCGTATTCAGAAATTATCTTTGCGGTATTATCCGTTGAACCATCGTTCAAGATGATAAATTCAAAATCAGTAAATGTCTGATTCAAAATAGATTCAATCGCTTCGCTGATATATTTCTCAGAATTATATGCCGGCATTACAACAGATATACGTGGTGATTTTTTCATGATATTTCCCCTTTAGTTAAGAAAACACGCTTTGATTCTATGCCGCAAATCCCTGGACGGGATAAAGAAACATAAAATACGAATTAAAAATTTTTTTATCCCGAACCATGGCGACAAATCCCTTTTTATTGATTTAACAATTTCCGGGAACCTATCATATGTTTTTCGATGGTTTTTGATTATTTGCTTTATCATTTGTTTATGGCGCTTATTATTTCCCGATACATTTGAAATAAGAGTTCGTCCATGCTTACGATAATACAGAAACACCTTATCAAATTGAAAAACTGTCCGGCCAAGTTCAATAATAGACAACCAAAAATCCCAATCTTCTAATCCATACTTCATGTTTGGATTATAGCCCCCTATTTTATTCCAATCGCATTTCCTAAACATATTTGTGCAAACAAGGCAGTTTGCCTTTAATATTTCGGGATACGAATATTTTGGCAAATTCCAGATACCCGTTTTATCACCAAAAAATTCTGTAAGTCCGCCACAAATGCCACATTCGCCATGCAAATCTAAATATTCGGAACATTTCTTTAAAACATCAGAAGAAATTTTATCATCGCAATCAAGTGGCAAAATATATTTGCCCTTCGCGTGTTTTATACCCGTATTTCTGGCCCCGGGCAACCCCATGTTCTTTTGCCGAATAAGAGTCGTTTTTTCACGACTAAAATTATCCAAGATTTTTTTTGATGCTTCCGCGGTTGAACCATCATCAACAACGATTATTTCAAAATCATGGGTCGTTTGGCCCAAAACAGAATTCACACAATCGTCCAAGAATTCCGCTTGATTAAAACAGGGTATAATTACACTAATTTTTGGTGGCATAATTTGTCTCCGTTTTGTCATTTTTACAAAACTTAACTATTTCATCAAGGGCCGTTTTTGCATCTATTTTACTTATGACAAGCCCTTGGTGATAATTTTTGATACGTTCCGCCTGGGCCCCAAGATTAAAGCATGCTGTCTTTAATTCCATTTCGATGGCTTCTTGGGTTGTATAACTAAAAGTTTCGGGACAAATTGATGGTATAAAAATAATATCAATATTATGCTCTTCAATTATGTTCGGTAAATCTTCTGGGATATAGGTACCGGTTTCAATAATGTTGGGGAAACCTTTCTTATTAGCCGTGTATCCAATTAAGGTTATCGTCACATTTTTGTATTTGGGTAAAAGTTTACCCATTTCTGATAAAATGTATGCGCCCTTGGCGGCATGTATCGCACCCAATATGGCTATATTTATTCCGTCGTGTTCATGAACAACCGGTACACGTATTTTTGGGATTGTATGTGGTATAACCTTTATCTTGTCTTTTGTCTGTGGAAATAGCATCGCATATATTTCACGCGTTGAATCTGAAAATGCAATTATTTCGTCGCATATCTCGGCAAAAAATTTTCCCCACGCTGTTTGGTATGCAGTCAAGTTACTTATTTTTATCGGTTGCTTATCCAAGTGCAATTTACATGTCTTGCATTGTTCCAATCTTGTAATGTTACAATACGTCATATCATTATTTACCATACATATCGATGGACAAATCGACATAAAATCATGGGCACGAAACGACACAACACATTTTAAATGACTTTTTATATCCGAAATTAATTTTAATGTCTCAGGAATTTGTAGCCATGACGTAATGCTGTTAACAACAATGGAATCGATTTTTATGTGATCTAATATGTTAAGAATATCATCATGTTCAATGTATATGGTTCCCGAATATTCTTTGTAATACCAAGACATACGTACGTATCCGTAATTTTTTTCGCATAATTTTATACACAACGAATCTTGTCGCAAACTTTCTATTTGCCGTTGTGCATACATTTCCGCACCGCCACCCCAAGCATGACAAAACCAAACCGATGTGCTATTTGCTATCGAATTGAAAAATAATATTTTTATAAATTCGCGCAAAGACGCGTATATTCCCTCATGCTGTGCTTTTTGAACATCTTTTATGTAATTCTTGTAACGATTTTTTATAATAGCCAAATGGCGTTCTATCATCTTAAATTTTTCAACGCCAAAACTTGCGCCATGTTTGTGCCATACAAACAAATTCGGGGCAATCGTGTTATAAAAGCCCTTTTTAATTGCGCGTTGACACCAATCATTTTCTTCGCCATATCCACGTTCAAAAATTTCATCAAGCAACCCAACGCTATGTAAAGCTTCTTTGTTTATTGCCATACAAAATCCCACACCTGTTGGGAAACTTAATTTATCGAAAGGTGCATTGATACATGAAATAGATTCATTGATGGATTCTAAATCACCATCAAATATATTGTCCCCAAATTCGGGGATAGAAAAAATCGTGGCACAATTACTAAATGGGGTTACAGTTGCCACTTTTGAATCTTGCTCTATCGGATACAAAAGCCCAGACGCCCACTTTTTCGGCAGAATAACATCTGTATTTATTAACACTACATTATTTGTTGTTTGTTTTAACGCCGCATTAACACTTTTTACGAAACCAAGATTGTGTTCATTTTCAATAAGAATCATTTTTGAACCAAAAGCGGTTGCATATTTTTTCAATAACGGCAAAACCCGTTTGTCTGTTGAAGCGTCATTGACCACGAATAACCTATAATGTAGATCCGTATTTTCTTTGATACACTGAAACAATCCATCAAGAAAATCAAAACCATTATACACCGGAACAATAATATCTATTGGCGATGTTACAAGAGATGTATTTCGGATGAACAATGTATTTGTGTTCAACTTGTTTACTAAATTATCTGTATTATGGCGACTCGTCAGTATGCCGAGAACAAATGTTTCACGATAATTTGTGCTCCAATGCTTTCTTATCAATAACAAACGCGTTCCCCGCAAAAAATACTTGACTGTTTTTACATGATCATCATAACTTTCGACTCTGGTTATCAAAAAGCTCATTGTGCTATCTCCACTTAGCCTTAAACACGGGGATAAAACCAAATAAATAAACCCAACGCGATTTGATTTTAAACAGTGGTATAATGCCAAATAATGAGCAACGAAACGACGTCCTCTTTGACACATACCTTTTATACGCAATATCATACGCCAAAAATTTATTTACGATGTATAATTGAATTTCGTGATGCGCCCGTGACATTTGCGCACTTTGAATATATGTAGTATTACCAGAAAAAAACCGATACTTTACCAAAACTTTTTGGATATTATAAAACAAAGTATGTTCCATCAATCGCGCAAACAAACGATAATCTTCGGCAGGCGAAAAATAACTTTCGTACCTTATATTATTTTCATCCAACACCGATTTTCGCATCATACACGCCGTATGTGAAACAGAACAATTATCCGTCATTCGCATTTTTATATCCGCATCATATTCAGGAAAATTCCATACAATTCCACTTTTTTTACCAAAAAAGTCCATTTGGCCCGAAACGACCCCAACATCTGGATTTTTGTCCAAGAATTCGATCTCTTGTTCCAAACGATCCGGCATAGATATGTCGTCATGGTCAAAAATCGCGATATATTCCCCACGCGCCATATTCAGCAATTTGTTGCGCGATGCGGAAATTCCAAGATTTTTCTCATTTTTTATATATGTGATTCTTTCATCAGTATATGACTTAACAATCTTGTCCAACTCAATATTTTCCGGTGAATCATTTAGGATTATAAACTCAAAATCCGTAAAAGTTTGTCCTAAAATGCTTTCGATACATTCACGCAAATGTTGCGGATTTGTGTTATAAATTGGGGTTAAAACCGACACCCGGGGCGCTTTTACAGACATCTTGTATTTCCTGTGATTTAACGCCCTGAGTTTGCCACCTTTTGTAACAAAATTCAAGTGATAAATAAGCAATCTGGGGTAAAGGTTAGAATTTTGTGGTATTTCCAAAAAAATAGAGTAATATGTGCCTAACAAAACAGATAAGAGGTAAATAAAATGGCAGAAGATAATTACGCAGAAGATTTAATTAAAACAGTTCAATTGTTATTAGAAAATCCATCTGTATATGTTATAAAAGGGCGCACTATAGAGGCCACAGAACACTTTAAAGTGAATCACATAGACATACCATTTGACACCGTCACTTATAGTTATTCAGTTATGAACGGTCCAGAACTTGTCTTTGAAGTTATTAAATGGTGCAGGATCACAAACCGAGAAAAATTCGGAACCAATATAATTTATCGTTTAAATGACTCGGATGGCAAGATGCTGGACGTACCAGCAAATTGTAAAAAACAAATATATGAAGATGTTAGTGAGAAACAATGCGCTGTTGTATATAGTGGTACCAAAACCGGATCACAGCAATTGTACCCGCCAAAAGAAACTATTTTCTTGAATAAGTTACATTCCTTGGTCAACACCCGCGAACAGTAAAAAAAATTTTTAGAAATGCCACATTATTATTATCAAAAATACCCGTATTTGAATTATAACTATCGCGATACAGATGGCTTCATTTGGACCATGTTTTCAATACCGCCCGAAATGTTGGTGGCGGAATTTGCAAATACATTTGGGCGGCCACCCAAAACTTTCTTTGATTGCGGTGCCGCCACCGGGGTTATTGTTTGGCGTGCCGAAAGGATGGGCATGGACGCGCGTGGCATAGATATAAAAAAATACCCGTATCAATGCAGTTGTTATGACGAATTATTTAAAAATGGGAAAATACAGATTAAATCCATACTGGACAGCGAACCAATTATTGCGGATTTGGTATTCTGTAACGGCACATTGACGTACTTTACCGAAGATGAATTGGCACAAGTTTTGGATAAATTCCGCCCCTGCAAGATGCTTTGTGCGATACATAACACAACCGAAGATGTTGATGCGGCTAAGGCCAATGGCGATGAATTGACCACTTGCAATAAACCGCGCCTTATTCGACCGCGGCAATGGTGGATGGATACGTTTGCCCAGAACGGATTCAGCCCCAGATACGCCGCACATTTACAATGTTTCTGTGCCACGCCGGTTCGCAGCGCATAAATTACAATTTATTCCCAATGAAAAATATGCTATAATTCCCAAGACAAATTACAGGGATAAATATGAATACCAAGGATAACCCAAAGTTTTTGCGATGGTTTAATTTTTTTAGTTATTTTATATTTTCATCGCCAATTTTGGTTTTGTTTTTTAATTCTGTACTGGACAATTATGCACTGTCTATGACGATATATGCCGCGCAAAGCATATCTTGTTCGTTGCTGGAAATACCGTTTGGCATTATATCGGACAGAATTGGGCGCAAGAACATAATGGTCCTGGGCGCGATTACACGACTATTGTGCTTTATTATCTGGGCAATGTCATACAGTTTTGTGCCATTATTACTGGGGGCAATTATCGGCGGTGCATCAGATGCGCTGGCCAGTGGAAACAACGATGCACTGTTATATGACAGTTTGTGCGACACGAAACAAAAAAAATCATACCACAAAATCTATGCCAGAATAACATCGTATTATCAATTTGCATTATTCATGGGATCCATGATTGGGGCGGTGGTCGCATTTTATTCAATGCGTCTGGCCATTATATTGAACATTTTGCCATTGACGATTGCGCTGGGGCTGTCTTTGGCTATTGTTGAACCCAGATGCAAAACATCATCCGAAACATCATTCATCAGGCAATTTATTGCCGCAATAAAGAACCTGTGGCAGAACCGCAGGTTAAGATATGTTGCCGCAGGGGACGGATTGAACTATGGATTAAATGAATCCGCATACAGTTTCAACAGCATATTTATATCGCAATTCGTGCCAGTCTGGGCATTGGGTATATTCAAATCATTGGGGCATTTACTGAACAGCATCGGCGCACATTTATCAAGCATTTTTGCACGAAAGATAGGAATCAATAAAACCGCGTGCTATGGATTGGTTGCCGATAATTTTATGAACATTGTGTCGGTATTATGCAACAGCATATGGACTCCGATTGTGCGCCTGGCATCGCCATTGGCCGAGGGTGTATATAGTCCGGCAATAAACACCATAACCCAGAACGAAATCCCCAGCAAGATTCGCGCAACAACATTGTCCATTGCATCGATTTTCGGCAGTTTATGTTATTCCGGCGCAGCGATATTCATCGGATACCTGGCCGACATAACTTCGCCATATTGGGCATTGCTTGCCGCATATTCAATAGCAATGATGGTGGATTCGCTGGTGTTTGTTGGATTAAAATACAGATCAAAGTGACAACCAGTAAGGCGGAATTGTGTGAAACATGAAAAATCTTTTCATATTTCACACAAAGTCCTTGACTTGTGCGGATTTTATGGTTATTATATGTCGCGTTATTCGGGCATAGTTCAGTCGGTAGAACAACGGACTGTTAACTAAGCCGGGACTTCAAACAAAGCAACAAAAATGATTTTAAAAAGCCGCAGATTTCTGCGATTTTTTTATACATAAAATTTTTAATTATGATTTCATTGTGATATCAAAAAAACAATACATAGAATATGCTAAAAACGGCTATTTATTGCCCCCTGTTTTGATAAAATCACACTATGGTACACCGAAACTCCTGGCATACTGATTTGCATACTTTTATTTTAAGCACTTGAAATTTATAAAAATCTATCTTATAATGGCTCTGATATGAAAACCAAAGGTACGATTTTCGACAATATTTTTGATAATGCACGTTTTTGTGCATATGTTTTGCGTTTGTCCTATTAACCCCTTATGGTGTTATGGGTTTAATTGGCTTTGGCACTATAAGGGGTAAGTCCAAAGCCAATTTTTTATTCATAAAAACCAACAAAGGATGTAAAATAATGAAAACCAAAGAACAAATAAAAAGGACAAACAATGACTAACGATATAAAAAAAATAATGGAACGTGAAGCCAAATGGCAAAAACGCTGGCATGATGAAAAAACTTTTGTACCAAAAAATGATGGCTCGAAACCAAGATTTTATAATTTGGTGGAATTTCCGTTCTTGTCGGGTGCAGGACTGCACGCAGGTCATTTGTTAAATTATTCAGGTATGGATGTTATGGCACGTTTTCGCCGTCATCAAGGTTATGACGTCTTATATCCTATGGGATTTGATTCTTTGGGAATTGCTGCTGAAAAATACGCAACAAAAATTGGAAAACATCCTGCCGATGTTACAGAGGAATTAAAAAAATCTTATTCGGAAACAATGGACAAAGTTGGCTGGTCTATTGACCCTGGGTCACGGTTTGCAACATCTGACCCGGACTATATTAAATGGACACAATGGATGTTTATTCAATTTTTCAAGGCAGGGCTTGCATACAAATCTGAACTGCCTATGAATTGGTGTCCAAATTGCAGAACGTGTTTGACCAATGAAGAGTTAGAAGATGGTTGTTGTGAACGTTGTCATGGACCAGTTGAAAAGAAAATGAAAATGCAATGGAATCTGGCAATTACTAAATACGCAGACCGTCTTGTTGATGATTTGGAATTAGTTGATTATCCAGAACGTGTCAAAACACAACAGATAAATTGGATTGGTCGTTCATATGGTGCGGATGTTGATTTTCGTGTTGGTGACGATATCATGACAATTTATACTACGCGTATTGATACTATATTTGGTGTGACATTTTGTGTTATTGCACCGGAACACAAACTGGTGCAGAAATGGCTAAATGAAGGTCGTATAAAAAATGCTGATGCAGTTCGTGAAT
This sequence comes from Alphaproteobacteria bacterium, assembly GCA_017616785.1. Lineage (GTDB taxonomy): Bacteria > Pseudomonadota > Alphaproteobacteria > Rs-D84 > Rs-D84 > Enterousia. Next base: position 73,292 of record JAFZXK010000005.1, read on the forward strand.
ATATTGCCACAGCAAGGGCAAAATCTGAAATTGAAAGAACAGATGTCACCAAAGATAAAACCGGTGTAAAATTAGATGGTATTATGGCAATAAACCCATTTAACAATAAAAAAATACCAATCTTTATATCTGACTATGTCTTAGTTGATTATGGGTTTGGTGCAATTATGGCGGTGCCGGCACATGATTCACGTGACTGGGATTTTGCAAAAAAATTTGATTTGGAAATAATCCCTGTGCTTTCAGGTGGCGAACCAGATAAAGTTTGGGAAGGTGACGGAACACATATAAATTCATCTTTCTTGGACGGAATGGATAAAGATACCGCAATAGCAACCGCAATAAAATATGGAACAGAACACGGTTTCGCCAAAAGCACCAAGAAATATAAACTGAAAGATTGGGGATTTTCACGTCAAATGTATTGGGGCGAACCAATACCTATGGTTTATTGTGAAAAATGCGGATGGCAACCATTACCAGAATCTGAATTACCATTACTACAACCGTATATATCAGATTACAAACCAACTGATGATGGTGAAAGTCCACTAGCACGAGTTACTGATTGGGTAAATACAACTTGTCCTTGTTGCGGTGGAAAAGCAAAACGTGAAACAGATACTATGCCACAATGGGCTGGGTCATCATGGTATTTTTTACGTCATATGGACCCGCACAATGATAAAGAATTTTGTAGCAAAGAACAATTAGATAATTGGATGCCTGTCAATCATTATAATGGTGCTATGGAACACACTACACGTCATTTGCTTTATTCAAGATTTTGGTATAAAGCATTACATGATTTAGGTTTTGTCCCAGGTATTGAACCATACGCAAAACGAACCGCATTGGGATTATTGATGGGAAGTGATGGATACAAAATGTCCAAATCACGTGATAACGGATTTTTAACCTTAGAATTGGTTGAACGTGTCGGTGCAGATGCAGGACGTGTAGCCGTATTGTCTTTGGGTGCATGGGAAAATGACACGTTTTGGTCTGAGGGTGCCCTGGCAGGTGTGCAACGTTTCTTGAAACGTGTAGAGGGCTTTTCAGATAATCTTAACGATGAACCTTTGACAAACACCCAAGAAAAATTAGTCAATCGCTTAATTGCTGACATAACAGACCGTATTGAAAATATGAAATTTAATACGTCTATTTCTGCTATGATGGAATTCATAAACGAATTTCCAGGGGGCAAAATGCCACGCAAAGCGTATGAAATTTTGATTCAATTACTGAATCCTTTTGCACCTCATTTAACCGAAGAAATGTGGGAAAAATTAGGTCATAAGGATATGTTAGTATTTGAACCGTGGCCAGTTGCTGATAAATCAAAAATGGCAGACAATGATATGACGATAGTTGTGTCAGTTAACGGGAAACGTGCACGTGATTTTATTGTGCCTGTTGATATTGCTGAATCAGAATTGATTGAACAAGCCAAGAAAGTAGCAACGAAGCAACTGGATGGTGCAACAATTATAAAAACAATTGTTGTTCCAAACAAATTGGTCAATTTTGTTGTAAAAAAATAAGACCATTTTGAATACAAAACAAACCGCCCATCCGGGCGGTTTTGATTTAAGATATCAAATTTTTATAAATATTCTTATTTTCAACAATGAAATCATGATGATTTCAAAAAAACACAAAACGGCATATAGTCATTTCGTCCGTGTGTCGTTTGATTTTTTCACACATCTGCACACCCAATATCAAAGCATGATTTGTTATGTCATCATCTCAAAAACTCCCCTGAAATTCGGATAAAATTCATGGTTGATTGATTATTTATTTAATTGTTCAAAATTTTACACACTATGACACACAGATGAATGTGATTACATGGCAAAAATCGCAGAAATTTGGACTCTGCAAAATGTTTAAAAAGTCCTTGACTTGTGCGGATTTTAGGTATAATATAGGGTCTGTTATTCGGGCATAGTTCAGTCGGTAGAACAACGGACTGTTAATCCGTATGTCACTGGTTCGAGTCCAGTTGCCCGAGCCAAGGAATTCCGCCGCAAACCCCGCAGGTTTGCGGCATTTTTCTTTACTTAACACTTCTGTATTTCACACACCACGATACATCAAAAATCATCATAAAACACCCCTCTGGCTACACAATAGCTACACAGAATCCGCACTATTAAGATCAATCTTGATATCTATTTTGATATCTATATGATATCATACCACAAATACGCAACGCACCGGAAATCTAACATTTTTTGCACTTTTTACTGGACAAGTGGAAAAATTTACGGCTTACTACGACGACATTAAAAAGGATCGTTTATGAAAAACAAACATTTTGATGATATTGCACCTAACCATCGCACAGATTTTGTGATGCTGTATTTTGCCGCGTGTCGTTCTTTGCGCGAATTGGAATCGGCCGTACGCCGCACGCAAGATGGTGCATTAACCAATCGCCAGGCGTGGTTACTTCACCGATTGATGTACAAATGTGTCCAAATGGCTGCGAGCCATAAATCCGACCAGCGCAAATTCGAAATTGCAACAATATCTGGTAACAGATCCGGTGCCAAGGCTCTTTTGGTCACGTTACCCAGCGCAATAACCGATGCGGATATCGGTAAAATGTTGGCCACGGCCATCCAAAATGATGCTAAACATATCTTCTTCATAACCCCTATTCGGCCTAGTATAGCCCAACAACGATCGATACAATGGATGAATGATCATACAGACATCAAAGTCATTGTTCTGATCCCATCGCAAAAAATAGTTAATTAAATGATTATTCGCTTTCGCCCAACATGCGGTTTTTGCGTTCGGTCAAAATTTCGCCTTTGTATTTAAAGAAATCAGGTCCACGATATTGTTTCCAATTGGTGGCAAAATGTTCTTTCATAATCTTTCTGGCCAATTCAGACAAAGAATAATCCGTACCGTTGAATGATACTTTCTTTTTATGCGTGGAATCGTTCACTGTGCATTTCAAAACCGTCCCATCTTTCAGGGTACGCGCAAATTCCAAAACTGCACCTGGCTTGATGCCAACCGCAGCAAAATCATATTGTTTTTTGCCTTTCTTATCTGATGTTGTTTGGATATCTTCATCTTTCACCACACCATCTTCACCAAACATGGTGTTGTCTGTTTTTATCTCTTCGCCTTTGAACCCTTTGGCCAGCACTTCCAACAAAGCCACCGCATCTTCCGGTGCAACTCTAAAGAATTCACGATTTGATCTTACGCGACTGCCGGCAAAGATTCTGTGTGCATACGCTTCATTTTCTTCATAATTATCAACCCTGACGGCGAAATGGCATCTGAACGGCAACGGAACGCCTGTTTTATCAAGTTGCTTCATGCGTTGTTCGACTGTTTTATCTGTGCGCCCAATTTTGATGTAACCAGGCATCGCATCATTGGTCAAAATATAAATAATTCCACGCGCCATAATAAAAACTCCTATGTTATCATGAGAATTATAGCATAAATTTGACCCGAATACAATTTTTCATAAATTACATATTATAAACAATGTGAATAACAGAGCTATCCCGCTTGTTCATTGGATATTTTTTCTTCTGCTACTGTCTTATCCTCTATTACCTGTTCTTCTGGCAAGACAGTATCATACTCATTATTTTCAAAAGGAATATCTACATCATATTCAAGTTTATAACCGTGTTCTCTTGCTAACAATCTAATAAAACTATCCATATTAAAAAAGTAACACCTCCGGTCAGTTTTCTTGTTAAACTCAACCAAAAGTTGTTTGTTAGGACGCCCCTTACCAGATTTATCCCACCAATCAAATTTTTTTTCATTGGTTACAAATATAATATCTGTTTTATCCGCCTTAGCCTTGGCCAATAATTCAGACCATATAATAAAATCTCCAGATTTATTCTGTTTCTTTTGACTATCGGTAATTCCTGGAGGAATATCATATTTGAGTCTTTTCTCAAATTCATTTTCATAAAATTCGGAATTTTCTAATTCACGACCAACACAATCATCATAAAAAATTTCTTCTATTGTTTCTGAAATTTTATCAAAATCAACTTCTTGTGCTTTATAAGCTTCTCTCATAGCTTCCACAGCCTTTTGTAAAGCTGTTTTAGCAGTAATAACCCAATCACTTAAAAAATGTGTTTTATTTATATCTTGTTGTAATGCGTTTATGGTACTTGTAAGCCCACCAAGTTTTGACGAATAAATAGATTGAGCCCTTTGTATAACCTTATCTTTGTTTTTATAAAATTCTTCTGCTGTATGATACGGCACAAACAACCTGTTTTTGATTGTATCTTTTGTTAATAATCCTTTGATATCTTGTAAAATTTTTGGTGAATAACTATACAAACCCAATAAAGCATTTGTATCAAAAGCCAAAACCGCATGTTTTAACATACGTTTTATCTCTTCTATATCATACTCCTGATGAACATAAACCGCATTCTTCATATTATTGCCCATAAGTTTCTAATATACGTTTTACCCACACATCGTCCGCTTTTGTATTTCTCCATGCTGCAGGCATTGCTAATCTAGAAACAAACAATCTATCATTTCTATCTATGCACAAAGCTAATCTATCACGGATAGCTGTTGCTGGTAATGCTGTTACAATTATCCAACAAGATTCTGTTATTTTACCCCAAGTACCATATGACTTTATCGTATTATACAACAATTCATAATTCTTACCAGGAGCCATTAAATCATAAGAGATAATATAACATTTATTCATGCGTGACCTCTATCATCAATGACAGTATATTATAGTATTCTGAAAAATCAAACGGTAAAAATTTAATATGTTTACTTTCTTACTAAATTGGTCACAGAAGTATAATAAGCGTCTTCGCCGCGGATGCGTCTGACAACGTAATCTACATCAAAGTACTGGTATGTGCCGTCTTTTTCATTGTATTTGGTTACAAGTTTAGCAGAACATGCACGACGTTGCGGTGTTACATTGGTGAATACTTCCATTTCCACAACTTCCTCAAACCCAACGATGTCTTTCTTGTAACTTTCTTTGGCTATATCTGTTAATAATTTTTTAACAGAACTATCCCAACATTCTGGTGCCGGTTCAGAACACCCCACCAGCGCAACCGCCAACAACGCAAACCCGAAAATACGTGATACTTTCATTTCGTTATCCCTTTATTCCTTTTACAATATCCATAAGGTGTTCATATGTATCAACACGACCATATTTCACATCATCACCACTTATCGCCTTAAAATGTTTTTCGGCACATTTTTTCTTTGCCTCTTCAATCGGTTTAAGATTCAACGTTTCCATTGTTCCCTTGGTTTCAGCAACGAAATAAATATGTTTTACAGTGCCTTCTTTAAATGCAATGGCCCAGTCTGGGTTATACCTCCCCACAGGCGTATTTATATAAAAACCACGTGGCAATTTAGCATAAACACACACGTCTTCCTGGCGTTCTAATTCTGCGGCCATCTTCTTTTCAATTTCAGAATCCGCATCGACGTAGTTATATATATGATGATTTGGTGTTTCGACTGATTTATCTGCCAAAATTTGTTTACCAGGTTCAGTAAATATATCAATATCAAAACAATCGTCTATCTTATTGTACGCCACGTGTTCGATGATGGTTGTTGCTTTTTCATTGTTTATCAAACCGATCGCCTTGGTTATAAAATCTTGCGGGTTGGCTTTGAATTGCTCAAAAGTTTCTTTGCGTATCCCACACAATATGTTTGCAACACACTTTCTGGTCAATTGTGTACCTTCAGCTATTTTACCAATCAAGTCATACTTCAGATCAACCTCGGCCGTTTTTACAACAGTTCTTCTGGCCGTTTGTTCGCCGTCTATAAATCCGTTTTCTGTAATTTCTTTGATTGAGCCACCGGTAACCATGACCGTTACTGGCGTAATGTGTAAATTGTTATTCAAACTGTCAATTGCCTTCTGTTCCAATTCTTTGGACGCAAAATCAACCGTATATGCAAATTTTTTGTTGATTCTGTTCCACAATTCTTGGAATTCTTGCTTTGCAAAGTTCTTTTTATTTATGGCGATATTGACGCGTGTTTTGTTGCGATTTTCAATATCGATCGGCTTGTACACAGACTCCGCTATCCTGATGACTTCATCCGCCGGGAATCCTTCTGGCATAACCAGCGCACCGGTAGCTTTCGCGGTATAAAAATCTTGCGTTAAATTGCCATTATCATCAATGTAATTTTTCCGAATGAAGTGATTGTAGATGCGTCTAGATTCTTCTTCGGTCACTGGATGCATTTCACCTGTTTCTAATCTAATTGCCTGTTTGAATAACTGCGGGGTTATAATACGCGGACGATTCTTCAATTCTTCGTTATATTCAGATTGCAATCCTTTTGCAAAGGCTTCATAACTTTCAGATGCAACAACGGTCAAAACATTTATTTTATGAATACCTTCGCCCAAAACAGAATAATCCATACGATCACCATTTTGGTTGACACACAAACGCATACCGCGGCCCAATTCTTGACGTCTTGATACATCGTTGGTGCTTTGCTTCAATGTACAAATTTGGAACACATTCTGATTATCCCATCCTTCGCGCAATGCAGAATGCGAAAATATGAATCGAACCGGTTCTTCACGTGACAACAGGCGTTCTTTATCCTTCATAATCAAATCATATGCGGCAATATCACCCTCTTTGCTTGCCGATGTTTCAGAACGGCTTAGTTTACTGTCTTGGAATTTACCCTTTTTATCGATAGAGAAATAACCTGCATGTGATTTATGTGCATTGGTTTCTTTTAAGAATTCTTCGTATTCCGGATTTAATCCAAGTTGTGACAACCTATCTGCTACCGCCGCCGCATATTCCTGTTCAAACATCTGGGCATAAACACCCCCTTGATCATCGGCGGTGCGATACTTTGCCACTTCATCAATAAAGAACAAAGACAACACTTTGATACCACGATCAAACAATCTTTCTTCTTGTTCCAAGTGTGCGTTGATAGTTTCGCGAATTTGAATACGACGAATTTGTTCTTCGTTCATGTTACCAACGCCATCACCAACATGTAACACCGTGCCATTTTCAAAATGCACAGAATCATCGCGAGCATCAATATCTGTTATAACCCAACGATCTTTGTATTCTTCCAATTTATTAGATCTGTCATATAAATTATCACCATACTCAAAATTTAATGTTCTTTTTGTGGTTTGTGTCGCATTTTGATAATCTATTTCCATTGTGACGGTTGGGTTTTTATTTGGGAATACATTTATCTTTGATACATAAATATATCCATTTGTTGCCGTATCACCCAAAACAGATATGCCACGAACAGCGATCTTTTTAACCAACTTTCTATTATATGCATCCAGCGCATCCAAACGATAAACCATATAGTGTGGATCGCGATGTGTTGCCGAATAACGCAATATAAACAATGGATTAAAACTTTGCATCATTCTTGTAACAACCGGGCCACCCATCGATTGTGGTTCATCCAAAATCAATATTGGATGTGTAGCCGCCAAGACATCGATTGGTCTACGAGAGCGGAACGTATCCAATTTCATATAAATGCGGCGTGCATCTTCACCACGTGATGCAAAAGCCTGCATATTTATAATCATTACATGGATGTTCGAATCCGTTGCAAAGCCTTCAATATCATTAGGATGTGCAGAATTATAAATAAAGAATCGAATTGCTTTTCCGTATTGGTCTTTGAAATGTTCCGCAGTTGATTGAAATGATTTATAAACACCTTCACGAATTGCGACAGATGGGACAATTACAATAAATTTTGACCATCCGTACCGTTTATTCAATTCATACATTGTTTTGGTGTATGTGTAGGTTTTCCCGGTACCAGTTTCCATTTCTACGGATAAATTCAATATCCCATTTATTGGATCTTCATTTGGCTTAATTCCGGCTTTGATTTGTTGTTTGTTAATATTTTCCAGCAAAACATCGTTACTTATTGCCAGCGCAGGATTCGCATAAGCATCAAAATGAATCAAATCATTTGTATTATCATTGGATTGTCCTGGATCCAGAATGTATGATTGCGCACGTTGTTTTGGTTGTCCAATAAACACATCGCAAATGGCATTTGTTGCATCTGTTTGAAAATCTTGGCTTTTATATTTTATCTTCATGACCATTGTGTCTCTCCATGATTAAAGTACCTTTACACAATCATCATGACCGGTAATGTTTTTAAAGATTTCGGATACATTCACTTTATCTTTTGCATCTGCAAATGAACTGTCACGAAATACAGCGATGGTCGGTTTTAGATTCGCAATTTCATAAACCAATTTTTCAGATATTTCTGGTTCAAAACAAGCAACCAGATAATCTTCGCCATTTACAACATAGTATTTTTTACCTTCACATTTGCGCGTTTCAATCGGCATATCCAACGGCAATCCACAATCAACCATCACACCAAACAATAAATCCATATCAGAACGATCTTCTTTGATGTTATCTATGGAATCCAACAGTGTTTTTTGGGTTGTATCCGACGGCTTGTAAAAAACATCTTTCATGTTGCTTGAATCAACACGCAACACTCGGAATCCTATATCCAAATCTTTATCTGGATGTTCTGATTTTATTTTTTCACCAGCACGACGGATGCGCTCCTTGCCGATTTCGCAAATATTCTTGTACCCAGCTTTGAAAGCTTCAGAATCTTCTTCGCATTTTTCCGGCAATTGAACCATTATGAACTTACGATGTCCACCATCTTCAGCATTTAATTGCATTACTGCGTGTGCAGTCGTTGCAGAACCTGAGAAAAAGTCAAGAATGACGGAATCTTTATTGCTCGCTTCAAAAAGCAATTTGCTTATTAAAGATATCGGCTTGGGATTATTAAATATTCTGACGCCGAAAAGCGTTTCCATGTATTTGTTGGCAGATGTTGCCGACCCTACGTTTTCAAGCAATGAAACAGGGACCACTTCTCGGGCCTCATTTACAAAGATTTTTATACTCGGTACGGCATTTCCGGACTTTCCCCAGTATATCCTGTTATCTTTCAAAAGATCCTCAAATTCCTCTTTGGAATAATGCCATTGACGAGTGTAGGTATTCGCTCCATCCGGACTGGTTATTGAATAATAATTTTTTCCATTAGGACTTGATTTTTCCTCTGTTTTTGACATATTACCGGCTTTATACGGACCTCTCGGATCATTATCTGGGTTTGTATATTCATTTTTGAAATTCGGAACTTCTTTTAACTTATTGAAAAATACATTTTGTTTATCTTTATAAGCTATCACAATATATTCGTGTTCGGTTCTAAAGCGATTAACTATTTTCATTCGGCCTGCACCGGCATCACCGTCACCGATTTTATGCCAAACCATAGTTTCTACATTGTCATAGCCGAAAACTTCGGTACATATTTTTTTCAAATTATCAACTTCGTGGTCATCAATAGATATAAATATCACACCATCATCTGATAATAAATCACGAGCGATTTTGAGGCGCGAATATATCATTGAACACCAATCGGAATGGAACCGACCATTGGTTTCAGTATTCACAAACAAACGGTTACCATCGGCATCACATTGCCCCTTTTTATCCAAATATTCTTCGCATCCAACGGAAAATTCATCACAATATACAAAGTCGTTACCTGTATTGTATGGTGGATCAATGTAAATCATTTTAACTTTGCCCAGGTATGATTCCTGCAACAATTTTAATGTATCCAGGTTGTCACCTTCGATATACAAATTTTGTGTTGTGTCCCAATTTTTAGAATCTTCTATAACCGGACGTAAAGTTTTACGAATTGGACGGTTTGCTTCCGCTTTGGCTGTATTTTTACCAACCCATGTAAATTCATATTTTTCAATTGTATCGGATGTTACATCATCCCTGAGAGCCGTCTTTAACTCTTCAAAGTCAATTTTACCCTCTCTGGTCACCGCACCAGGGCAAATTTCTTTAATCTTTTCTACTGTGGCAGATAATGGATTTTGTTCCATCTTTAACTTTTCGGTCATGACAGCTCCTTTACTTTCGCTTTTATTTTACGAATTTGATCTTTTATTTCAAACTTTTTATTTAATTGCACTGTATTGTGCAGTTTTTGTTCCAAATCAGATATTTGCTTTTCCAATTTAGTACGTTCTATATCGCGATCAACCGCATTTTGCAAACCGACACCATCTGTTTTTACGCGACCGCCAGATATTTGTTCTATGAATCCATTGTATATCTTATCCAATGTGGTGCCACGCAAGTCTAAATTCATGTCATCGGTCCAATCGGTTGTCCATCGCTTATCTATTGTACTAGAATCTTTAGAATTTATCGTTTTATATGCGATACTGGCACACTGTTTGTCGCCATATTCAAGGATAAATAGCACATAGCCAGCGCAAATTGTTTTATCCAACGCATCCAACAATTTTTCATTTATTTTTTTGTGTTTTAATTTAATTTTAAGAACCAATATTTCTGGAAATTCTGTACCTACATCAACATTCAAAGTATCACGAGCCAAACGATTTGATATTGTTATTTTTTCAACATCATCGACCAAAGCCTGTTTTAACGCCCCAGTTAGTGTATTCTGGGCATAAAAGCGTTCTTTTGCTAAAAATTTACCGATTTCGGTCGTTTTTGGCCAATTCATTTCACCACCACAAAGCAAACAAGTTCAAAATCATCTAAACCCTGGATATTGTTTACCCCTAGTGTAGATCCTCCATAAGTGAATATGCTGTTCACGTCAGATTCTTCTTTGACATTTATGATCGTCTGGATTGATTTGTTCAGCATTTCCGAATAATGTTTCATGTCGAAGCCATCTTTTGTTTCTGCATTGAAACTTTTGCATAATGCTTTATTCGGTGCAGTTTGTCCTTTGCATAACCGCCCCATTATATCCAACATCTTTTTGGCACTTAAATGATCGCAAACCACATCACCATTTTCAGACAAATAAACCATATAGAATGGATGCAATCTGTTTTGTTTATCTATTTTTTCGCCATTGTTGACATTACGCAGAACAAATATTACCCCAGATGGCATATCTGATTTTGCCGCGACAACTGCGTGCATACCTTTAGCCGCGTGTTCAATCTCTGGATGTGACTTGCGGTAATCGACGACTTCTAATCTGAATTCGTTCAATCCCAAATCCATGATATTCACACCAGTATTCATATCTTCCAGATCCGGTGTCTCTGTTTTTATCTTTTCTAGCTGAGCCTTTCTGTATTGCAAATCTTGATCTTTGCCGATGACGTTTATACCAGTACTGGTAATTGCAACCCCAGTCATACGGTTTTGAACACGATTAGTCAAATCAATGTATTTATCCAATTCACGTTCCGGCCAGAAGTTAACCATCTGGATTTTATCGTTTTTACTTCCAATACGATCAATACGACCAAAACGTTGCACAATGCGAACCGGATTCCAATGGATATCAAAATTCACCATATAATCACAATCTTGCAAGTTTTGACCTTCGCTGATGCAATCTGTACCAATCAGAATATCAATATCTTCGGATGGCATATTATTCAACACATCGCGATCTTTGGACACTGGTGAAAACATAGTTAACAATTCATTGAAATCGAATTTGCCTTTATCACCATTACGTTTAATTGTAGAGTCACTAGTATTTGCATCACCAGTCACAACACCTGTATTCAAACCAAATTCTTTGGATACATATTTTGATATGTTGTCGTACAAATATTGTGCCGTATCGGCCCATGCGGTAAATATCAAAACCTTTTTATTATTCGCATTTAATGGATGTTCAATCTTATTTTTGATGATAGTTTTCAGTTCATTTAACTTGTTATCTAACTCTGGGGTCATGTGACTGAACAATTCTATGATATCGTTAAAAATCGCCTGGTCGTTTTGTAATTCGCGCAACCAAGATTCATAATCCATATCATTGAAATCGATGCTGTATTCACCATATGTCGTATCAATTTGTTCATCGTCGTCATCAATATCAAATATATCGAGTTTGAATCCTTTGGCAGAGTGAGATTTTTTGAACTTTTCTATCGCTGATACCGCTTTATTGATTTTATCTGCTATGGATTTGGCCGTTTCATTAAAAGAGAACCATGAACTTTCCAGACGCTTCATCAAATTGATTGCCATCAACTTGCGGGTTCCCATTTCTCGGCCGGTAAGCGAAATACCTTTTCCTGCTTTTTTACCATATTTGGATTCATATTTTGGTAATTTACTTGGGAATATGAATTTTGATGGCGAATAAACACTAAGATACAAATGTTCTAATTTTCCGAATAAATCCGCATAATTTATCCCCAAGCTTTCATCTAAAGTGATTGCTGGATATCTGTTATCTGGTTCAAGGCGAGTTGGAAATTTTCCAATTTCGGAAATATCATAACTCTTTTCAATATGCTTACGACTTCTGGCAATTGTTACAGAATCCAACACCTCAAAAAAGTCTTGATCCAATTTGTTTAACAAAGCCTCTGTTGTGCGTTTTCCTTCTGGTAATTTGCTCCAGTCGTTAAAAGCACGCTGGGCATTATTAAAGATGACGCTTAAACTCTTTTTGGTATTCAGTTTTTCATTTATCTCATCTTCCATGCCTTCATAAGCAAGTTCCAATTGATATTTTAAATCAACAAAACGATTGTTCACTGGCGTTGCGGACAACATCAATACTTTTGTTTTTACACCAGATTTAATAACTTTTTCCATCAATTGGTTATAACGATTGTATGATTCTATACCATCTTCATCGACAGTTGTTTTACCACCATTTCTGAAATTATGGCTTTCATCAATCACAAGCAAATCATAATTACCCCAATTGATTTTTGATAAATCTATACTGCCGGACATGCCGTGATCGCGTGATAAATCTGTATGATATAACACATCATAGCGTAATCTATCTTTTGCCACTGGATTGTTTAAATAATTTTCTTTGTATGTCGCCCAGTTATCTTGCAATTTCTTTGGGCACAAAACCAGAACACTCTTGTTACGGCATTCATAGTATTTTATAACCGCCAGCGCAGTAAATGTTTTACCAAGACCGACAGAATCTGCCAAAATACATCCATTATATTTTTCCAATTTGTGGATTATGTCCCTGGCCGCATCTTTTTGAAATGCAAACAATTTATTCCATATCTGACTTTGTTTAAATCCTGTTGCCTCATTTGGCAGCACATCATCCGAAATATCATTCAAGAATTCTTTGAAAATATTGTACAAAGTCACCATATAGATATATTCTGGTGCATTTTCTGCATAAATAGTTTCGATATGTTCCAGAATTCTTTGTTTTACATCTTCCATCTGTTCCGGATCATTCCAAATTTCGTTAAACAGATTTAAATATTGTTTACTGTTTTCGTTTTCCAACCGGTTGACATACATCGCCAGCGCATTGCCTTTTTCTGTGCCTAAATCTGTCGTTGTAAAACCGTTCATACCAATATAGGTATATTTGTCCCCAATATTTATGAAAGGCTGTATAAACCGATTTGTTTTGTTAGATTTAAACTGCACTCTGGCACGAATCCAATCAGCACATTCTTTTGATATTGCTTTTTGGGTCATTTGGTTACGCAAACGCAATTCAAAATCAGTCCCATACAAACTTTGTTCACGTTCTTGACGAGGAATATAAAATTCACGCTGTTCTTTATGATTGTTTCCGCTTAAGAATGTCGGCGATGTAAATATAAAACGCAATTCGTCTATATTTTCCAACTGTTTTTTCAAATCTTGGTATGCATAAATAGAAAAACATGCCGCCGCGATTGACAGTTTAGAATGCTTTTTTATTTCGGTTTTTAGATCATCTGCTAACCTGTTGTTTATATTATCAAATAACTGTATTTTATTATTGAACAAAGCCATATATGAACCCTTTTGGGGTATAGTAGGACAAATGTTCAAAAAAATCTACAAATAATGAGAAAATTTTTCATTATCAATGTGATAGTTTAGTAAATCCCTTAAAACCTGTTTTATTTTCATCCTTTTATGTGTTCGACCAATTTGTAGATGCCGGCGAAAAAGTGGCATGTGTATTCTGGTGAATCGCCTGCCGACTTTTGCCAATCTTTTGCCTTCTGCAAAGCGGCATCATAACCAGCTTCCATCATATCAAAATCAAAACGTGGATTCTTGGTGTGATGATATTTGGGCATACAGTTGCTTAATTTGCTTTGGTTCGCCTTTGGATCTTCGGCGACCTTTTGCCCGCAACACAATAGTCCCCAAGTTTCTATTGATGGCGCATTAAATGCTATCCATATCTTTGGGACATTGGGTGCACGTTTGGCATTGTAAGCATCAATTTGTTCGAATGCGGTCTTTACTTTTTTCGGGTCATCATTATCAAACACAATCCAAACTTCAGATTTTTCTGGCAGCTCTGGTCCATCACTGACAAAGCGTATTGCCACAACTGCCAAGGTTAATGGATCGGCGGATCCTTTGTACATTGGGATTAACGTGCAATTATATTTAGCACATAATTGTTTGATATATGCCCCTTCGGTTCCGGTGGTGCCGCCTTCACACGCCAGATAAATCACCTTTTTAGGAATTCTGCGACGAAAAGTTACTTCACTATTTCTTCCCATGCTTTTTCATCCCCTAAAAATGGAACCGCACCATATCGCCCGTTGATATAATCTTTTTCAAGATCTTTATCAAACCGCGGATTGATATCGGTCAAAGGATACAAATCACTGGCGCCGTCTTCATCTTTTTCTGTGAACCAAATTTCATCGACACGCCAGATGTCATGACTTAACAACATTGTGTTGTGTAAAGCGGCTATGAATTGCCCACCCATATGGTTATTCAACAAACTCTTTAGCAACACTTTTGTTAAGAACGGATGAAACAATCCATCAAATTCGTCCAACAACAGTAATTTGCTTCCCGGCATGTTTTTGTATGAATACAACAAGAATCCAAGTTTGAACAACTTTATTGTCCCCGCAGATTCCTTTGACAGTGTGAAAGAAACATCCCCATGCATAGTTGTTAATCTTTGCACCCTTATCGTTCCACGCTCTGCTGTAAACACATAATAATCATCCCCATATTGGCGGATCAAAGCATGCCCAGGTAGTAACCTTGACAAGTCTGGATCTTTTGCAATTTGTTCAGGCGTCGCCGGTGGCAATTCCGTCAAATCAACATCGGTTATTCCTGTATCGGCCTGACGCAACAACCCTTTTAAAAACTTTTTGAATTGCGGTTCTTTAAATCCGTTGTATATGTACCCCGCGGGCACCTCTGTTTTAGGATCAAAGAATGCAATTCCCCTTAAGAATTCATCGATATTCACAAAATGCTGATAGCCGGATATCTTGTTATCGATTATTCCATCGCTAAGTATTTTGGACATCAATGTAACATCTTTTGGGCATGTTCTGTTTTTATACCATTCAGTTTGAAATTTTTTTCCATATTCAGCATTAAGCCCCGTTCTTTTGAAGATCAAATTCCGTTTGGTCTTTTCCGCAAACGAGATTTCTTCGCTTAATATTTCCTTGGAATCAAAGGATATTTTGTAAATATAATTTACCCCGTTCGATTCAAATTCAATTTCAAACTCTGTCGGCACATCGGATTGTTGCATAAAGGAATTCAAGGCATTCAATTGCAAAACACTGTTCGGATATGCAAACATCGGCACAAAACCTATGGCCCGCAGCAGGTTTGTTTTTCCAGATGCATTTGCCCCATACAAAGCCACCCCAGACAACACCCGTTTATCCAAGATATGTTCTGGATGCTGTTGAATGGCGGTCTTTTCCATGGACAATGTCACCTTGTTTTTGAATGATGCAAAATTTGAAACAGAAAAGTTTATTAACATTTGAACACCTCTTCTTTACGATCAAAAATACCATTTTTTGACCAAAAAGTCAAGACAAATGTGAAAAAATCACATTTATTTGTAAAAAATGATAATTTTTGATCATTTTTCATAATTTTCACCATTTTTTGTTGTTCGCTGATCTGTGCCCTGATCAGTATTGTTTGACAGCGTGCTTTTACTCCTTTACATGACCACCATGCATGAAAAAAATTCATTTGTAAAGTCTTTATTTTCTGCGGATTTTAGCGTTGATACATAATGATACACCATGATACATTTAACCCAAAAAAATGAGAAATTTTTGTATGTAAACAGCTATTGAAACATTTAAATGCACTTTGATATAAATCGATATAAATTGGCACATATAGCCACTTTTTAAACAAAATACTTTTGAAATTCCCCAAAAAAAGAAAAAATACCTCAAAGGGGGTGCGGACACATTCCAATGTGTCCGCACCCTAGGTCCGCACTTAACATATTGAAAACACATTGTTTTTTCTGCGGGGTGCGGACTGCGGACCGTTTTTTTAGTTCTGTGTGTAGCGAGGTGGTGCGCTCGCCGTTACCCTCGATAAAAAACATCTGTCACAGAACCTATTTTATTTTTTACCGCGTATTTCTGCCATTTTTTTCAATTATTGGTTGAGGCTAAGAAACATCCACGATCATGACAATTGCCAAGAAAAACATCTTGATATTTCATGATACACACTTATTGATGGAAATATTTATAAACACTTTTCAAAACATTATTGACATTTCGATACTTGTACGTAATTTCTCAACAAGTTTTCAACAATTTTTTTTGCATTTCTTCTTTCTCTTCCTTTTAATTTTATTTTTATTTATATATTATTCCTTCACTTCTTCTACCGGCGATTTCAAATGTGATTTCTGGTATGAAATTTGTTCTGATTTCAATATTGATTTCAGATGTTTTTTTAAGAATAAAAAAGTGCTGTCGATGCGATTAAACCATCGCAAAATATCAAAAATATATTTTCAAAATACTATCCGCATATTGCGTTTGCAACGTTATTTATTGCGCGATAAGTGCTACTATCCATGATGTGCGTGTACCCTTCGGTGGTGGTTATACGGGAATGCCCGGCCGCTTCTTTCATAGCCGCCATATTTTCGCCTATATTCGCCCCCATACTGATGAAAGAATGCCGCAGATCGTGTATTCGCATGTGCGGAAGTTTTGCGTATTCCAATGCCCATTCAAACGGTTTGCGGATGTTATTTATCGGGCGACGGGTATTACCAACGCCAGGGAATACATATTTGCTGCCCAATGCCTTGGCTTCATCCAGCGCAGCCTGCAAATACGGTATAACCGCATCGCATAACTTCACATCCCTTGCGCCGGTCTTACTGTCTTTCAAGTGTATCACTTTGTGCATCAGGACGACTTCATCTACTTCTAGTCCCGTTATTTCTGATGCGCGACATCCGGTCAGCATTAACACCCGCAGCGCATTGAATAATCGCGGATGCATTCTGGACACTTTTGGTCCGACATCCAGCGCATGCGATAATGCACGATATCCGTTTTGATCAAGTATCTGTGGTTTATATACCTTGTTTGCACCTTTGCGAACATATTTACATGGATTGGTATTTCGATCCACGTATTTATACATTTCGCACCAGTCCCAGAAATTTGAAAATAACGACAATGCTTTATTTGCGGTTGAAAACGATATCTTTTTCACCCATTTAGCATAGGCGTCCATCACATGCTTTTCTTCTATCTGGCGCATGTATAATTTATCAAACATGGGCCCCAGGTATAATCGATATTCACCCCAATTGGAATCTTGCGTTCTTGGTTTCTTGTAAACCTTGGCATATTTTTCCATGTATTGGGGGAATAGATCTTCGAATTTTTCACCAAGATCTTCCTGTTGTTCTGTTTTTTCGCGACGCGGGTCTTGCCCATTGGCAATTTGACGCCGCAAATTCCATGCCATTTCACGAATGTCTTTGATTGAATAATCGTTATATCGCCCGATATAAAGATTGCATTTCTTGTTATCGATTTTACATCCCAAGAAAAATCTGATTGCGCGCGTTGATGCGGAATACCGCATAAACAATCCGGGGATTGTTCCATCGCTTACCTGTAAATTTACATCAGAACGCAACAAATGTATCCAAGTATCGCGAAACGGCTTTGTATAGCATTTCCATTGCTTTTCCATATGTGTAACTCCTTTGGTTGCGACTACACAGTGCAACACACAAATAAAATAGCAAGTAAAAACAACTATTTTTTGCCGATTCTTTGTTGTTCCAACCATTGATTCACATCGGATTTGCGATATCGCACCATTTTGCCGATTTTAAAGTATTCCGGTCCAGTACCCAGCGCACGATATTGACTTAATGCCGAAATGGATGATTCAAGATATTGAGCCAACTGTCTTGGCGCCATAAGTTTATCTTTTTCTCCGTTTTCGTTTATAAAATAACAACTTGTATCTCTCTCCATCCCCCAATTTTTTTTGAACTCTTGTTCCATGTTTTTCTCCTTTGGGTTTTGATGGTTTTTGTCCGGTTTAAAAATGCCTAAAGATATCATCAAATATCGCAACAATTTTTAATATCCGTACATATAATTTATAGCACATTAAAAAACAAAAATCTTCTAAAAACCGCAGAAAATTGCACTTTTTATAGCAACAAAAATGTATCATAATGTATCAAAAGCATAAAAAAGGCTAGATTAGCAACATTTATCAACATTTGTCAATTTTGTTCATCGGCGTCACCCGACCAAAAAATCGCAACTTTCAAACGAATCGATTTTGATAGAAAAAAGCATATATTTTTCTATCAAAAAATTATGATGATTTTTAGTTTAATTTTGTTCTCTGAATAACACAACTAAAAAAGACTTGATTTTTATAATAAAATGTCGTATATTGACACTATATAAATGTCGTATAATGACACAAAAGGTGTTTATAATGAAAAGTAAAAGAACTCTGTTAGAGAGAATTTTATTACGCATAAAGAAAAGCAAAGATAATTCTTTTATCCTAAGGGACTTTAATGACTTCACAGAACAATATGACTACGATCAAGTTTTACGTGCTTTACGTATATTGGTAAAAAATGGCACGTTAATTAAGATCGGGCGTGGCATATATACAAAAACACGTACTTTCAATAATGGTTTTGTTGCTCCAAATGATACTATAGGCAATCTAGCAGAAGAAGCATTACAAAAATTTGGGGTAAAAACAGACAAGTCAACTTATTGGCAAGAATACAATGCCGGCCTATCAACTCAAATCCCAACAGGCAGAGTTATTGCTGTAAACAAACGCATCAGACGAAATATTGGTTTTAATGGCTTTAATGTTTCTTTTGAACAAATCAATGGTAAATATAAAAACAGATGGTATAATGCTAGCACTGCAAGAGTATAACAATGTCTTTGAATATGGATTTTTTTGAACAAATAGCTATTGAAAAAGGATGTGATATTGCTTTCCCTGTTAAAGAACATTTCTTGATTCAAGTAATTCAACAGTTAGTATCAAGATTTTATTCTGCTGAAGGCGAGTTAATATTTGGCGGCGGGACTAGTCTAGTATGTGCATATGATGAATTAACTAAACGTTTTAGTGAAGATGCTGATTTCAGATTTGTTCCTCGTCCAAGATCAACTGCTAATGTTCGTAAAACTTTAATGGATATCGCTCATAGCTTAAAAGGTTTTGATCTAATAGAAGAACCCGCCCCAGAAAGCAATAAAATTGAGTTTAGATTTGTAGATACAGAAAATATTGTTCAAAAACATTCTTCATTGCGTCCCTACATAAAATTGGAAGTGTTTTTTACAAACAATCTGTTTTATGAACCACAAGTAAAAGAAATATCTTCTTTTTATGATAAATTATCTGGCACAAATTCAGGATTCAAACTAAAATGCGTGTCGTTAGAAGATACCACTATAGATAAAATCAGTTCGTTTGTATGGCGTATTTTATCAACAGATACAGAAAGATCACAATACTGTCCGGCCGACATGAGACATTTACATGATCTCTTTTTCTTGGCTTCAAAGATTGATATTGATAGAACATTTAAATCTAACATGATCAGTGTTTTTGATTCTGATATGAAACAACGTATGCAAAATCAATATCCTTTTGATATATGCGTTAGGGATGTGATTGACTTGTTACATCGCAACAAACAGTTCAAATCCGATTATGAACAATATGTTGCAAACATGTCATATGCAAAAAATGCTGACAGATTATCTTTTGAAGATGCTTGCAGATCTTTCGAAGAATTAACAAGCAAAATTTAGTCTGTTGGTTGCGGTAAAACCACAAAAAAATTCCGTGCGTCAATTTTTAAGAATGTTTTTTTGTATGCTCTAGATACATCTAGCTACACAACGACACAATTTTTCTCCTACACAATGGCTACACAACAAAAATTGGCTACACGATGGACACACGGCTACACAATTCGCAAACGCTTGATTTCTGCGCCATACACAATGTTCATAAAAAATTTTTCTGAAATTCTGTGACCTGCTGTTAATTCACTTATCAAAAAACCGTATAGATTATACGTGCGGAATGCGCCGGATTTCTGCGGAAATTTAAGAAAAACATCGACCGGTTTCAAAAGTCAAAAAACACCATTTTTTGCTCAAACACACGGACTAGTCCGTATATCACAACAAACAACCTCTTGAAAGCCGCAGAAAACCGACACCTTAGTCCGTGTGTCTGCTAAATTTTTTGTGTTTTTGTGGCTGATTACCGGTCAAAAATGGAAAATCTACATATTTGCTACACAAGACATAAATACGATAAAAGAAACGCCCCTTAGGGCACCTTATCAAAAAAATGTATTCTGTATTTACATCACAGCAACATTTAAACTTCCATTAGCTGGACGATCAAGTGGCATAATTTTAGCTAATTCTGCATCAGTTATATTACGAGATGCCAACACCATATCGTAATGTGTTTGAATACGCAGAAAGTATCCTTGGGATAATCCAAAATAACGAGTAAGTCGTAAATCTATTGCAGCAGAAATCCCACGTGTTCCATGAACTATGCCATGAATATAATTAGCCGGAACACCAATCGCCCGCGCCAGAGCATTCATAGATAAATTTAATGGCTCCATGAATTCTTCACGTAACACTGTTCCAACATGATCGATATCAATATAGTTAGACATCTTAATACCTCTTTCTTAATCTTATTGTGTATTATATAATATATAACACATAAAAGTCAAGTGCTTTTTAGTGGTATTCTACTATCTCAACATTATTTGCTTCATGTTCAGTCCACGTAAAACAAATCCTATATTTATGGTTTATACGAATAGACCACTGACCTTTGCGGTCGCCGGATAAAGTTTCCAACATATTAGATGGTGGAATACACAAATCATCGACCGTTTCAGACGCATCCAACATAGCCAACTTTTGAAACGCGCGTTTTTGAATATCTGTTGGGAATTTCTTTGACCTTATTCCATGGAATATTTTTTCTGTTTCACGACAATTAAATGATTTTATCATACCAAATCCATTATTGAGCTAAGTTCAGTTTAGCCATTTATACCAATTTTATCAAGACATTTTATCTATGAATGCATAGAAACATATTGATTTTTAGGCCATTTTATGATATAATATTCAGCAATCAGAGGCGCATTATTGCGCTGTTTTTATTGCTCGCTTCGTGCGGGCTTTTTTTATTTAACAAAAGGATAAATCATGAACAAAATACCAACAAATATATTAAACTTGATGCAAAGTGATGCTTATACAAATTCTACCAATCCGAATCATGCAACTGTTGCGAAACAAGTCCAAAGTTATTTTGAAAACAAATATGGAAACAGCACAATTGATGCAACAGGACGCAACGTCACAGTAAGAAAAGCATGGATTTGGCATGCCGTAATAGATGACAGAACTTGTGAAGATTGCGCAAGTTTTTCTGATACCATTTATGAAGACAGAGATGAAATTCCGAAAAATCCGCATCATGACAATTGCCGGTGTTGGATAGAAGAAACAGAATTAGACGATAACGACAAACCTGTTATTGATAACAGAAAGCAAGACATCATTCATAAAACCATGGCAGAAGAAGGCGGCTATGTTGATAACCCAAACATAATAGACCAACCAACAAATTCTGGTATAACACAACCAACGCTTGATAAATATAATACAGATCATCCAGAGTTTAATTTCCCAGATAATGTAAAAGATTTAACTGGAGAACAAGCACAACAAATTTATGGCGAAGATTATTACGACGAACGCCGAATTGGAGAAATAGAAAACGAACGTATCGCGGCTGCTATATTTGATATGGGGGTTATGAGTAATTTCAATAACGTTGGGAAAACTATTCAAGAAACATTAAACGATTCAATGGATGCAAATTTAAAAATAGATAGCAAAATTGGCGACAAAACAATTGATGCTTTGAACAATATACCCAATGATAAAGTTGATGATTTTATGCAAGATTTAAAAGAAAACAGAATTGAATACCTACAAGGGTTATCTGGATGGGATAAATACGGTGATGGTTGGACAAGTCGTACAAATAGATATTGATTTTTTGGTGTATATCCTGCAATAATAGGCGTATGAAAAAGTTAGTATTTGTATTATTATTGTTAGTCCCAATGGTTGCTATTGCTGATAGACGTAG
This sequence comes from Alphaproteobacteria bacterium, assembly GCA_017616785.1. Taxonomy (GTDB): domain Bacteria; phylum Pseudomonadota; class Alphaproteobacteria; order Rs-D84; family Rs-D84; genus Enterousia. The sequence continues at coordinate 95,926 of JAFZXK010000005.1, forward strand.
TGATTTTGTTAACAGAATAGTTGAATACGAAAACACGCAAAGCAACCATGATACTGCACATATAAATGCGTATGGTGTAAATCAAGAAAAACTTGATATTTATCGTGCAGCACATCCGGACTATTTTTTTCCTGTGAGCATAAAAGAATTAACCAGAGAACAAGCCAAACAAATTTTGTCTTATTTTTGGGATAATTACAGATTTAGTAATTATAAATACGATGAAATTCAAGAAAAAGTTTGGGATATGATGATTCATATGCAGATGTCCGAATTGGAAAATAAAATCAATGGGGCAATTCGTGAATATTATAAATTTGATGACGATTTTTATGTGCCATTCGGCTCTATAGCCTCCGTTGATTTATTAAATGGTATGAAACCAAAAAATATTCCTGATTTTTATTTGATACTGGATAAAATTAAATACTAACTTTATGACAAAGATATTTACGATTGGTTTTAGTGGAAAAAAGCCAGAAGTTTTTCTGGAGGTTTTGAATGCGGGGCGTATAAGTTGTGTATGGGATATTCGTCTTTGGCGGCAAAGCACTTATGTCCCGTATTATAATGGCGATAATTTGGCGGCGGTGCTTGGTAATCGCTATGAATATCATCCGGATTTTTCGCCAAGCTGTGATTTTCTGGCCAATTATAAAGATAAAAAACTTGCGTGGAGTGAATTTGAGCAAAAATATCGCGAATTGTTAAACGTGCGCAATCCGCTACAAAAGTGCGCCGTTGAAAAATTGAACCGAATATGTTTGCTTTGCACAGAAAAGACAGCAGATATGTGTCACAGGCGATTAGCAGCTGAATACATCGCAAGCCAAATTCCAGATATTGAAATCGTGCATTTATAAATTCAAATATTTTACAATAGAGTTTTTTATAGTTTTTTGTTCGATTTTGCCGGGCACGCGCAAGACGGCGATACTGTGCCATCGCGACAAACTATTCTTCCATCATTTGAACAACGTGCGACGCCACCATGCCAACTGCAACAACCGCTGTTCGCGTATGATGGTCGAACTAAACTAGCGACAACTGTAATAAGCAATAATAATCTTCTCATTTAACACCCCAGATGCGATATAAAACCCTAACAATATCAATTCCAAAAATCAAAAAAGTTAAACCATTGTTTTGGATATTTTAATATAAGATTTTCTAAGAAATCTGCGTATTCCTGCGCCATTTGTTCCGGTGTTATCGTGCTTATTTTGCGAACAAACACACAATATTTTCGGGCGTAAATCTTCATATTGGCAATTGCAAACACCGGATGCCCACAGGCGCGTGCGAAACGAAAAACACCCATTGGCAAGAAACATTCGCGTCCAAGTAATTTTACTTTTATTACTTTGTCCGGGGCACTTGGCGATTTTCTATCACCCGCCATCATAATCAATTCGCCACGACACAATGCATCATACATATCGGACGCAGTAGAAATATCTATGTTATCGGTTGGATGAATAATGGTATTTTTATAGTTTGAATGCCTGGCAATAAATCTACGAAACACAGGATTTTGGCCGGTATTCATAAATGCATGCATACATTTGTCCGCTGCATTTGGAATTGCACAAAGAGCCTCTATGTTTCCAAGGTGCGAACATATAAAAAAAGCACCCTGCCCCACCAATAATAATGTTTCTAAACTTTTCCAATCATCATCTTGATTTATCGCGAATTTTATTGGTGTTTTGTTATCGCATATTGTTGACATTTTATCAATCACAGAATCCGCAAATGCGTTAATGTGTGACACGGATGAAAATTTTGATAAATTGTGTCCATGCGCATACTCATACGCATTTAGTATCTTTTTATAGTTTTTTGATACCGTCCGGGCACCCCGCGCACCAATCGTAATAAACAACGTGATTATGGACACAATACACTTTAATACGCGTATTCCGAATATACGATACACCCACCACAGTAATTCCATACGAATGGACCCCGCACCCCGTTCATGAATTTGATACCAATTTGCCACTGTCCTTGCCTTTGGCTATTTTTGTGTTATAGTTCGTGCATGCATATCTATATAGCAGATTTAGATACAATATGCAACCAAGACGATTTGATTAGTAAATTATCGCCCGCGGGTTTTGCACGTTATCAATCTTTTCATCGTGAAATTCGTGCAAAGCAATTTTTGGTTTCACATGCGATTATGGCGGATATCCGCGACAAATTCAAACATATATCCATTGCGCACAAAGACAAATTTGTTATCCTTGTTGCGTCCGACGCCCCAATTGGTGTGGATATAGAAGACACTTCCAAAAATCGTGATTTTGATTCTTTGGCCGAATTTATGCATTTCGATACAGCCAAAAATGCAGATGAATTTTATCGTCTTTTCACATTATCCGAAGCCGAATATAAGGCGCATCCGGCCACCAATTTACGAAAATATTTTTATCAACTTGGTAAATATATGATTTGCATAGTATCAAATGATTTGAAAACGGTATGGGAAAATCAAAATTTAATCCCTGAAAAAATATAGCGACACGAAATAGGATACCGCGATGCCAATGGCCAGAATCGTTCCAAGGGCTGCGACAAGAAAGAAACTTGTAAACGCAAGCAATCCGAAGCCGATAAAACTTGTTAAAAAAGAATAAAATACCGGTCGCAGTTCGGCGTTTGTTTTGTAATTTATGTGAAATATGGCGTAATCAAGTCCCAAACCAATAACTATGAAAAGGCCCAGCAAATGGAAAAATGTTATAGACATTCCAAAAATCGATAAAAGCCCCAATGATACCAGCCCGCCAAGTAATGGCGGTGCCAAATATCTAAATGCGCGGCGGCGATACAATATGAACAAAACGCCCAACAACATTATGCCACAGATAACCAATAATTTATATGTTTCGTGTGTGTATGATTCCATTTGGGTTTGTATTTGCTGTGCCACGCCAATAATACGCGCATTTTTATTATCAATTTTTGTATCAAGTGGAACAGTGCTAACCGAATATGTTTTGCCATTTGATAGAAAGACAAATTGATGAATCTGATTGGTTAAATCGCCGATATCATCATTGTATATGGTAAGTTCGGGCGTATCGATAAACCTTGGTGTGTTTTTCAGCGCCAAGGCGCGACGGATATCTTTTACTTTGGCCGCGTACAATGATTTTACCAGGTCGGCATTTTCGATTTGACGCTTTAATGACGGGATAACAGACGACACACCGAAAAACTGTATTCTGGAATCCCTTATTTCTTCTTCTGTTTCAAGGACATCTTGAATATCATCGCCGCGCACTATTAAAAATGCGGTTTTGTCGGACGCGTTTAATTCGCCGATTAGTTTTTCCGAAACCGCCAAATCGCGCGCCGGCCGATACATTGCCGACATATTGTTTTCAATTCGCGCAAACAAACATGCGATTATGGAAACCGCCGCAATACCAATTATAAAATATGGCCGATATTTTTTGTTTACCGGGCGCACGATCACCGATTTTTTCAAAACTATATTTGTTCGATATTCTATAAATAACTTTATAAATGCATAAATAGCGACGAGTCCAACGATTGTGAACACCGATATCTGTCGCAGCAACGAAACATTTGCGAACAACAATGGCACAAAACAAATAAGTGTTGTTAGCAAAGAGTGCAGAATATTTTTGTTCGTCGCAGTGATATCGGCGTCTTTTTCAATACACATAAAATGAAATGCATAATCTATGCCCAGGCCGATAAGCGATGTACCAAAAACAAAAACCAAGATATGCGGTTCACCAAAACATAAAAATAACGCGATTGTTCCGGCCAAATACCCAACAACCAAACTCTTTATTACTGGGAATATAGTTCTTATGTGGCGGAACAGAAAATAATTTAACACAATTACCGCAACCAATGCCAAAATCGATATTATACCAAGTTCAATCTTGGTATGGTTATACATTTCGGCGGTATGCGCAGGCGCGCCACCCATATATATTTTTACACTATCGTTTTCAAGATTTTTAACTTTTGTTTTAAATTGTTCGACACTTTCCGCAAGTTTTGCCCCATCCATTTTTTCGATTGTTATAGGCAACATATAGAAATTATATGGTGCTTTGTATTGCCATAAAATTCCGTCTTTCGGCATCCAATTGTTGTTATTTTTGCCAATTTCCGAAACATAATTTGTAAAAAGCAAAAATGGATCCTGGGATAACGGCAATATATTTGACATCATGGCGCTTTCAACGCGCGTGCGCGCATTATTCGTTATCGTATCAAATTTGTGTTCTTGTAACAACCGGCGGTCAGCGGCACAGAGCATAACATTTCTATATTTACCAAGCGTCGAAATAATCGAATGCACGGACAAGTTTTGCGTCATTATTTCCATTTCCGGGAATTCATCAGAATTCACAATGTTACGAATTTTATGGGCCACCTTTTCGCCGGAAAACTTGTCCTCGGATTGAACAACAATGTTTATGACCGATGAAAATTTATTTGTAATATCTTGGATTGGCCACCCCGTTTTAGAATCAAGATTTATCAATGAATTTAGGTCTGTTTGGAAACGCATTGGCCACCGAAACAACGCAACGCCCAATACCCCAAGGCAAATCAAAGCCATAAAAATTATACGTTTAACACGCAATTTCATCTTTGATATCCGTATTCATACGATTTAATTTTATGATAACAACCGTTCCATTTTGGTATGTTATGATAATTTTTGTTAAATTTGTTGTGGTTCCATACATTATAAAATCTTGTAAAAATTCCGAAACAGAATCGTACCGCGGTTTTGCCGTCAATTGCCATCCGGTTTTATCGTATTCGGAATAATCAAGATTAAAAACAGTTTCCAAATCCGATGTATCCCCAGACAACGCATTATCTATCATTGCCCGAATATAGTAAAAATATGGCAAAGAATCCAAATCTTTGGCTTCACCATCAATGCAATAATTTGTTTTTGTTGATATGAAAACTTGTTTTGTTGGGGTATTTTGTTTCCATATAAAACCATTTCCTTTTTCAAATTTTACCACGCCGGTTGCGGTAAATTTCTTGGTTGATTCCGGTATCATTTTGATTTGTTCAAACGATGCGGACACATTACCAAGGTTTTCCGTAAACACTTCAAACCGTTGCATACCCGCGGCATAAGCACCACAAGAAAAAAAACATAAAAACAATGCAATATATTTCATGACACACCCCCAAATATTTTCAAGAAAGGTTCAGGCAATTGAAAACAACTTTCGTGCGTTTCAATATTGACCACCATCTGTTTTGTTTCCGCCGTAAATATTTTATCATGTGTATTCGCGTCCGAAATTTCATATTTGAAAATCAAAAAGTTTTCATTTGATATGTGTGTAATCTTTACGATTATTTTTTGACCGAATATGGCCGGTTTGATATATTTGGCCTGCATTGTAACAACCGGAAATGCGTAACCAAGTTTGGCCATATCATCGTAATTCAATGAATATTCATCAAGTAACGCACAACGCGCACCTTCCATGTACTTTAGATAATTTCCATGCCACACAACCCGCATAGGGTCCAAGTCATAAAAAGGAACAATTATTTCAATCTCTTTTTGCATGTCGAAAAATCCTTTTGCATATTCCAAACGGCATTATTACACATAAATATGTATGTAGCAAGGATATGTATAAATTATCCCGCAACATTCTGAAATTTGACCGACCATTTGGTGGATATATTACACGCGTTGGCACAGGTATAATTTTTAGGCCCCGCCAATAAAGTTTTACCAAAATTTCAATATCAAACCCCATGCGATGAAAATGCAGATGTTTCATTTCGGCACATGTATCCAACAATGGATAAACCCGCATACCACACATTGCGTCCGGCATATTTATATTTAATGTTTCAAACGCCACCCAAAAGTCCGTTACTTTGCGTCCGATGCGTCGCGCGCGGGGGGCACTGTTGTCATATATCGGGTTACCAATGATTAAATACAATGGATTTTCTTTCGCGATATCCAAAAACTTTTTAACATCGGCAACATCGTGTTGTCCGTCCGCATCTATTTGCAAACCATGTGTAAAACCCATATCTTTGGCGGCATTGAATCCCGCCTTCATCGCACTGCCCTTGCCACCATTTGGCGTTTTATAAATATATTTGAAGCCATGCGTTTTGCATATTCGTTCCAAATGCGCCGATTGATCTGGTTCACTGCCATCATCAATTACAATTGTCGGGATGCCACTTTCCGCAATCCGCGGAGAAAATAATTCAAACGCATCCGAATGATTATAACAAGGAATAATTATTACGGGTCTAAACATCGCGGCCCCCATGAATAACTATTTTCCCAGTCGAACAAATTTTTTCTTTTTGCGAATAACAAAAACCATATTCATTTTCGTTTATTCGCGTCAATTCCAGATGAGTTAAGGTATCAGGCAAAATCACAGAAGAATATTTTAACTTTACAACATCAAACGCAGACACATTAATATGGAAAAACAGACGAATAAAGTAAAACACAAAATGCATTTGAATTACGCCCGGCAATATTGGGAATTCCGGGAAATGCCCGTTAAAATATGCACTGTCCCCAAGGAAAGTTAAATCCGCGGCCATTTGCGAATCTGTTTTTATAACATTTTGCATAATCGGTTCAACAACCGATGAATTTAAGATTGCCAATATATCACTTTGCACAAATTTTCCTTGGGCATTGGTTGGAATTTTGTGAACAATCCGCACACAGCGTGGCAATGCAACATTTGGCACAAAGCCCGACAAATAATTTTTTATTTCATTTATGAAGACGCGCCGGCCAACGGTTATTATTCTTTGTACGCCTTTATCGGTCAATTCAATTACAGTTCCAATGATATCACGCACGCCCTTGCGCATTTTGGTACAATATGCGCGCGAAATAAATTCATTATTACCAAGATGCGTTTCCATATCCGCAAGGGAAATTCTTTCTTCGGCGATTTTAACAACCCTATCGGCACGACCAAGCAATTTGAAATGCGCATCGTCAATCATTTCAACCGCATCAGACATTAAATATGGGGATTGAAAGCAATACGGCGAACTTATCGACAAACAACCATTTTCAATCGAAACATTAACATCATCAAACAAAGTCCAGATTTCTCCGTTTCCTTGTTGTCGATATGCGACGCCACCGGTTTCGGTACTGCCAAACACTTCAAAAGGTGAAACGCCGAACATGGCGTGCACAGATGCGGATGTTTTTGCGTGCAATAAACTGCCCGATGTGAATATCCCAAGACAATTATTTGGAAATTCATATTGCCCGCCGTATTTTGTTATTTCATCAAGGAAAGATGGTGTGGTTATAAATAATATTTGTTTGTATGATTCTTGTTTTACAATCAATTCTTCAGGCGTAAAAATCATGTCCATATCAACGGGCATGCCACCAACAATTGGGAACAAAACCCGCCAAAGAATACCATACATGTGGTGCGGCATAATAGATGCAACGACCACAGGCAACATTGCAATTTGATTTGCGTGCATATGTGTGTGATATTGAACCTCACACAATAACATTGCCATCGTTTTCTTTATTTGCTTTGGCGTTCCCGTTGAACCGGAAGTAAAGAAATACACTGTTCCCGCCGATATGTCCGACATATTCCATTTAATCGGTTCGCATGTGGTATTTGGTAACACTTTGGTAAACCCAGGATATTCATCCAAAGAATCAGTTACGACAACATTTGTTAAATTCCCGTAAATATGCGCATTCTGTGGTGTTAGCAACCCCGGCAGTGCAACATTTTTGTGCGCACAGAGTAGTCCAAAGAAACAAACGCAAAACAAATAGAAATTGTTTTGAATATAAAGCGCAACCGTATCATTACTGATTTCGCCAAAATAATTTGCAAAACGGCCGACATCCGTTACGAATTGGCCATAACTTATGGTTTTTGTGCCATTACAAAATAATGTATCGGTGTTTGCAAAGGGATTATTTATTTGCATTTATACCCCCCCGGCGCACAATGTATTCACCGACTATCATTATTCCAATCAAACAATATGAAATCAGCCCATTATAAAGTGTCCATATCCAATCAGACATAAAAACAGTTACAAACGAAATGCCTGTATTTATTGCCATAAATATCGCCCATGCAATTGTTGCGCGGCGGGCGTATAACTTTGCCGCACCGTCCATTTTATACTTCATTTTTTCACCGAACCGTTGAATCAACGGCACATTCCAAAGCGAAACAGTAAACGCCGCACAAACCAACGCATTCATCAATACCGGATAAAGTTTAAGGAATATTTCGCAATCAGAAATCATGGCAAGGCACGCCAAAATAATCCCGCACAATCCCATCCATATATTTTTGTGTCGTGTCAAAGCAATCAACACAAAACAAACCAAAACCAACCCAAACATTCGCACAGAAAAACCATGTCGCAACGCAAAAAAGACGGCGATTGGATACGCAATTGCAACCAAAAACGAAAGTATCTTAATCGGCCGAATTGACAATTTTTTCAATTGCATCAACGACATCCTGTAAAGTGGAGATTTGTTTGAAATCTTCGGGTTTTACCCTTACATTGATAATTTTTTGCAAACGCACGATTAAATCGACCGCATCTATGCTGTCCAAATCTAAATCTTCGACCAATTTGGCGTTCAATGTTACAATTTCCGGCTTGCAATCAAAATCTTTGATCAAAATTTCCGAAATGTGCTTAAAAATTTCATCTTTTGTGTACATGGTTACCTACTCCAAATTCATACCTGTTGATGCGGCGATATATTTCGCCAATGTCGCCACCGACTTAAAATGTTCCTTGTTTTCTTGCTTGTCCGCCTTGAACGTGACACCGTAACGCTTTTTTAACGCCATTCCCAATTCCAATGCGTCAATGGAATCAAGCCCCAAACCATCACCAAACAGCGGTTCATCCGTTACGATATCCGCGGCGGTAACGTCTTCAAGGTCCAGTGATGATACGATTATTTCTTTGATTTCTAATTCAAGTTCTTGCTTTTTCATAGTATTACATTCCTAATCTTTCAAATGACACGCCAAGAATAAAAAACTTTATGTTTAATGTCAAGCGCTTATGGTGCAAACATAGCATTTGATGCAATGCGCGTTACCGAGATTGCCTCGTCCCGCATCGACCGATTTTCCGTCGTTTTATAAGTAATCGCATTTTTCAACTTTAATGTATAAACCGATGTTTTATCACCAACATCGTACCATTTCTGTCTTTTTCCCAATATTCGCGGGCAATTTTCGATGTGTATCGGCAAAATCGGTTTCTTGGTTTTTATATGCAAATATGCAAAGCCGCGGTGCAAATGTACCTTGCGATTATCGACCGTACGTGTTCCTTCGGGAAAAACAACAATGTTATATCCGGCATCCAAAAAAGCCGACCCCCTTGCAATAAATTCTTCGGCACTGATATCATTTGGCAAGTAAATGTTACGAATAACACCCCTTATAAACAAATTGTGAAATAAACTTTTTTTGACAACACATACGCATTTAGGAATTAAAGATATCAAAATAACAACATCTATCAAAGACGGATGATTTGCCACAATTATATGACCACTTATTTTTCTAAGTTCCTTGATTTCGTTGCATTTTACAGATATAAGTCGCATCCAACACATCAACCAAACAAAAAACTTCCAAGACCCATGAATTGATTGCGACAAAATTTTTCTTCTTGGTTCGGGTTTGCGATACAACAAAAGCATAACCGGGAAAATAATTCCGCCAAGGCAAAGCGCCCCGCCACCGAATATCGCGAAACAGAGCAAACACAAAAAACTGCGCATTATGCGTATCATTTGTCCACCATTTTCCAACAAGATGCCGATATTTCACCACCATTTTCTAAGAAATTCGCCACCGCATCAAAAGTTAGCGCACCTCGTTCATATTCGTCGTATTCCAATGTAACCCCGCGTTTTCCCGACCCAGACAACATAACCGCCATCCCATGTGCGGAAACCCGCGATTCAAGAAACGGTTCATACATTTCGGGGGATTTTTCTTCGGCATAAATGAACAGTACCGGCCCCCGTGCCATTAATGCCGCAAGTATCCCAGATTCCAATGTTCGCGCACCCGCCGCAATTGAAGTATATGAATTCTTGTTTTTTGTAAGTATGGAAAACGCACCCGCCGCCGCGTTATGCACAGAATTGCTAAACCCCGCAGGCGACATTTCAGAATCCGTATGGAATTGGGTTATAAGTTTTATTGTTTGTTGCCATTCGCCATATCTTGATGCAAATATAATTTGGTAATTTGCATCTTTTGGTGCAACACGGTTTGCCACCCCAAGGGCGATTTTCTGTAAATCGGTCATGCGACGCCGCACCATTGGCGGAATAAAAGAAACATCCGGCAATTTTTCATTGTCAGATTCGCGCCATATGTAAAATCCGTTTATACAAATTGTGTTATTCATACTTGCAAAAAAAGATTGTTTATACAATACTTAGCGCAAGTATAATAGGATTTAATGCCGTTTGCAAGTGGGTTTTGAATATGAATTTTGTGCTAACACATCTTGGTTTTGTTTGTGCGCTTGGGACAGATATCGCGACCATAATACACAACGCAAAAAATGGTAACACAGGTATAGATGTGGATGGCGATGCTGTGCCGTTCGGTGGCGTTGCAATTGAAACAAAACACAATATGCGATTTTATGATTTATTGCTTGGCGCATTAAATCAAATCATGCCTGCCATAAAAGATATAAAAACAAAATATGGCGCCGCGCGGCTTGGCATTGTTTTGGGTGCAAGTAACACCGCTGTTCACGAAGCGCAAAAGCATATCGACCATAAATTATCCACCGGAATTATGCCTGATGAGTTTTCTGTATCCATGCTTGAACTTGGATCACCTGCCGAAATGTTGCGCGACACCGTTGGATTTCATGGACCTGCATTCACAATATCTACGGCATGTTCATCAAGTGTCAAGGCACTTGATTCCGCACGCGATTTAATCAGAAACGGTATTTGCGATGCGGTTTTATGTGGTGGTGTCGATGCAAGGTGCGATTTTGCGTTAAATGGTTTTGATTCACTTGAAGCATTATCGCATAAAATGACCAACCCAATGTCGAAAAATCGTGATGGAATCAACCTTGGCGAATGTGCGGCATTATTTATTATGCAACGCGGTGATAATGATATTTATGTCCGTGGTTTTGGCGAAACATCCGATGCATATCATCCAACCGCGCCCGACCCAAGTGGCGCGGGCGCCGTGGAATCAATGCGCGCGGCCATCCGCGATGCAAATTTATCCGCATCGGACATCGGTTACATAAACATGCATGGGACGGGCACAATTGCCAACGACGCGATGGAATCCAAGGCGATATATGAAATCTTTGGTGACCAAGTAATTTGCGCATCGACCAAGCCATTGACCGGCCATTGCCTTGGCGCGGCGGGCGCATGTTCGGTTGCACTTTCGTGGTTGATGTTGAATAATGATTTTATTATTCCGCATGTCTATGACGGTATGTTCGCGGATGACTGTGCACCGATACACCTTGCAAAAGGGACCGAGGTGACCAATGTAAAAAACATTTTATGTAACGCTTTTGCCTTTGGGGGCAGCAATTCAACAGTAATAATAGGTAAATAGCATGGAAAACTATAATATATCTGATTTATTGCCACATCGGCCACCGATGCAGTTGATTACCGCGGTGGAATCGGTGGACTTTGATGCAAAGACATTGGTTGCGCGGGTTGATGTTACAAAAAACGATTTAATTTATGATGAAAGAATCGACGGAATACCGTCATGGATATCACTTGAATACATGGCCCAAGCGGTCGGCTGTTTCATTGGTGCCGCAGACCGGCGCTGCGACCCATTATCTGTGCCCGCGGTGGGTTTTGTGTTGGGTTCACGAAAACTTAGCGTAAATATACCGACATATCTTACGGGCCAAAGTTATTTCGTGCATGTAAAGTCGGTTTTTTATGATAAAAACATTGCAAACTTTGATTGCCAAATATACAATTCAGATAACGAACTTGTTGCAACGGGCGCGATAAACGTATTTCGTCCGGACGACATTAAACAATTTATGGATGCACAAAATGAATAAACGGGTTCTTGTTACGGGTGCAAGTCGTGGTATCGGGCGTGCAATTGCATTATACCTTGCACCGCGGGGGTACGATTTGGTTTTACATTATAACAAAAATGCGGATGCGGCGAAACAAACCCTGGGGGATGTTATCGCGGCGGGTGGCAAGGGAAAAATTATTTCCTTTGATATATCAAATCGCACGGAAACTTTTGACGCGATTACAAACGATATAAATGAAAATGGCGTTTATTATGGTGTCATTTGTAATGCCGGTATAAATGCGGACGCACCTTTTCCCGCAATGGACGGGGACATGTGGGATCGGGTTATTCATACAAACCTTGACGGGGTTTATAATACACTGCAACCGTGCGTTATGCCGATGATATCCGCACGAAGCCCTGGACGAATTGTTGCAATATCTTCGATTTCTGGAATTATCGGTAATCGGGGCCAGGCAAATTATGCCGCATCCAAAGCCGGAATAATTGGTTTGGTTAAATCTTTGGCGCCGGAACTTGCACGGCGAAATATCACCGTCAATGCAATTGCGCCCGGTGTGATTGAAACAGATATGACGGCCGATTTGCCGGTGGAACTGGTTCGTGATGCGATACCAATGCATCGTTTCGGTAAACCAAGTGAAGTTGCAAGTTTGGTCGCATACCTGTTATCGGATGACGCATCATACATCACACGTCAGGTTATTTCTGTAAATGGGGGAATGGTATAGATGAAGCGCGTTGTTGTAACCGGCATGGGATTGATAAGTTCACTTGGGACCGATTTGGAAACCGCCCGTAATCGTTTGCATACCTGTAAGAACACCGTTAAAGTCATGCCGGAATTGTTGGAAATTCGCGGTTTGAATACTCACCTTGCGGCGCCGGCGATGGATTTCACATTACCCGAACACTATACGCGCAAGGTTTTACGCACAATGGGAACGGTGTCGGTCATGGCGGTTTACAGTGCGGAAAATGCCGTTTCGGATGCGGGACTAATTGGGTCGGCGATATTAACATCTGGGCGGACCGGCGTGGCATACGGTTCTTCGTTCGGTTCGGCCGAAGGTGTCGCAGATTTCTTTGCCGTGCATCGAACCAAAGAGGTTGGCGCAATAACATCCTTTTCATACCTTAAACTTATGCCGCAAACAACGGCCGTAAACATATCACTTTATTTCAAAACCGTTGGGCGAATTATCCCAAGTGGGACCGCGTGCACTTCGGGCAGTTTGGCAATTGGATACGCGTACGAGGCCATAAAGCAAGGAATCCAAGATGTAATGATTGCCGGCGGCGCCGAAGAATTTGATATAACCCAGGTTGCGGTATTTGATACACTGTACGCGACCAGCACAAAAAACGACACCCCTGAACTGTCGCCTGCACCGTTTGATGTTGCGCGCGATGGGTTGGTAATTGGTTCGGGCGCGGGGACATTGATATTGGAAGAATATGAACACGCCAAGAATCGCGGCGCAAAAATCTATGCCGAAATTGTTGGTTTTGGTTCAAATACCGACGGCATGCATGCAACACAGCCGAACAAAGATACAATGGCGCAATGTATGAAACTTGCACTGCAAAGTTCAGATTTGTCACCCGATGATGTTGGGTATATAAATATGCACGGAACCGGAACAACACATGGTGATATTGCCGAATCTTTGGCCACGGAATCTGTGTTTGGCGCAACCATTCCGGCAAGCAGCACGAAAAGTTACGTCGGGCATACATTGGGCGCATGTGGCGCATTGGAATCCATATGGTCAATTCAGATGATGCGGGACGGATGGTTCGCACCGACATTAAACCTGCGCGCGCCTGATGCAACCTGTGGTAAATTAGATTACATTATGGGAACCGGACGCGAATTTAACGCCGAATATGTTATGAACAATAACTTTGCATTTGGTGGCATAAATACATCGTTGATATTTAAAAAGGTATGATATTACCGCTTTGGTTTCGGCATAAATTTTTCGGCGAATTCTGCAAGGCCGAACCCGGTCGCATTAAGGACCTTTGCCAAACTGCATGTGGTTGGCCAACGCTTTTCGCCGAAACGATTGACGCGTTTGCTTTTGTTAAATGTTGTCGCATCTAATCCTGCAAGTTTGGCAAGACCCGAACATGATAAGTTCAGCCACTTGGCAAGGTTTATGATTGCTTCCCATAATTGATCGTTAGTCATTTTTTCTCCTTTTGTTTTTTATTGCAAATCGATTGTAACATAAATAAGATTTTATTCAAGCGATTCTATTATAAATAGAATTCGTTTCTTGTTTTTTGCGCGTTTTGTTTTAATATTGCTTTTTATTGTGATTTGTGTTATAATAAATTAAAGATTTTTGATACGCCGGTATGCGGCGTTATTTTTTTACCAAAAGGATTTTATATGAAACTAAGCGATAATGGTATTCGCACATTGAAACTGTGCGAAGGTTCGGTTATGCGACATGGTCGGCATGTTATATATGATGATAAAAACGGATTGCCCGTCACGGAAAGTGCGCCCTTGCCCGCCGGCGCAACGATTGGATATGGACACCTGATTAAATCAGGCGAAGATTTTCGCGGCGGCATTGATGAAGACATCGCAACCGAACTATTGCGCGCCGATTTGTCGATTGCGGAATGCGCGGTAACCACCACGGTAACGGTGAAATTGCGACAAAATCAGTTTGATGCGTTGGTTATGCTGTGCTTTAACATAGGTGCGCGTAATTTTGCAAATTCGACAGTTGCGAAATATATAAACAACCCAAATTTCAAAAGTGGCACATACCCGACACTTGCCGCCGCATGGCGGGCATGGAATCGCATAGGTGGCCGGGTAAGCGTGGGATTAGCCCGACGACGGGATGTCGAATTAAACATCTATGAAAATGGAATTTACGCATTGCATTTATAAAGGGTTATTGGTAAAATCTTTGGCAAAGGAGATGCCATGATGAAATACACCAATGGTTTCGGAACCTTTACGACCGAACAAATGAGCATTCTTGAAACACTGCAAGAAATCGAAGATGTTGTTGCAATTGCCAAGACCGTGGCCCCAAAAGGTGAAATTGAATTGGCAATAACGAACCTGAACGAAGCGTTGGATTATATTGAACATATTCGGCGCAAGGTTGAAATCGCCATGAAACATGTTCCGGAATCGGTCCAGGAAAAATATTTTTTGTAACGGTAAATTTACCTTGATTTTTTGTTTTTTGGTCTGTTATAATCGTGGCACACACTGCGGAGCGTTGGCAGAGTGGTAATGCAGCGGATTGCTAATCCGTGACCGTGTTACAGCGGTCCACAGGTTCGAGTCCTGTACGCTCCGCCACTAATTTGAGCCCAATTTCTGGGCTTTTTTTGTTGGCGATTTTTGAAAACTTTTATAAAAACCGCAATATAGAAACCCAATAAAATCAAATAGTTGTCCATATCACCAACTGCGCACAGTGAAAGGTGATACAAAATGATACGAAAAATGGTAAGAAATTTGACTCAGGGGCTATTGTTGCGTTCAGGCGTTTTTTATTTTAGAATGGATGTGAAAATAGCGAAAAACAAGTATAAATCTATTCGGCGGTCTTTACACACTACGAATCTTTATACAGCAATAGAAAGGTTGAACCATATGAAACGTCTTATAAATACATTCAACACCCTAACCCCAAAAGAGCAAGCAGAGTTTATTAAGTTTTATACAGGTGGCAAAGAAACGATAACAGAAGAAGAGCAAAAAGAGTTAGAAAACGGCGACACATCAAGCATTATTTACACCGCTTTTGATGCTTGGATGGCAAAAAAGGCAGATGGCGGCAAGTTGATGGATGCTATTGTCAATAAGTCGTATGAATTTGAAATTGCCGACACAGGTTATCCAGATAGTGTGCGTGAACGACTAATGGCAAAACGTGATGCGGCACAGGATGTTATAAATGCCAAATACCTTATGTCAATCCGGAAACAGTTGAACCCAGAAGAAGAACAAGAATACAACGATATAATGGAAATGGCAAAAAATTCAAAGTTGCGTGATAAATCGTGGGAAGAATATAAGGAACGCATAACACCAAAGCCAAAAATCGAACCCACATATCAAACCCCACAAAACAAACACACCATTGACGAAATTATGCGCTATATGTTTGATGTATCGCAAATCAAGCCAGAAACCAGAAAAAGTCAAGAATATGATGTAAAAAATATGATTGCCAGTGTGAATTTAAATCTGGATGACGACTACTCTAAAATGAACGACCCGAACACGATTAAGCAGATTTGTGGTTGGGTAAAAGGACGTAAAAACAGGAACGGAACAGATATATCAAACAAGCGTAAAAACAAACAACTTGGAATTTTGCGTTCACTAATCACATCCGCAAATAGAAAAGAACCAACACAATATAAACTGGCGGAATTGACTGAACCTATATTGTTTTTGAGAAAGGAAAGCAAAGGTATGTCAAAAGAATATCAACCATTTAGCAACGAGCAGTTATCGGCGATTTTTGACCCAAAGCACGATTTTTTCAAAAAGAACCCAGAACAATTTTTAGCGTGCTTAATCGCTTTATTCTCAGGGGCAAGGACAAATGCGGCAGTAAGTTTGCAATTCAAAGATATAACCACAGAATCGGGCATAGATGGCATTGCTTTTTACGAGAATCACCCACGAAAGCATTTGAAGAATGACGCCACAGAAAGATTTGTTCCCATAGCAAAGCAACTGTTAGATTTTGGGTTTGTTGATATGATACGGAAACGACAACAGAAAACCAATGCCAAAGATACAGATTTCATATTTAATCGCACCCAAAACGAATTATCGGGTGACCCAGCAGACAAATTTATGACACCATTTTTACGATTTATCAGGCAAGAATTGAAAATCACATCCGCAGACCGTAAAATATATGCGTTCCATTCTTTCAGGGATACCGTTAGTAATAAAATGGAAGATTGCGGAATAAACGATACAATGGCAAAAAAGTTGATTGGTTGGAAAAGTGGCGATATGCGTTTTACCCACTATTCAAAACGAGATTATCAGGAACAACAAGCGGCAATAGATAAATTGGTCTATGCAGAAGAGATTTTACACCTGAACGAATGGAAAAACATCATCCCTAATTTGTATATCAACCCAGAAAAAATAGACCATAGACGTGGCAAATATAAACCACACATCAAGATAGATTAAATAAATACCACCAGCGCATGTGTTTTTTGATTTTTGGTTGATAAATGGGGGCGATTTTGCAACCTTGC
>JAFZXK010000006.1 GCA_017616785.1 Alphaproteobacteria bacterium
AACATTGGGAAACAGTACCAGTGATACATCATTACCGATGGTTGGTGGTGTGAATACAAAGTTAGCAACAAAACAAGATGAGATTCCGGCAAAGAATACGAATACTGTATTAACATACACCGGTGTTGCCGGCACGGTTGGCGAAAAAGGAATATATCAAGACACGGGCACATATGCATCGCAAACAGATAGTTTAATAGATGCGGGGACATTTAATACGGCATTAAAAAACGGATTGGATAACGAGTTTGTCTGTGCCGGTTATGCCGCCACTGGTGAATGTTGGTTGTGGAGTGTGGATAATACAACCACCAACACAATACAAAAATCCTATATTTCGGCGGTTGGAACCGGTGTACAGAATGGAACGCCAACACCAGAAAACCCGATTTATCCGGTGTTTTATAAACAGGGGAATATGATATTGCGGAAAGTGGGTGACTATGCAGATTCGTATGATGCAACAACCGGAAAAATCACACGGAATGTCGGTATAAAGGTGCTTGATGGAACGGAAAATTGGAATTATACAAGCAGTTGTTTCCAAACAGTTATAACTGATAGAAAAATTGGGACGCCAATTCCAATTTCAACTCATTTTGTTTCTGCAACTGGCACGGGTGCAAGTCGTGTGCCCGACATGGGTATTGGTTGTAGCAGCGCCAATACGAGAGTTTGGCTGAGATACGACATTTATCAAGGCGACGTCACACAATTCGAACAATTCCTTGCCGACCAATACGCCGCAGGAACACCAGTAACAATTTGGTACCCGCTTGCAACACCCGTGGAAGAAAATTGGTCAGAAACTACATATACCGCTAATGTTTATGTTCCACAAAATCAATCCGCACAGAATCAATAAATCAACATCATATCAGCGAAAGCCGGTATCTTGTCAGTATCGGTGAATAACGGGTAGATACCGCCCTGCGGCGGTATGGCGATAAGAGTAGAGTCAACCACTAACTACTTACACTTGCCACTAAAATATGCTATAATGCGTGCAAAGGGAGAGGAAAATGAAAGTAGCGATTATTGGTGTTGGGTCGGTTGGTTCGGCGGTTGCGACTGCGGTAAAGAATACTGGACTTGTTCACGAAATTGTTTTGTTTGATCGCGATGGGGTGCGTGCGCGCGCCGCCGCCGAAGATTTGGGACACGCCGCAAGTTTCGGGTTTGATGTGAAAATTTCCGCGGCAAATAACTATCGCACTATTCGTGGTTCGGACATAGTCATCATTGCCGCGGGCGCGAATCAAAAGCCCGGACAGACGCGCACTGATTTATTGCAAAATAATGCCGATGTTATTCGTGATATTATTCCGCGCGTTATGGCGAATGTTGATCCAAAGCGCGTGATACTAATTATTGTTACGAATCCTTTGGATGTTATGGTTATGTTGGCCCAGAAACTTTCAAGTTTACCGCCGGCACGCGTGATTGGGACCGGCACAATGTTGGACAGCGCGCGTTTGCGCACGATACTTGCGCGCGGGCTTGCCGTGTCGCCACAATCGATTCATTCGTATGTCCTTGGCGAACATGGCGACAGCAGTGTTATCGATTGGTCCGGGATTACGATTGGTGGACTTTCAATCGAAGATTTTTGTCGCCAAATGAAAGTTCCACTTTCCGCCACGACACGCAGCGCGATTGAAAATCATGTTCGCAATGCCGCGTATGAAATTATTCGCGGACGTGGTGCAACATGGGACGGCATTGGTGCCGCCGTTGCAGATTTATTGAAATGTATAGTAAATGACGAACACAGGATTTTAACTGTATCAATTGTTGCGGGCACGGGCGCAAATGTGTTGGCGATGTCTTTGCCGCGCGTGGTTGGCGCAAACGGTGTCGTGGCCACATTAAACCCGAAAATGTCGCCCGCGGAATCGGCGGCACTGCGGCGCAGCGGAAAAATAATTCAAAAGAATTTTTCGCGTCTTTGATTGCAATGGGGAAAACATACCCGTCTTTTGGTAAGGCAATTATACCACGTTTTCTAGTTAATCGTTATCTGTTTGTCTACATTGATATTTTTGGCAAAGATTTCATCATGCGACACCAACAATATTGCGCCACGATATTGATTCAGTGCATCTTCCAATATCACGATGCTTTTGATTTCAAGGTTGTTTGTTGGTTCGTCCAAAATCAATAAATCTGGTTGGTCTGCACCTCCCAAAACAGCCGCCAATGTCGCTTTTAACAATTCGCCCCCGGATAATACGCCGACCTTTTTGTTGGATGTGTTGCCACGAAATCCAAAGTTCGCCGCAATTACATGAGCATCGTGTTTCAGTACACCCGCAATATCCATTATGTTGTCAATGATGGTTTTATCCTTGTCCAACACTGATAAATCTTGATTCAGGTATGCAATTTTACCAAATACTTTGACTGCCCCGGACTTTGGCTTTAATTGCCCACAAATCAACTTTAACAAGGTTGTTTTACCGGAACCATTGCGACCGATAATGCGGATTCTGTCGCCACCGTACATCGAAAAATCAAACCCATTGAAAATCATTCTGTCGCCGTATCCAAATTTCAGGTCAGATATCTGCACCAATTCCTTGCTGTAAAACGGCTTGTTTGGCACAGGTATTTTGATTTTGTCGTCAATCATTTGCGATGATAATTCTTGTTGCAAATCCAACTGGGTATCCAGTTTCTTTTGGATTATTGCACGCTTTTTTGCCTCAGTTTCTTGGCTTTTACCTTTCAAGGCATTGGCATCTATACGACTGCGGCGTGAACTTGCGATTTCCTTGGCTTGTTTGGCTTCATGATGCTGGCGTGTGTTTTGCGCGATATCAATCGTGTTATTAAGACGCGCGATTTCTTTCTTGGTATTCACATATTTTGCCATGATGGTTTCTTGCTCGGCACGTTTCTGTGCGACATAGAAATCATAATTGCCGCCATAGACACGCAACTTGCCATTCGCGACTTCGATAATCCGGTCCATTTTCTGCAACAGTTCACGGTCATGCGATACAACCACCACGCCAAACGGATATGCCATCAGTTCGCTAAAAAATCGTTGCTTGGCATCCGCGTCCAGGTTATTTGTCGGCTCATCCAGCAACAATATCGCCGCACCGCTGTTAAATGCACGCCACAGTTCGGCACTTTGCCGTTCGCCGCCACTTTTGGCATCCATTGCATTTATTTGCTTCATCATATATGTGGTCGCACTGTGTGCTACGTTGCCGCTGTCTGGGGCTATTTCGCCGGCCAGTAATTTTAACAGTGTGGTTTTGCCAGAACCATTGTCCCCTACAATGGCCACGCGGTCAGAATTGTTAAAAACAACCGACACACCATCCAAAATTGGATTTGATGAATCATAAGAAAAAGATACGTTTGATAAAGAAATTGTTAACATGATAAAAACCTTTTAATATTGCAATTAACGGGCGCATATTTCTATGCACAGTTTGTTTGATAAGAATTACAATATTACATACGCATCGGTTTTTATCCTTTTGTTCCAAGGGAATTCTAGCATATTTGGGTCAAAAGTCAAATTTTATTTTTGTGCAATATGGCAATATGTTTGTTGACCGGGTATGTTTTGTGGTATAATTACCCTATAATCATAACAGAGGGGTTACCATGGTCAAAATACCAACAATTAAAGAAATGGAAAATTTTTTGTTACAGGATTCCGGATTGGAAGATATGGGAATACCAGCACCAGAAAAGCGCGAACCAAACAAAAAATTGTCCACGGATGATGTCCGTCACGATATTTCTGTGCTTGCTCGTTATTTAATTCGGGTTTATGTTGGATGGCCTGTGCATGATGAGATTGTTAAACGTAAAGTTTTGACCCGTTTGACAAAGGCATACAAATCTGCACACGATATGACCGCCACCAAATTTTTCGATTTTGTTAGAAACGTGATAGAGCCCATTCCTGACAACCACATTTCGCTTAGATTTAATAATGTTCGGGCATTTATGACAGTAAAAACAAGGGAACATAAGGATGTTGGCACAAATATTGCAGGCAAAAAAACGGTAAAGGCAGAGATGCGTAATAATGGCGTAGCCGTTATTGGTTTTACAGGTATGCACAAAACGGACGAATTTCGTGACGTTATCATTGCTTTTCAAAAAAATATTTTACCAAAAGCCAACGCACTGATCATTGATTTGCGTGGCAATGGCGGCGGTAATAGTTTTTATTCGGACCAGTTTGCATATTTTTTATGCGGAGCAAAAGTTGATAGCATGAAAAAAACTTTTGTTAGAACTACCCCAGAGGCGCAAAAAGTTCTTGGATTCAGCAATCCAGACGCCGATTGGCGAAAGTTGAAACAATCGGAAAAACTACAATTATGGCGAAAAGGTGTGTGCTTTAAGATTGATAAAAAGAACGCATACATGAAACCAATATTTATTCTTACTGATGAGAACACTGGCTCCGCCACAGAAATGTTTTTGTTGCGTATGCTCCATCATCCTATGGTTACCGTTATTGGCGACAATTCGCGTGGCATGGAGGTTTATGGTAATATGGTGCATGGATTTTTGCCCCATAGTAAACTTTATGTAGCTGTCGGTGCTAATTACCGGATACTTGAGTATGATAATTTTGAATTACATGGTCACAAACCAGATATAAAATGCAAAAAAGGCCAGGATGCTTTCCAGATTGCAATGTCAATGTGTACGAACCGAGTTCATGTTGATGAATCCAAACATTCAAAGCAAAAATAATTTATCTTTATGTAATCAAATTGCGAATAGAGAAAACATACCGGTCTTTTGGTAAACATTCATATTTATACTATGCCTTGTGTATGCTAATATTCTTGGTGTACAGGGGGCAATATGTCATCAGAAATTGAATATGAAAAACTTTCAAACGGAAATGGATTTTGCGCAAAGTGCGACGGCAAAATAATCGGCGAAATAGATATCGTCTATGTCGGCATAAATCGTTTAATCATTGAATCGACCTATATCGACAGTGCGTTTGAAAACAGCGATGTATGCAAAAACCTGGTGCGGTGCGTTGTGGAATCTGCGCGCCGGGAACATCGAAAGATTTTATCGCTTTGCCCGCGCGCGCAATCTATATTCAATCGGTACGCAGAATTTGATGATGTGAGACTCATGAAATTGGCCGCATAAAAATTATTCGACACCCAGGTTATCGACAACAAATTTCCAATCAATCAAACTTTCAAGAAAGCAATCAACAAAATCCGCGCGCCGATTTTGATAGTCCAAATAATATGCATGTTCCCACAAATCCAAAACTAGCACTGGTTTTAATCCATGCGCGATTGGTGTGTCCGCATTCTTTGTTGAAATAATTTCAAACTTTTTATCCGGCCGACGCACAACCCAAACCCAGCCCGAACCAAAGACATCGTTTGCGACGGCTTTGAATTTTTCTTTGAATTCTGCGACACCGCCGAATTCGTCCGACATTAAATCCGGAATCAAATTATTTCCGCGTCCAAGGCAATTGAAAAAGAATTCGTGATTAAAAATCTGTGCCGCGTTATTGAAAATTTTTGTTGCGGTTGCGTCTTTGGCGGACGCCAAAATAATTTCACGCAAATCCATTTCGGCGTATTTTGTATCGGCTATCAATTTATTCAAATTTGCAATGTATGTTCCAAGGTGCTTGTCATGATGCAAACGCACAGTTTCCACAGACATGTATGGCACAAGGTCAGTTTCGCGAAATGGCAATGGGTATTCATTAAGGTTGAACATCTTATTTTCCTTTTTTTTGTATATTTTACAAATTTAAGAAAATATAACCATAGGAAAAAATAGTTCGTTTTTTGTCAAAAATGACTTGCACTGGGCGCATGGATATTTCTATAATCATCGTGCAAAGTAATAAAGGAGAAAAAATGAAAAAAGCAACTTTGTTTGGTGCACTTGCAGGTGCGGTGTTTGTTGGTAATGCTTTGGCGGCGGACATAACGATTTACTATTCGCCGACATGTCCACATTGTCATCATGCGCGCGAATTTATTTCGCAAACTTTGATTTACGAATATCCAAATCTTAATGTAACAACGGTTAATGTTACCGGTGCCGCGAATCGTGATGAATTTATGGCGACACTTAAAAAGTGCGAATATCAGTCGGGTGGTGTGCCGGTAATGGTTGTTGGCGAAAAATGTTTCCAGGGCTATGGCGATTCAATGGGCGATTCAATTCGCGAAGCGATAGAGGTTGATATGGATGATGCGGCCAAGGCAACCGCCGCAGAGAATAAAAAAGCGATGGAATCCGACGCAAATGCCTTCCGCAGTGCGCACGCGGATAGAACTTCGGCGATTGTTGAACGCGTTGTCGAAAAGACCGAAGACGCGGATGCAAAAAAAAACTAAAACGGGTGAATGAAAACTGGTTCTATTACGGGATTCTTGGAATTTTGGTTGTGGGATTGATTTTCGTTCTCTTGCGCAAAAAGAAATAAAATAACGGAATGATGAAATGTTTAATTTGACCGGACTTGATTATGCATATGTTGGAATACTGCTCGCGTCGACTGTGTGGGCGACGATACGTGGTGGAATTTATGAAACCATCGCAACGTTGTCTTGGGTTGTGGCGGCGGTAACCGCGCGGTTCGTGTCACCGATGCTTGATAAATTGCTCCAAGGTTGGTTCGGTTTGCCCGAATCAACCGTGGGAACATTGGTCGCATCGTATTTCATTGTGTTTTTCGTTATATTGCTGATTGTTGGATTCTTTAATCAGAAACTGCGCGACCGAATTCAGGCAAGTGTGATGAGTGTTACCGATCACACACTTGGCGTAATCTTTGGAATTGTTCGCGGCGTTGTTGTCATGGGCGTTTTCTATTGGGTCGCGCTGTGGTATTTTTCCGACACACCGCGCACGCCGGCATGGTTGACGGATGCGCGGACGCGCCCTGTGATGCAGGTAACGGCATTAAAGTTAGATGAATGGTTTATCCCCGGTGCAACAAGCAAACTGTTGTTGCGCGATATAGAAAGTGCACATGAGGCGCAAAAGATATTTGATAATCTGATAAATCCGCGCGTGGTTGATGATTCGGCAAAATCAACAAATGGCACACAGGGCAATAGCGAAGAAACCGGTTACAAAAGTTCTGAACGCGGCGCATTGGAAAACCAATTATTGCAAATAGAAAATGTTGCGAACGCGGTTGAACAGCGGGAAAAAGAACGCCAGGAAAATAACTAAAACAAAACGGAATCAAAAAGGTTCCGTTTTTTTTATTGTATGCAATCCGCCTATTTATATTTTGACTTTTTTCATGTTTCCATGTAAAGTTTTACATGAATCCAAGAGATTGGGTTCGGGGCTGTGGTAAGCCCGTGAATTCGGTGCGAAAGCATCGTCAAATGGTTATCACGGTGTTTTTCGCACCGTTGATTTCCCCGAGTATGTCGGGGAGTCGTGGTTATAAAACAGGGGGCAACCCCGAAATCCGCGAAATCAATAATTCACTGATTACCAACTCCCCGACCGTCAATCTTTTGGCGGTCGAATTTTTTAACAAAAAGGAGTAAAAATGATAACGTTAACACGAAAAAACGGTGGTTTTTGGAATACAACCGTTGTAATAAATGATGAATATAGTGTTAAATTAGGCGGACACGAAAGCAAGCAAGTGGAATTATCAGAAGATATAACAGAATTGGATATAGATGTGTCAATGTCTGATACACGTGGAACATTTAAAATAAAAAATGCGAAAAAAGTAAAAGAAATTATTTTTAAATTAAAAATGTGGGGATTTGTCTTTGCTGGAACATCGCCAGATATAGTTTGTACGGTTATTTTTGAGGATGGGTCAGAAATGGAACCGCTAAATAAGAAGACAGGTACCGAAGTTAATGCCAATGTAAATCGTATGAAATTTTGATAATACTATGGGAGTTTTTTATGAATTATCAAATTGATCAAAAAATTAATCAAAATACCTTAACAATGTTTTTGTCTTTGTTCGGTTTGGGGTGTGCCGAATATCTGTCTTTATCCTACACCATATGGATATTATGTCTAATGACAAGTTGTATATCTATATTGTCTGTCTTTATTTGTTTAATTGCATACACATATTGTTATTGCATACTTAAATATAAGAAACCAAAAGAGACAAGAAAACAATCAAATCAAAACGGAATCAAATGATTCCGTTTTTTTGTCCGCCTGCGCTGGTTCTTAAATTTGGATTAATAAATCATTTGTTTTTGATAAATTATTTTCGATATACGCGCAAGCTACGGCGCGACACTGAAATTTTTTAAGCCCGCACTTTGTTGTGCGGGCTAACAAAATTTCGTGGTGCCAGTTGTCGGACTTGAACCAACGACCCTCTGATTACAAATCAGATGCTCTACCAACTGAGCTAAACTGGCAATGCCACATAATTATACATATTGAACAGGGTAAAGCAAGAAAAATTTTCAAAATTATCTTGAAAATAGTGCGTTGTGGGTTAGTATTAAACACATGATCAAATTACCTGAACTTTTGGCGCCGGCGGGAACGTTGGATGCTTTTCGGACCGCGATTCTGTATGGTGCGGATGCGATTTATGCCGGTCTGCCCGGGTTTTCAATGCGGGCGCGGGCGAAAATCACGACCGACGAAGTGCGCACTGGTATTGAACTTGCGCATGCGGCGGGGAAAAAGGTTTATTTGGCATTCAACCTGTTTGCGCACGATAGCGAATATGCAAATATGCCGCGTGTGTCCGAAATAATTCGATATTTATCGCCGGATGCGCTTATTGTGTCAGATCCGGGGGTTTTAATGTGGGTGCGCGAACATCATCCGGAAATTCCGATTCATATTTCGACCCAGGCGAACATTTGTTCGGCCGCATCGGTAAAGTTTTGGCAAAATGCCGGCGCGTCGCTGTGTGTTTTGGCGCGCGAAGTTTCGCACAAAGAATTCGTTTCAATTCGGCGCGCGTGTCCCGATATAAAACTTGAAATTTTTGTGCATGGCGCAATGTGCATGGCGTATTCGGGACGGTGTTTGCTGTCGAACTTTATCACAGGGCGACCGGCAAATCGCGGCGCGTGCGCGCAACTTTGCCGGTGGAAGTACGATGTTATTTTGCGCGAATGTGAAACCGGAATTGAAATGCCAATTACCGAAGATGAACGTGGCGCATATATTATGAATTCGCGCGATTTGTGCCTGATGCCGCGTCTTGCCACGGTTATTGAATCCGCGCCAGATTCACTGAAAATCGAAGGTCGCAACCGCAGCGAATATTATGTCGGTTCGGTGGTGCATGCGTATCGTGCGGCGATTGATGACTATGCACGCGACCCGGAAAATTTTGACCCGGCAAAATATATGGAAATGCTAAATGTGCTGGAATCGCGCGGATATACAACGGCGTTCTTTGATGGGCCGGTGCCGCCGTCCGCACATAACTATGATTCCGCGCGGTCGGTTTCGGAATATCATGCAGCGGGTGTAGTTACCGCAAAAAACAATTCGGAAGTTACACTTGAATTGCGTAATGAAATCAAATCGGGCGATGAAATAAACTTTGTTGTTCCGCATGAAAACGAACCTGTACAAGTGCAAATAAAACAAATCATAAATGCCAAGGATAATTCAGTAATGCCGAAAATGTCGGCGGGACAAGGTAACGCAATAAAAATTCCGCGCGATTGGGTGGATGCGGAAAATTTTGATAAATTAGTGCCCTTTGTTTTGGCATATAAACATAAATAATTATCGGTGTGTTTGTCGCATCACATACTTGTTGTACAATTGCCCGAAATATTTGGGATCACGTTGCAATTTTTGTATATCGGCCGGATTTGCAGTATTGCCGAGCCATGTATGAAAATTCCTTTTGGGCCTATCATAATTTTTCACGATTGGCACCGAAGAAGTTGGCAACCGATACAATGTTGTTAGAGATTGTGCATAAGTTGAAAGAATCTTGTCTTCCAATAATGAAATAGCACAGGCAACAGCAAACGCACTGTTTTTTGGTACAGGCGTTATTACATCATCTTTGTTCGGTGAAATCATTGTCTTTTTTGCAACAACACCACGATGAGTATTATATAATTTAAACAAAAATTTGACTGCGGGATTTCTACTGTCTGTACCATACGCCATCAAGATAGTGTGCATAACACAGATAGCATTAAACTGTGATTGCCCAACAGAATTGCCATTGGATTGGTACGCAGCGACCAATTTTTTATATAGAAACATATATACACGCGACAAATCGGCCTGTAACTTTTTTGATACATTTACGGTTTTCATCTTTTGCACCCCCGCGGTTATCGTTTATGGATACGTTCGTATTCGTTCGACCTTGTTCGTTCCATATTCATTACCATAATTTTTTGCGGTTCCCTTTGCGCACCCGTGGTGGACGCAGAATTCAGAAAACCGTTTATAACGCACATTCCGGATTCAATCAAAGAATTTGCATAATCACGTAAATTTGTAAGTTCTTGGCCCGACACATTTGCCACAGAATTTCTTTCATTACTTTGTAACTTTTTTATTTCCCACTTTTTGCGCAATTCAAAAACAGCGATGCGAAGATATTCAACAATCGGTGTCGTATTTTTTATTTCGAAAATTTGTTCAAGCAATTCTTGCATAGCCGATTCCCACGCATCACCAAGTTTTCCACCATTTGTCCAAATTAATATGCTTTTGCCACGAAACACTGAATCCAGCGCATCGTCAATTTTACCGCGAACATCCGATGAAATAGAATTTTCATCAAAGCAATCACGATTCTGACCGGCGGCCATTGCAATAAGTTTTTCTATTGTCTTGTCCATTTTATTCTTTTCGTCACCTTTACAATATGATAATGTTTTTTGGCTTGGTTTTCAAGGGTTATCATAACATCTGTTAATACACAATTAAAATGGGACACTTAAACTATTCCAGAGCGCGAAGTTCTCCTCCCTCGGAGGAGTACGGTGTGGAACACCGGGAGGTGGGGGTCATAGAAATAATGCTTTTTCGATTTTTCACCCCCACCCCGCCGGCTGCTAGCCGGCACCCCTCCGGAAATCACCCACAAAATTTTTCAAATTTTGCGGGGCCCGATGGAGGGGAACCCACCCAATTTGGGCGAAGCTTATCGGTATCCAGCATATTTTTTTATATACAAAACTGTCCCATTTTAATTGTGCATTAACAGGGCTATCATAAAATCTTTGACTTTATTTCAAACTTGCGCAATCATATGCGGGTCATATTCCCAAGGTGGTACTGTTGCCAAGAATGGGCGGTGCGGGGGTGTGACACCAATCTTGCCAATAATGGGGGTTGGTGGATAAACAATCCCACTCCGCTACTACGCCAAGGCTTCGTAGCGCAGGCGCCAGGGCTACGTGGGACAGGCGAAAGAAAGGAAAAACAAATGAAAAAAATATTTGGTATTGCGGTCGCAACGGCGGCTATGGCAACTTCGGCGGTTGCGGCAAACATGGAAAATCCATTGTTCTTGCCGGGGGGCGGGGATGTGTATTCAAAAACAACACTTGGAATTATGTATAAGATTACTGATTACACGGAAAATCAGGTTTTACGCGGACATGGGGGCAGCACTGAATTTCCAATCTGGCGTCCGGCACAGGAATTTGGTGTCGGCATAACCGACCGTTGGGCGGCGCATGTGATTGCGGGCTATACATACGACCCGGACATCAATCGCAAGGGTTTTCACCTTGGGCGTCTTGGGACGACATACCGCATATTTGGTAAAGAAACCAATTTCGTGTGGGATATGTACGGCGATTTCCACCTTGGCGGTGTTGAAAGAATGAAAGGGAAATTGGTTAAATCAGCAATCAGTACAACTGACCTTGCGAAAATGTTTGTATTTAATTATGATAATTATTCAAACGGTCGTTGGGGCGCACATTTGGGAACAAAATTTGGTTACCGTTGGTCGAACCTTAGCGCAAGTGCATATGCCGAAGTTTTGCGGACATGGGGAAATCATAACAATGAAATTGATGTTTCGGCTTTATCCAGCTTGGTGGCTGGATTACCACGGGAAATATCGGTTGACATTAAATCAACGTGGGAAGTCAACGCCGGTGCAAATGTGTTCTATCAAATGTCTGATAAACTTTCGGGTGGTATAGCATTCAATTATAAACACCATGCGACCAACGGATTAGAAGGCATCCACACAGATTTGCTGCCCGATGTTCAGACAGCCGTTAATGGTCTATTAAAAAACTTTAAAGATATGCGTGACCGTTTTGATGAATATGCGCTTAGTTTTACAATCGCGTATCAGTTCACACCTGGGACACAACTTGCGTGGTATATCGAAGATACATATGATACGGGGGCACGGTTATCTTCGAACACGACAAATGTTAAAATCGAAAGTGGTTTCAGATTTAACTTTATGTTCTAAAAAAGGGAAAAAATTAGTATCCATAAAAAACGGATCCGATTGGGTCCGTTTTCATATTAAAACGCTTTTTTTAATATCGATTTTGTGATATAATACCCCCAAGAGAGTAAAGAAGAAAGTATGAGGAAGGTCGGGTTTTCTGCCACTTTTATGGGGATTTTGTTCGGTGCGTCACGCATTGCATGTGCGGCGTATCCCGCATACCCATCACAACAAGTTCCACTTTATCAGCAACAATATCAACAACAGATGCAGGCCCAAGCCGCATATCCGGCACAACCGGGAACGGTTCAATTACCAACGGCAAATGGCACGGTTTTGGTTGCAAATTCCGGTGTTGCGGTACCGGCAACACGTGTGACGGGCGCATTGCCAAAGGTGGGTTCGGCGGCAACGGCGGCGGGTCGGAAATATTATTTGCCATCTGATTATGACCGTTTGGCGGACAGCGGTTTGTACGTCGGTTTCTCGGTTGCCTATGCCGCAAGTGTTATGGGGTCGATAAAGGCGGATTATATGGGTGAAAAAGATGCCTATGTCGTGCCGGGCGCATTTGCCGCGGCGGATTTTGAACATGATACGGTTATTCCATTGCAAGTTTCGGTTGGTTCGTCGCTAAACAATGATATACGCGTAGATTTTTCATACACGCGTTATTCGGGACTAAGTTATCCAGACCATGTTTATACCGCGGAATACACCGGTGCGGCGACGGTTCAAACGGCGGTCGAAGGTGGTGCGATTACCGCAAATACGACAATGTTGAATATTTATTATAACCTTGATTCATACACCGGTTATTTGGCGGGCGGTTCATTGCGTCCATATATCGGTGCGGGTGTCGGGTTGTCGCTTAACACCATTGCGGACTATGTCGTGTATGACGACACGTATTACACAATTGTCGAAGATTTGAATACCACGGTTGGCAAGGCCGGTGTACTTACCGGTGTGTCCGATATATACGCGTATCATAACGGTGGAACAAATGAACAATTGGCGTTTATGGTCGAAGGTGGTATAACAACGGACCTTGGCGGTGGAATAAAGTTTGACCTTTTTGCGCGGTATACAAACCTTGGGAATGTAAAGACATCGGGCAGTATTATTTTGTCGCAAATCGAATGGTTGTCGGACGGCCTTGGTAACGAGGTTCAGGCGGATTACGACAGCGTGTTCCACTATACGAATTGGTATGAAAGCGGGCGTCTTAGTTTGATTGATGTTGGTATGCGCCTGCGGTTACAATTCTAGTGATTTTTCATACTGGGGGAAAAGGTGAAGAAAAATAGTTATACGACACTTTTTTTGGTGGGAATTGCGGGAATATCCGCGGGTGCGGCGTTTGGCGGCATTCGTGTTGGAAACCTTTCGCGGAACTATGCGAATTCTTATAAAAATACCATGGCCCTGGAACAGCAATACTATGATTCAATCGCAAATGAACCGGACGCCGTGGTTGATATTGATTTGCCGGTGCGCGTTGCGGATAAAACCATAGCGGACAAAATAAAAAGTGGCGACAAAGCCGCAGGCGCGGATTATAATACCCTGACCAATTGTGCAACTATTTTCCCCGACGGCGAATTTGTTTGGGACACGCCAACAATCGGGCAAAAGGCCGGCGGAAAACCGACCTGTGTCGCAGTTGTAGAAATGCGCGTAATTGGCGCGAACGGGGCACTTGAATACACAACCGTTGCGCGTGGTAAATTGGCCGCGGGTGATGCGATGAATTGTAATATTTCTGATTTTCCGTATTCATCATATTTGCCGGACGCGATGCGTGTAACATTCCCGGCGGATAATGCGCCGACGCACGAAGATGTTATTCGCGTTTTGAACGAAGAACAGAAAAACAAGGCCGGCCTAAAAATTGCGGCGGGCGCGGTGGCGGCGGGTGTTGCGGGAAATATGGTTGGAAAACAGGAACCGGGCAAAGATGGACTTTTTGGAACAAATTCAGAAAAAATGAAAACTACGCTTGGTGGCGCGCTGATTGGTGCGGCACTGATGACGGCAAGCACGTATTCCGGCAAAGTCGTTGGCGACACTATTTTGCATGCGGGCGTGAACGCGGCGGCGGGCGGAGTCGTTGGAAATATGATGGCAACCGGCGAAGCGGTCCTGCGCGTTCAGAAATGTAATGACGGTGGTGTTGAAACATCGTGTTTGTGGGGAAATATCGTCAAGACAACCAACGCCAGCATTGATGGCAAAGCGTATTATCATCCAAATGGTGATATCGTTGTGTGCGACAATAATAATGAAAATTGTGTAGTGAATAATAGTTTGATTGTGAAATCTATCAAAGGTAAGAACGGCGATATCAAACCCGAAGAATTTGATAGACGTGATTCTGTTCAATACCTTGCCGACAAAACAGTTCAATACGGATATAAAAAAGATGAACATAAAATTGAACAGGATGTTTTCAATGATTCTGGCACTTTTTATGAGGTAAATGTTGGCAAACGCGCGGGCGCACCGATACCGGCGGTTATTGTTGGATTCACAGATAATTCGGCGTTTGGAACAAAAATTGGCGATTGGGCGCAATGGAAAAACACACATAAAAACGATTTCAAAATGTGTCAGCGCGACGGATACGGCAACCCAACGGGCGATTGCAAGTTAGTAGATACCGACAAACAACCATACACAATCGACGACTTTAATCCGTTGACAATGGATGCGGACGATGGCGGTGTGGTTGATTTTTCGAACAAAGCACGCCTGGGGTCAACATTAAAGGGTGCGGGCGTTGGTGGCGCGCTTGGCGGATTTTCCGGTTACCAAGGCGCACAAAGCGATATCGAGGCACGTTTCGTAGAGGCCACACGCGAATATAATGATTCACTTGAAAAGATATACTGCGGCACCGGTAAAAAATGGTTGGGATACTATAACGATGCAGTAAGCATACCGGCGGCAAAAGAGTAGTTAGTGAGAAGTGTAAGTGTTAGTGGTTAGTGTTAGTGAAACGGGCGCAATAATGCGCCCGTTGTTGTTCCCCTTCTTTTCAAGAAGGGGTAGCGCCGAATGGCGCCGGGGTAGTTCTACCCATACCCCCCAGCGGTTCCGCCAGCCCCCTTTCCATGGGAAAGGGAAATTAAAAAACGGCGCTGGGCGCCGTTTTCACTAACCACTAACACTTACACTTCCCATTAACCCTCTCTTACTATTTCCATTACACGGGCCGAGACATCCGCAATTGGGACACGAACCTGTTCCATTGTATCGCGATAGCGCATTGTTACCATGTTGTCTTCCAATGTTTGGTGGTCAACGGTAATGCATACCGGCGTTCCGATTTCGTCATGCCGGCGATAGTTTTTACCAATATTTCCCGAATTTTCCAATTCGATACGGCCGATGGCAAGTTTGCGCAAATCGTTTTCAATATTTTCAGCCAAGCCCACCAATTCCGGAACATTTCGCGCAAGTGGTATCACCGCCGCCTTGACCGGGGCAAGTGATGGTTTAAGTTTCAACACCGTCCGCGATTTGCCATCTGGCAAGGTTTCTTCGGTATATGCCTCTATCATCAACGCCATCATTGCGCGGTTCACACCCATCGCGGTTTCGATAACATACGGAATAAAACTTTCGCCCGTTTGCGGGTCGGAATAGCACAGTTTTATCGTGCTGTCTTTATTTTCCATAACATGCGCGGCGATTTTGAATTCACCCTGTGATTTAGTATGCGACCCCAGGTCAAAATCTTGGCGATTATGGACACCTTCGACCTCATCAAATCCGTCGGGAAACTCATATTCAATGTCGCCCGCATTCTTGGCATAGTGCGCCAATTTTTCATGTGGCGTAAAGCGCAATTTATTCGCCGGTATTCCAAGAACATTCGTCCACCACGCGATACGCGTTTCGCGCCAAGCGTTAAAATACTTTTCATCTTCGCCCGGGCGGACAAAGTATTGCATTTCCGCCTGTTCAAATTCGCGCATACGAAAAACGAAACCACGTGGGGAAATTTCATTACGAAACGCCTTGCCAATTTGGGCAATTCCAAAGGGCAATTTATGCGGCGTGGAATCAAGCACGTTTTTGAAATTTATATATGTTGTTGTCGCCGTTTCCGGACGCAGGTACGCGTTCACTTCGCCGTCCGCAACCGCACCAATCGAAAGCCCCATCATTAATTGATATTCGCGCGGCGGCATTAAGTCGGCTGAACCGCAATTATCGCACTTTGTTTGGTCGCGCATTTTGTCTTGGCGCATACGGGCGCCACATTTTTTACATTCAACCAACGGGTCGGAAAATCCGCCTTCGTGGCCGGAATATTTCCACATCAAACGATTGCCGATAAGTGATGCGTCCAAACCTTCGATATCATTGCGCGAATATATCATCGCGTTCCACCAGGCATTGCGTATATTCTTCATCAATTCGACGCCGTACGGACCGTAATCGTATGTTCCGCCAAGTCCGCCATAAATTTCAGACCCGGTAAATATAAATCCGCGACGTTTGCACAGTGCAACAATATCATTAACACTTTTTGCCGGCATAATTCAAACCCCTTTGTTTTATTTTTGCTAAGTATGATATTTTATTTGCGCTTTTGCAACAGATTTTGGTATAAAAATATGGGGGCATGCCCCCATAAGTAAAAGAAGCATCAAACTATTGTGCGGGTTCGATTGCCGTCATTGGGCAAACCTGTGTGCATGCACCACAAGATACGCATATTTTCGGGTCGATGATACACTTGCCATCCGCGTCAACCCTAATAGCACCCATTGGGCATGCGTTAATACAAGTTCCGCATCCAACACATTTACTTTTGTCGATTTTATAAGCCATTTTTTACTCCTATGCTTTTGTTTTTTAATTCCGGTTCAGCAATCCCAACACATATTGAAACATTGCGATAAACGATATATAAAGGTGCAACGCGCCAAGCACCGCAAGTTGGTCCTTTTGTGTATCATCGCCAAGGATATTGTACGCGTTTTTCAGATTCTGCATATCATATGCGGTAAAGAGTGCGAACACCAAAACACCGACCGCACAGATGATTGTTGAAAATGTCCCGCCCAGCGACCAAATCATCGACACTATGCCGACCAAGATTAAACCAATCATTCCCATCATTAGGAATATGCCAAGGAACGACAAATTCTTGGCGGTTTTGTATCCGAACATCGCCATACACGCGAACATTATCGCGGCGATTATAAACGCCCAAAGTATCGATACCGGGTTCACAGACAATCCGCCCCAAACAATCGGTGTTATTGCGAAACCCATCATTACCGCATAGATAAACAGCAAAACCGCCGCAACCGGCGGCCGCATGGAAAACGCCCGCGCCTGGGCCCAGATGGACAGCGCAAGACCACCGAATACCATGATATAGAAAAACGGTGTCATCCCGCCGGTGGACACCAACAACCGTATTCCGCCAAGGTAAATTGTAATGAAAGTTACAATTGCGGTCACGCCAACGGCACCAAACATTAGTGTGAAAATTTTCTTAAGATACATGTCGATTCCGCCGCTTTTTTCGGCAATTTGGGCATTTTTGCGAATTGGTGTTTTTTTTGTGGGCATAATTTTTCTCCTTGTTATTCAAAAAAAATATAATACAATAGTCAAAAAGTTTCAAGAACAAAAAAAACAAAAGGGTAAAGAATGTATAGAAGTCATAACAGAAAATACGACACAGATCACGATCCAATAAATAAAAAAGGTAAAGCAAAACAAGACTTGTCTAAGTCCCCGGGTCATGATGCCGGTGTCACCAAAATGAAGAGTGATTTTGACGCAGGAATCAAAAAATTAGAGCAATTAATGTTGGCCGACCAAGTGATACAGTGTCAGGAACAACTTGATTCCGCAGAAAGGGATGACGAAAAAGAAATATTACAAAACCTAATTAAAGATGCAAAACGTAAATTAAGTTCCGAAGGGCGAGGGTTTATCACAGAAGGCCAAAATTCATTACAAAAACGGGTCGCTGCACTACGGGAAGACTTGGGTTCTAAGGCATGGAGTTTGAGATTTTATGACGAACCCGTTTCGGAAAAAACATTAGAAAAATTTGGGATTGTTCCGACAATGGGTAAAGTCATAGGCCGTGGACAAATGGGGAAAGATATGACACGGTAAATAAAAAACAAAAAGGATAAAAAAATGATGGGATCAATGAATCTTAAGGGAAAAGGCGCCAACGGTTATGAAGATTTAGGTAGTACTGTAAGAAATTCTCTGGGGCATCATGTGTCTGACAAATATAATCCAAGGGTGCAAAAAGCTTGTGCGAATAACATTATCCTGGATAGAGTTCTGGAAAAGGTGACTCTTTTGGTAAATGGTGATGTTACCCGGGCTAAATTGGCGCAGGTCATTGTGATAGCCAGAGACAGAATGCACAATTATGAAAAAGAAGGCGGTAATATGAATAGGCCTGTCGCAATCAAAACCGACGCTGGTCGTGTACGCAGGGTTTATGCGACATACAAAGACAAAAACGGCCAAAAGCATAGAGTGCTGGTGAAAACTGTCGCAGATATGAAAATAAAAATTCAAAATTTCGTGGACGCTAACTCTGCGATTGTGGCTGCCTATGATGCTGGTGAAGCGGAACGTATGAGAAACTCTTACGAAGCCAAAAGATCAAAAAGACGCTAAATGGCAATTGTCATAGACCCAATTTCACCCGTTGCATTTTCTGTGCTGGGGTTTCCGGTGCGATGGTATGCGATTGCGTATATTATCGCGTTTATATCAGGTTATTTCATACTGCAACGGATTGGGCGGTCAAAAAGTGCCGAACTGCCGCTATCGAAAAAAGAACTTGATGATTTATTGACCGCGGTAATTTTGGGCGTCATTGTCGGCGGGCGGTTGGGGTATGTTTTGTTCTATAACCTGCCCTACTTCTTGGCGCATCCGATTGATATCTTTGCCGTTTGGCACGGCGGGATGAGTTTTCATGGTGGCCTTCTTGGTGTAATAATTGCGGCTATAATATTCGCAAAAAAATGGCGCCGCGCGTTACAGGTTTTGGATTTAATATCGATTGTTGCGCCAATTGGTTTTTTCTTTGGTCGCATTGCGAATTTCATAAATGTTGAAATTATGGGGCGTC
This sequence comes from Alphaproteobacteria bacterium, assembly GCA_017616785.1. Taxonomy (GTDB): domain Bacteria; phylum Pseudomonadota; class Alphaproteobacteria; order Rs-D84; family Rs-D84; genus Enterousia. Next base: position 19,539 of record JAFZXK010000006.1, read on the forward strand.
CGGCCGATTCCGCGATTGGGGTCTATTTCAACGGCATTTCCGATGTGCCGCGTTACCCAAGTCCATTGTTCGAAGCCGCAACCGAAGGCGTACTTTTGTTCGCGATTATGTGTTGCCTTTATCGGTTCACAAATTTGCGGAAATATCCGGGCGCGTTGTGTGGCGCGATGGCAATGTTTTATGCGGTGTTTCGGATTATTTGCGAATTGTTCCGCGCGCCCGATGCACAAATTGGCTTTTTAACCAGTTGGGGATTGACGATGGGCCAGTTATTGTCCGGAATCCTGTTCGTTGCGGGCGCGGCGTTTTTCACCATCGCATTGCGCCACAATGATAAAAATTGATTTTCATAAAAAAATGCTTGATTTTGTCGCAAAAGAATTATAATATACCGCTACGGCACTGGGGTTGTAGCTCAGCTGGTTTAGAGCGTCTGCCTGTCACGCAGAAGGTCGCGGGTTCGAGCCCCGTCAATCCCGCCAGTTTTTTTATGCTTTCCATGGCCCTATCGTCTAATGGTTAGGACACCGCCCTTTCAAGGCGAGAATCCCGGTTCAAATCCGAGTAGGGCTGCCAAAAATTCAAACCGACCACACAGGTCGGTTTTTTCTTTGTTTCCCAATACTTTCACGAGTTCGTAAGTTAGGTGTTGAAAACAGACACCTTTTTACACATTTACGAACTTTTAAAAAGAAAAGGTTAGAAATCTAACCTTTTTCATGGTTCGTATTCATTGTGGGTGTTTATTTTGATGTTTTTGAAACACGGTTATAAACTTCCATAAGTTTTTCAACAGAAGTTAATTTTTCATGTTCTTCCTGTGTCATAATGGCGGCAATTTGGTATTCTTTTGTGCCTTGGTGTGTTGCATCAATCATTTCGTTTAATTCACATTTTCCATTTATTTTGGCACGATTAAAATTATATGCACCATTTGCAGGGTCCAACAATTGCAAACCATTAGACATTTTTACTGCTACAATCTGATGTCCGTTCATATGTTGTTTACCAATATCAGGTGTATAGACACTGACGACAATATAAATATCTTTTATACCTGCTTCTTTTGCATATTTGGCGAACAAATTAGCACGACCGGAACAACCGACCACATATGACGGAATTTTATATTTATCTATTTCGTCAGCAGAAAAAGAAAACATATTTTGATTTGGCTTTATTTGATGTGTTGCATCTCGCAACCACAAATTGCGATAGAAAAATTCGTCATTACTATTTTCTTGTATTTTCATTTGTTTGTAATTTTCTGGAACAATATCAGCAGAAATAAAGAAATCATCTACTCGTTTTAACACTATATCTAATCGTTCAATAATTTGTTGGTCGGTTAAGTTTTGTTGGTGTTTACTAGACGATATAAGAAAATATCCAAGTATTCCCAAAATTGCAACGATTGCGATTATAATAACTTTTTTCATTTTTTTACCTTTTTATCGTTCAAGAATAATTATATCATAAATTTTGTAAAAATGTTTTAACATCTTTCCCAAACAACAAAATTTTATGAACAAAATCAACTCGTGAATTGCACAGATGGCCCTGCCAAAATAAATAAAACCGCAATTTTGCGGTTTTTTTGTTGATTTTCCAAGTGTTTTGCGAGTTCGTAAATTGGCTGTCGAAAATAAGTACCGTTTTGTACATTTACGAACTCTTTTTGTAATATAATGTGATAGTTTTGGGTGTTTTTTGATAAAATCCAGTATAATATTTTGTCTTTTTTCCATAATCGTCTCATTTTTATACTGAAATCGTATCATTTTTTGAGACGATTTGCAAGTTTTTTTGAGACGATTCTCAAAACCACCTTAACATCTTTGCCAAACTACAACAACAAACCGGAAATTATTATTTTTCTGGCTTATAAATACTGTGTCCGGCGGACACGTAATCTTTCAAAACCCGTTCACCTGCGGCCGTTTCAATTTGACCGTAAACGGTTATTCCGCGTTTCGTAAACTCAATCGGCCAGTTCGGTTTGAACCCTTCGTCAAATCCGGTTATTTTCGTAACTTTATCAGAAGGCACACCGTAATAAACCGCTTTGATTCCAGACCACATAATTCCACCCAAACACATCATACACGGTTCGGATGTAACATATAAACTTAGATTATACGGCGACAAATCATATGTTCCCAGTTTTTTTTCGGCCAATCTTATCGCGTTCATTTCGGCATGATTATTACTGCAAGATTTGTTCACAACATTATTGGCCGCACGCGCGATTAAATTACCATCGGCATCATAAATGGCGGCCATAAACGGGCCATAACCTTTATCGATATATTTTTTCAATTCCCGCTGTAAATCAAGAATTATCTTTGCGGCCGCGGCTACTTTCGACGGGTCAATCTTTTCGTTTGCGATAACAGATGAATTTCCAGACATACATTTTTCCCCTTTTATAGAATTATGCACATTTTACATTGAATTGTAAAGCGCCATAAAAATAATCAAGGCGGGATGCCAAATTTGACTTATGTTTGTTACGTGGTATAATTTAAGGTATGAAGAAAATAGTTTTACTTTTGCTGTGCGCATTTGTTCTTTGTGCATGCGGGGTTAAATCCGACCTTTCGCGGCCAAATGGGCCATTGCGCGATTACCCGGTGTATTAAGAGGGAAAACGTAGAATGTCACATAGCAGCATAATTCAACGCGTTCCAAAAACACCTGATAATAGATACGGAATAAAACGGGTTGAATTTATTCCGGGGGACGAGGTTTGCGTGCTTTACCTTGGGGGAAATGATACAACGACAACAAGAGCGGCAAATGGAAACGCAAAAATTATAGAACAGGATATTTTGCCAGATTTATCAGCACAAATCCAGGTCTATGTCGCACAATATATGGTTGACACCGGTGATATGGCGGTTGAATGGGAATCTAATTTTAGTAAATATGGGCATAATTTTTTGGGTTCACCACGCGCATATAATTCCGTATGGATTACCAAACAAAATTTTAAAAGGATATTTAATAATGACGTATTACCGCGTGTGGTCGGGCGCAGCGGGCGTCCATTGAGCATCAATAGTGCAAAAGAAAAACTTGATAAATTGAGTTTAGTATTTGATGGCGATTTCAAAGCGTTGCGTAGTAAAATGGCACTTGAATTACAGGCAACGCTAATGGAATGTGGGGTTAATATCGCAGATTCCAAGGCATTGATTCAAATTATAATCAACAATTCTATATCCGCCAAGGATTTCGATACACAATATATCGACGAATTGTTTGAAAACGCCATATTACCAAGGATTTCTGATAATGGTTCAAAGTTACCCTTGGATGTTGCAATGTCGCGTGCCCGAAAAATCAACATTGTTGCACATTGTCATGGCGCCTATGTTGCCCAAAAATTAGAAGAAAAAACGAAAGATAAAATGCGTGAGTTAGGATATAGCCCAACAGAAACAAATCAAATTTTATCACAAGTCTTGGTTGTGGCGCACGCACCTGTTATTCCATTAGGTGTATCAAAATTTCGCATAATTAGTTTTACAACCGCACGTGATTTCTTTGCACAACGTCCAAATAATTGGGTAAAAAAGTATGTCCGATACAAACAAACCAAGGAAAAAACAATCGGCACCGATTGGTTACAACCATGTTTCCTATCTGGACACAACGGTGATGTGTTTATCATACGAAATGCATTCAACTCTCTTGAAAATGGTCGTCCAAGCCCCGGCGAACATCGGAGCGCACGATATGTTGCGGCCGAAGGACAAAATGATATTGGAATATTTATGAGTTTTATTGCCGGCAATATACTAAAAAACGGCATAGAAAATTCATTAAAGGAAAAGTTTACCCCACTGCCCCCGACATCAGAATTGGTGCTTGGGAAAAAAAATCGCGAAGGTATGCGTGGCCTGTTTGAACAAATGCAAAAAAATGGTACTAAATTTATGGCTGACGTATATAAATTTGCCAAAGATGTTCACAAAGAAACACACATAAAGCGACCAATTCTAAAAACACCGGAATTAAAACGATAGATTTTTATCCGAGATTCCGTCCGCCTTCACCACTTCGTTAAAACTTCGTGGTGCAAGCGCCCGATCTCGCTGTAGCGTAAGCGCAAGCGGAACGCCGAGACACTCAAATTTCTTAATTGTGCTACGCACGCAATAAATATGCCCTGGCCCGCCTACGCTAGTGCTTAATTTCGGACAACAAATTATTTGTGTTGGATAAGTTATTTTTGATAAACGCACATGCTACGGCGCGGCACTGAAATTTTTTAAGCCCGCACTTTTTGTGCGGGCTAACAAAATTTCGTGGTGGGCCCGGGGGGATTTGAACCCCCATGGGTTACCCCACTGGAACCTAAATCCAGCGCGTCTACCAATTTCGCCACGGGCCCATGCGAAATATATTATGATAAAAAATACTTGATTTCCAGTAAAAAATAACCTATCATGGGGCGCAATGTAAATAAAAAAGGCGAATAAAATGGCATCTAAAAAAGGTAGCAAAGAAATTATAAAACTGGAAAACAAGGAAACCGGTTATTTCTATACAGTGACAAAGAACAATAAAACCGCGACGGGCAAAATTAGTCGTAACAAATACGACCCGAAATTGCGCAAGCATGTTAAAATGACCGAAGCGAAAATGCCACACTAGTGGTTAGTGTTAGTGTAAGTGATTAGTGACGGGCGTGATGCGCCCGTTTTTTATTGTTCTGACATATGTTGCTTTACATTTAATCTGTTTTTTGGTATAATTACACTTGAATCAGGTGGGAACCTGGCTCTGGGCTGTCGTAGGCCTAAATCCGTCGGCACATTATGTCGTAATCCGCAAAATTTCCGATGTTTTGTGCCGTCATTCTGATTACCCCGGTTGTTGGTCGGGGTGCCTGGGGGCGTATATAAAAAGGCCACAGGAATCATTACGGATTTGATTTACGAACACCCCGACCGCTTTGGTTTCCCAAGGCGGCGTTTTTATAGCAATGGAAAAATCATGAAAAAAACTCTATTCATTTTATTTATGGTGATGGTTTGTAATGCGGCCACCGCCGCCGTTAAACATCATAATCCAAAAGCGGTTGATAATTATGTAACAAATGCCGCCGGCATGAGCCCCAGCGAAATTATCGCGACACTGCGCGAAGACATTGCAACGATTGACAATGATATCGCCCTTTGTGAACAGCAACGCAAATCGTGGATTGCCGCCACGGTCATTGGCGGTATTGGAATCGTTGGAACCGGAATCGCCGCAATAAAACAAGCAAACACTTTGTCTGATAAAAAGGCGGAATTCAATGAATTAAAAAACCAAGCCAATGTCCCAACCACGCCGGCTGATATTTCAAACTAAGGATATAAACATGCGGAAAATTTCTTATATTATAATTGCGATGCTTGGTATGATTGGCAATGCGAATGCCATTAGTGACGAAGCACTTATAAGCCAACTGGTCAAAGAAAAAAATCAAAAACTTGCAACATTAGAACAATGTACAAAAAAAGTCACTGGATTCAAAGTTGCTGGAATTTCAACACTTGGGCTTACCGCGGTTGGTGTCGTTGGGAACATTGCATTAAAAAATAAAAATAATGAAATGGATGGGCAAATCGCGTCGGCAAAAAATGAACTGTTACGGCAACAGGAAAAAGTAAAAACACTTGCCGAGGCCCAAGCAGATTGCGAAAAGCACAAAGATATTGCAAAATGGGATGGCAAAAGTTGCGTATGCTTGGACACAGATAAAAACTTTCATGAAGGTAAATGTTGGGTCAAGGATACAGATTGCTTTGTCCTGCATAATTTATATAATTTTAATTGGGAAGGCATGATATTGGAAAAACAAAAAGACGGGTATTCCGCATTGGGCAATTGTGATAAAAATTACCTTATCCCGGTTTTAAGTGAAACCGGTTCGCAAAATATCTTTACAGCCGCTGATATACGCAAACGTTGTAAAGAATTATGTTGCGACGGAACATTGGAAACAATTCCCGGTAAAGATGCCAAAGAAACATTTACGGTTGCAGTGACCGCCAATGTATTATACGAAAACCCGGCTTTACAGAAATGTTTGAAAGACAATCCCGAACAAGGAAAAATTTTTGCAACAACCATCCTTGCCGCATTGCCACCGATGACACTTTACAGTTGCCATAGTAAATGTTTTTAGTTTAACAATATCTTTTTTGGATGCGGGGGCGGGTAAAAAAATAATATAACAAACCCGCCCCCGATTTGACCGTCGCATACGCTCGGTCGCATCGACCCCGCCGCAAGGGCGGGGCTTACCTACCCCACCGCGTTCCGCGGTCCCCCCCTTCGCAAAGTGAAGGGGATTATTCCCGCCAGGTGACGGTGGTAAAAAGGGAATTTATTTCGTTACGTAATTTTTCATCATTAAAAAATGCGTTGCGCAGTGCGGGCGTTGTCTTATGTTCGTCATCTTCAAAGTGTGGAATATATTTTTGCACCGCAAAGTTTTTGAATCCGCGTGCCGAAACATCGTGCGCAATGTTTAATAAATCGTCCGGGGTCACATATCGCGGGTCACAGGTTACGCGAACCTCCGCCGGTTTGCCGGTTTTTGCCCACACATCCAAACTTTTCAGCAAACGTTCGTATGCGATATTTATTCCAGTAAGTTTTTCGTAATTTGTTTTGGTTGCCTTGTAATCAATACCAACCCAATCTATCAAATCCGCGGCGGACGCCAAGCGTTCCGGATAAAACCCGTTTGTATGCAGGCCAATCGCAAAACCCATTTCACGAACGCGCCGCATATAATCTATTGTCGCGTCACCCTGCATCAATGCTTCGCCACCAGAAAAAACAACGGCCTCCAGCTTTCCGATGCGGGACCGCAACCAATCCAAAACCTTGTCCGCATCGTATTCGCCGGGGGCGACATCAATCAGATGCGGGTTGGAACAATATGCACAACGCAGTGGACACCCAACAAGAAACAATACGGCGGCCAACTTTCCGGGATAATCAATCGTTGTGAATGATACCAACCCGCCAATCTGAACAGAATTCATTTTCTATGCGACCTTTTTCATCAATTCCGTGTGGCGTGCGCCGGTCGTTAGACAGTTGCATTCAGTGAACGTCTTGCGTTCGCAGAATTCGGAATACTTACCAATATTGAAATTCCGTGTCGGACGGATAAAGCCCATGCTGCGTGAAAATACTTCGCAAGGTGTTCTTTGTTGTTCATTAGCAATCATTTTTACTCTCCTTTTCCTTTGTTTGTTATTGCTTTTTTGGTTCTTGTTCTATGCCTTGTTCGACACGTCATCTGGCGTTATGCCAAGTTCCGCGTCGCACTTTGGGCAAAACTCATGCCGGCCAGGCAAATACCCGTGCTTTGGACATATTGAAAATGTCGGGGTAAGTGTCATGTACGGAATCTTGTAGTTTTCAAATATCGTGCGGACGATTTTTTGCGCCGCTTCGCCGCTTGACACCGGTTCACCCATATACAGGTGCAACATCGTGCCACCGGTATATTTACGTTGTAATTCTTCCTGGTGTTCCAAGGCGACAAACGGGTCATCGGTAAAGTTCACCGGTAACTGGGTTGAATTCGTGTAATACGGTGCCTCACGAGTGCCGGCGGTTATGATATCTGGGAAGTTTTTGACATCCGTTTTAGCGAAACGGTATGAACAACCCTCCGCTGGTGTTGCCTCAAGATTATACAGGTTTCCGGTTTCTTCTTGGAATTTCACAAGGCGTTCGCGCATAAAGTCCATCAAATCCAAAACGAGTTTTTTACCAAACGGTGTTGCGATATTTTCCTTGCCATCTGTAAAGTTCAAAACCATCTCGTTCGCGCCGTTCACGCCGATTGTGGAAAAGTGATGATTCCAATTCCCAAGATAACGACGCGTAAACGGATACAGACCGTTTTCCATATGCTTGGTTATAACGCGACGTTTGATTTCCAAAACTTCGCGTCCCATGTTCATCAACCGTTCAAGGTCGCGGAACAATCCTTCGCGGTCACCCTTGTGCATATAGCCAAGACGCGCAAGGTTTATCGTTACAACGCCAATTGAACCGGTCTTTTCCGCCGAACCGAACAGCCCCCCACCGCGCTTTAACAATTCGCGCACATCAAGGCGCAGCCGGCAACACATAGAACGAACATCCGTCGGGTTCAAATCCGAATTAAGAAAATTCTGGAAATTCGGAATTCCGTATTTTGCCGCCAAATCAAACAATGGTTTAACATTTGGATGATCCCATGGGAAATCATTTGTTATGTTATATGTCGGAATTGGGAAAGTGAACGGACGACCCTGGGCATCGCCTTCGGTCATAACCTCGATAAATGCCTTGTTTATCATGTCCATTTCGTTTTGCAAGTCGCCGTATGTAAAATCAACCTGTTTCTTGCCGACAAAGGGACGCTGGGGTTTCAAATCTTCGGGGCATGTCCAATCAAATGTAAAGTTGATGAACGGCGTTTGTGTTCCCCAACGACACGGAACCGCGCAATTGAACACCAATGTCTGCATCGCGTTTTTAACATCTGCATATGACATGTTATCAATACGAACATATGGCGCAAGGTATGTATCGACCGACGAGAACGCCTGGGCCCCGGCAAATTCGTTTTGAAGTGTGCCAAGGAAATTTACCATATGCGAAATTGCGGTCGCCATATGCCGTGCCGGTTGGCATTGCAGGTAACCCGGAACACCGTTGAACCCTTCGTACAATAATTCGCGAAGCGACCACCCGGCGCAATAACCCGTCAACCACCCAAGGTCATGGATATGAATCGCCGCACTGCGATGTGCATCGGCAATTTCCGCAGGGAACATATTTAACCAATATTCGGCCGTGACGCGTTCACTGGTCCGCAAAATAAGTCCACCGATTGAATAGCCGATATTCGCGTTTTCTTTGATACGCCAATTTGAGCCACCAACATAACTTTCGATTATTTCGATGGCATCAACATTTGCATTACGAATTTCAGAATGCTTTTGGCGGTATATAATATATGCCTCCGCTGTTTTGTATGCCTTGGCATCCATTAGTTTGCGAATTACCGTATCTTGGATTTCTTCGACCGACGGGGTGCGTGCCATAAAATTATTGTCCAAATCGCTTAAAACATCATTTGTGATTTGGACAACCCGTTCATCAGATATTTCATTTGTGGCCAGTGCCGCCTTTTTAATAGCGTTGTAAATTTTTTTGGATTCGAATGCAACCGTTTCACCAGAACGTTTCTTGACACTCATGACATTACATATAAATGTCGGCGCAATCTGCATTTTAACCTCTTTCTGCGTATCAGACATTATTAAACTCCAATTTTTGTCAAAAAACACAATATATTGTGTCGTTCACGTTATTTCAGCAACAATATATAGTTTTTTCGATTCAGATACAACCAATAAAATGAAATTTTTTTTATTTTTTTACTGGACTTTCAAAAACACAGGGTTTCCGCGGCTTTCCCGCGTATTGATTCGGGCGCATTTCCACACCAAAGCATATTTTGTGTCAACAAACCCCGAAAAATTACGCGCCGACCGATTCGAAAATCGTAAAAAACACAAAATATAGCCGTAAAAAAGCAAAAATTTATCTATATATAGAAAACCCGTGAAAATATGCCTAAATCCAAACTGTTAGTTTTTGCGTACCGAATCGATAAAAGAAATTAACCGGCTTATTGGTCCGATCAATCTTTATCCGCATCCTTGCATACCGCGACATACGGGTATATAGAACGCGTGGTATCCACACCCGCCTTGCCACAATCAAGGCAATTAAAACGTCTATTTTGTGAATGTGAACTATCAAAAGGAACTTTCCCCGCCGAAACAACGCCCGATTGCTCAACATATTCACTATCTGGGAAACCGAAATAGAACGCCTTGGATACGCCACGACAATCACCAATACGCCCAGGATAGCATGCAGACGAAGACATTTTGGTTAAATCAGGCACACATTTAACAGTACAATTTTCTTCGTCGGTAATCACCTTTTCGCAATCGGTGCAATCATTCGCAACCACGCGCAATGTCGCACCGCCACGACCGCGCAAAATTTGCGGCTTTGGCATAGTACATTTTCCCTGTTGTGATGCATCAACCGTGTTTCCCGTGCATTCCCATTCAAGTGTTTCATAATTCAATCGTGCAACCTGATTGCCGGGACATTTATATTCACCAAAAGGGGCAACACATTCCCATACGCCATCAATCATAACCGCGGTTTCAACACCAACACACAAAGGCCGCCGTGATTCATCAGGTACACATTCCATAGCCGACGCATCCCATACCTGGTCGCCACCGCAACTTGTTTTTATATTATAACTAACGCATTGCCAACGACCAAACCGAAAAACCTTTTGTGTTCCGGTGGGACATGTTACGGTTTCATCCGTGGGTTCGGTAAAGACGCGTTCCGGGTCCGGAATATCATAATTCGTCATGTATATAAGTTGCCCATTTTCGAGTCCAAGGCCATCAATCATTGATTTGGGCAAGGTTTGTTTTGCACTGGATCCGGCAATCATAATCACATCGTTTTGGTATATTCCAAATGTTCCGCTTGTTGTAAAATTCTTTTCCAAGATTTCCATCATTTCATTATAGTCGGTAACATTCAGTGCACCGGTTGTTGTTATAATAAAACTGTGGCTTGGGCGTTTAAGGCCGTCCGACAAGCAATCCATAACCGAAAATCGCGAATCAAAGCAAAGACGATTTGTTTTTATTTGGTTTTGTTCAACACAAATATCATCAAAAGTATTCCCGGTAATTTCGGCATTATGCACCGCCAATGCACATTCCGCGATTGAACGCAAATCAGAAACAACAATTGCGTGGTCCGTTTCTTGTTCAATAACACGCGTATTTGGTGCGAAAAACATATAATAAGCCGCCATGAACAAAGATATAAGCATTATAAGAAAAATATTCATGTTTCCCCCTTGCGATTCCATAAAATTCTAGGTATTATATGGTTGAATTTCAATAAAAAAATAATTTCTATGCGGTGATAACCATGAAAAAATATCTTTGTTTATTACTTCTTTGCGGTTGCGGATTTACACCGATGTTTGCCGAATCAAACACCGACATTTATGTTCCGGTAATTAGTGGCATAAACGGAATCGAGCTGCGCAATGCGTTGAATACAAAATTCGGCGGGCAAAAAGAAAGTAACGCGCCATATAAATTGACCGTAACATTGAATGAACCACAAACCAAGTACAAGGCGTTGGAACCGACGGGTGCCGCGACATGGCAAGAAATCAAACTTACGGCGAATTATGTTTTGACATATCACGACAAAACAATTTCCACCGGGACCGAGGTTGCGTCTGAATCATACACATTTGTGCGATATTTGGTCGCGGCGAATGCATCATACAATAACGCGGTTGCAAATACTATTACGGTTTTGGCCGATAAAATTGGCACACGTGCGATTGCCGATGTTTCAAAGCATGAACGCGAAACGGCGAAAAAATGAAATGGAAGGAATCTGATTTTACCAAGGGAATAACCACCGTTCGCGGCGTGCTGATTTACGGTCCTGATGCGGGATTGGTTGATGAATTATGTGATAAATCGGTCGATATTTTATCCATTGAAAAAGATAACATATTTGCACTTGATTCCGATGAATTACGCGACAAGCAAGATTCACTTTTTGCCGAAGCGTGTACACCGTCTATGTTTGGTGGCCGCAAAATGGTGATAATTTCCAATGCCGGCGATTCCGATGCAAAACTTATCAAAGATTTGGTTGAACATCCATCGCTTGACGCAATGGTTATCGTTACGGCCGGTGATTTGCGTTCGGGCGGGGGGTTGCGCACACTGTTTGAAAATGGTGCAAATGTTGCGGCACTTGCGTGTTACAGTGATGATGCAAAGACACTTGAAACACTTATTCGAAATGAACTTTTTAACAACGCGGGAATAAAGCAAATTTCGCCGGACGCAATGGTTTATATGACAACGCACCTTGGGGGCGACCGCGGGATAACGCGCGGATTCCTTGGTAAAATCGCGATATATGTCGATGATAAAAAAACAATTGAATTAGAAGATGTGGAAAAATGTTTGCCTGATACGGGCGCGGCAAATACTGATGATTTTCTATATTCATTAACGGCGGGACATATTCAGCAAACTATGTTGGCACTTGACCGGTTGTTGTATGATAATGCGGAACCGAATATGTTGGTACGCACGTTGGACCGTCATTTCAAATCATTGCTTACGGCGGTGGTTGATGGTCAATTGCCGCGACTTTTTTGGAAAGTTGCGGATAAATTCAACATTGCTACAAAAATATGGCGTGGCGACGATATAACCGCGGTTTTGGTTCGTTTGAACGAACTTGAATCGCAAATGCGAACGACCGGAATGCCGACGGAAATTTTACTGCGTGATTTCGCGTTAAAGTTGGTATTAAAAACATATAAAATGTCTGTTAAACGAAGGAACTAAGTTATGTTGTCATCTGTTTATGCACCAAAAGATTTCAAAAGATTACGCGTGGTTGGCGATTTAGTTGCGCGTTGCTTTGATTATATTACGCCATATATCAAGGCCGGCATTTCAACCGGTGAAATCGATAGGTTGGTGGCGGGTTTCCTGCGTGAAAATGGTGCGCGTTCTTCCGACCTTGGGTACCAAGGTTATCCGAAAAGCATTTGCACATCGGTCAATGATGTTATTGTGCATGGGATACCAAGTGATGATGTTATATTGCATGATGGCGATATTGTAAATGTTGATTTGACCGCAGAATACAAGGGGTTTCATGGCGACGCGTCGCGTATGTTTATGATTGGGCACGTTTCCGACAAAGCGCGCGAACTGGTGCAAACATGCCAAGATGCACTTAACGCGGCGATTGCAATATGCGCACCCGGTGTGCCACTTTCCGAAATTGGGAAAACCATTGAATCAGTTGTTAAGCCACATGGCTTTTCGATATCGCGCGATTTTGTCGGACATGGCATTGGCAAGGTTATGCACGACGACCCGCAAATTTTTCATTTCTATGATAAAATGTGGGACCGTGTGAAAATGGTTCCGGGATTGGTATTTACAATTGAACCAATGATAAATACGGGACGCGCCGAATGCAAAATTGATGCGGACGGATGGACGGCGCGAACGGTTGATGGTGGTCTTTCGGCCCAGTGGGAACATACACTTGGGATTACCGAAGATGGCGTTACAATCTTTACGGAAAAGATGATATAAAAAAGGAAACAAACGCATGAAGGATAAATCTTTGGAATTATCTTTGCGTGCAGGCCACCGTGACAGATTGCGCCAGAAATTTTTAGATGGCGAACTTGCAACCTATGAAATTATGGAATTGATTTTGGGCTATGCAATTCCACGCAAAGATGTTCGACCGATTGCGCGAATGCTGTATAAAAAATTTGGTGGTACATTTCCAATTCTGTGCGCACCGATTGAAGATTTGGAAAAGGTTCCCGGTCTTGGTCATAACACCGCAATTTTTATCAAGGCAATGCAAAAAATTCTTGTCGATGGGTATAAATCGTCCGCCGCGGAAAAGCCGATTTTTCACAATATGGAACAATTTTATAACTATGCGCATCTTATGCTTGGTGGGAAACCAACCGAAGAAATGCATGTTTTATATTTGGATAAAAATTTGCATTTGTTAAAAGATGAACTGCACAGTACCGGAACCGTCGATTGCACGGTTTTATATGATAAAGAGGTTGTTAAAAACGCACTTGATATGGATGCAAAGTTTGTAGCACTTATTCACAATCATCCGATTCCGGGCATGGGATTTTCAGAGGCCGATGTTGATTTAACCAAGCAATTGAAAAACGCATTGTTAAATGTTCGTATACAACTTTATGACCATTTTGTTGTATCCGGCGGCGTTATGTATTCAATGAAGGAACAATTTTTATTAAAATAATTCCGCCACATCGCACGCGGTTTTATATTCCGATGTTGTCACCACACGCAGGCCGTTATTCCACAACGCGTAAACTGTTTTCGTTGATTGCGTCGGTGTATTCCAATCTTCGCCCATCGGTCTTGAAATCTTAGTTATTGAAAAATCAGGTTTGAACGAAAATTGTATTTTTTGATGTGCGCATTCCGCACCTTCGACAGTGAATAAATCTTTTGGTGTTATGTTTACTAATTTTTGACCGTCATTTAGTTCGACTTTGTATATATATTGAAAATGCGCCGTTCCCGTTTCGCGGCGCGCACGCGAAATTTTGTCGGGATGACCATCTTGGTCAAGGTCGTATGAAAAAGTTGCAACTTCGACAACACCTTCGCCAAATTCATTTGGTTCAAATGTGTGCACTGAAACCGGATTTGAAAGTCCATCGGAAAATTCAGTATCCTCGACAATTTCGATGGTTGGTTCATCAACATCAATTGTGATGACGTTCGGTTTCTTTAATTTATAGAAAACAAAAATACCGACCGCGACCAAGAAAATAACTATTACTATTTTTATCCAACCGTTATTTTTTTCCATTTTGTTTCCTTTTTTTAGTTATTGCGGATACTGCCTTCGCGCCAGCCCTCAATCCTGCGGATACCTTCGGCCATGCGTTGTATCTGTATGTCGGACATATCGCGCAAATAAGTGTTTGTGGTAACACCAATCGCCCGTGCAAGTCGCGCCGCATACGATGTCGGATTATTTCCGTCCGATGATGGTGCGTACCGTGCGATTGCCTGGGCCAGGGTTCGGTTTTGATATTCAGAATTTTTTAATAATGCGATATTTGCATTGCGTCCAACCTCTGGGTTAGGGAAAATTGCGAAACCATTTATGGTGATACCGATTGAACCCATACGTCTTGTAAAACTGGAATCTCGCAGGGCACCTGGGTTATTCGCACGCCAAGTCAAACTGCCCCCGACATGCGTATATTGCGAACCGTCCGTCGCGGTATAGGTAATTTCACCAACACTTGAATTTGTGGCGGCTATCGCCGTTCGGCCACCGCCCAATATTGGTGGAATATTTGTTGGCACGGTAGCAATGCCCGGTGTTCCACCCGTAATTGTTCCATCGGGTGTCCAATTCATCAGGTCGGATAAATCCGGGAAATCTTCCATTTCCGGCATTTCATAGGTTGGGAAAAGTCCGCTGCCGGAATCATAAATATCGATATCTTCGTAAAGCATTGCGTTTGTTCCGCGTGCCGCCACCCGCGCCGCCAAAATTTCGTTCACGCCACCAACCGAAATCCGCATAGTTTTGCACCCCATACCCAAAAGGTCGCCACCATACAAAAGATTCAAAATTGGCCATACCGCCGTTAAAATTCCAAAAATTAAAACAAGTGTTTTGAAGTTTTCTTTTATATCGTTTTTGGCACCGCGTATCATTGATATGCCCCAACCAATGACCAATCCGGCCGTGAATAACCCCAATACCATCCACGCATAATGCAAAAAATTTTCAAATCCACGAAGTATGCACGATGGGTCTTCGATGTAAATAAAATTCGCGTCAATTCCACGCACGTGCAGACCGACGTTTTCCAACATTGTTCTGATGGTATCTGTTTCGTTCAATGTTTTTGTCTTTTATTTCTTTGATGCGACATTCGTAAAGAATCCCGGAATCGAAAACTCTTCGTCATTTGCGGCAACCCCCGCCCATCCGAAAAGGTCGCCCATAATTCCGGTATCATCACGTTTCATTTTTTTGAACGGCAATATGTTTTTTAGTTTGCTAATTTTCCCACGTTCTGAACTTTTTTTGAATGTTGGAACTTTGTCTTGGACATCGACGAATTCCGTTGCCAAACTTGCAAGTGTTGCATCCGCATCATCCAAAGATTCATCTTTTGCCGCGGGTGCCGCCGTTTCGGCGACCGGCGAATCTTCGGTATCTTCGCCAAGTGGCGTCATTGTTTCCAACAATTCTTCAAGTGTTTTTTCGTGTGTTTCAATCGGCGCATCATCCGCAAGCATTTCATCAATATCGTCAATGCCTGATACTTCAACGGTTTCAACAATTTCTTCTTGGGCAACATTTTCGACCGGTTCGGCCGGTTCTTCGCCCCCACCCAACACAGACAGAATCGGCACAACAGGCGCCTCAACCGGTTTTTCTTTTTTCGACTTTGCCGCTTTCTTGGCCTTTGGTGCGGGCTCTTCAATTTCTTTTGGTTCGACCACTTCATCCACCGAATCGGCAACCGCCGGCGTGGTTTCCACCGCAATTAAATCATCAACCGGCACACCAAATAAAACAGTATCTGTATCTAACCCAAGTGTAGAGCGAACCTCTTCAAAGGCGGCGCGAACCTGGGCCGCATCAAAAGAATCCGCGCCCGAAATATAAACTATCTTCTTTTTCATTTGCCTCACCATCGCATTTTTTGAATCTTTCGGAAAGATTATATCACATTTTAGGGTTGAACGCATATAAAAAATGTCTTAAAATGACAATATGTCGGACATAAGGGAACAAATTTTTCAAGAACTATCAAAACTTGAAGATGCCGCGGCGCGTCTGCGGGCGACGGCGGTAAATGCCGGCAAGCAAACTGACCTTGAGGTTGCAATTCTAACGCAACAGGTGCGGAATTTGCGGGCGAAAAATGCGCGGGCAACCGAACTTATCGACCAATCTGTTGATTTACTAAGGAAATTGAATTGAGTGTTGTTTCGATACCTATTGTGAATAAAAATTACCCCATGGGGTGCGAAGACGGCCAGGAAAGTCGCCTGGTGGAACTTGGCCAAATGGTGGATGCGCGCGCCCGCGAAATATTGGATAAAATTGGGCCTTTGCCGGAAAGTTCGTTACTTGCCACCGTTTGCATTGTGTTGGCCGACGAAATTCGCAGCCGCCCCGCCCCAAGTGTAACCGATGCTGACCTGCGGGAAATTTTGGCCCGGATCCGCGAAATTAAAAACAAAATCGCCGAATAATTTGCGTTTTTTCGGTTGTTATTTTTTTCTAAATGTTCTATGTTTCATGTCGTTATGAGTAAAGAAATAGTCGAAAGAATTGATTCACAACAGTTGGCGGATGCGCTTTCAACGCGGTATTTGTCATACGCGGTCAGTACGATTGTGTCGCGTGCCCTGCCCGATGTGCGCGATGGGTTAAAGCCCGTACATCGTCGTATTTTGTATTCTATGTTGCGGCAAAAATTATCGCCTGCAGCGGCGTTTCGTAAATGCGCGACTGTTGTTGGCGATGTACTTGGGCACTATCACCCGCACGGCGATTCGTCGGTATATGATGCAATGGTGCGGCTCGCCCAGGATTTTTCCGTCCGATATCCATTAATTGATGGCCAGGGGAACTTTGGAAATATCGACGGCGACCCCCAGGCGGCATATCGTTACACTGAATCCAAGATGACCGAGGCCGCAATGCTGATTATGGACGGCATTGACGAAGACAGTGTTGATATGATGCCGAACTTTGATGGCACAACGGTTGAGCCGGTGGTTATGCCGGGGGCATTTCCGAACTTGCTTGCGAACGGTGGTATGGGTATCGCGGTCGGTATGGCAACAAATATTCCGACACATAACGTGGCGGAGGTTTGTGATGCATTAACATTGATGGTGGACAAACCGGAATCCACAACCGCCCAGATTATGAAAAAGATGGTTGGGCCTGATTTTCCGACGGGCGGAATTTTGATTGATGATTTTGACACGATTGTGAAAAACTATGAAACCGGCAAGGGTGCTTTTCGGATTCGCGCGCGGTATGAAATCGAAGAACTTGACCGCGGCGGGTATCAGGTTGTTATTACCGAAATCCCGTACGGAATTATAAAGTCCAAGTTGGTTGAACAAATCGGCGAAATGATTGATGCGAAAAAGTTGCCACTGGTTGATGACATTGTCGATGAATCTACGACCGATGTTCGCATTGTGGTTACACCCAAAAGTCGTAATGTTCCGGCGGATAAAATGATGGCGCATTTGTTCGCACTGACCGATTTAGAATACCGGTTCAATATGAACTTTAATGTTATCGATTCCAATGGTGCACCGCGCGTTATGGGCATTCGCGATGTGTTGAATGAATTTATCGTGCACCAGAAAAAGGTTCTTTGTCGGCGTTCGCGGTGGCGTCTTGCCAACATCGATAGGCGACTGGAAATTTTGGGTGGGTTGTTGGTTGTGTATTTGAATTTGGACCGCGTGATTGAAATCATACGAACCGAAGATGACCCAAAGGCCGTATTGATGGCGGAATTCAAACTGACTGAAATTCAGGTTGAATCAATTTTGAATACTCGGTTGCGCGCATTGCGAAAACTTGAAGAAATGGAAATCCGGCGCGAAGATAAAAACCTGCGGGCGGAACGTGAACAGTTGGTTGAACTGTTGCAAGATGAGCAGATTCAAAACAATCAAATAAAGGCATGGTTCGCCGATATTAAAAAGCAATATGATAAAAAAACCGCGCTTGGGCGGCGGCGCACAACTTGGGCGGCACAGACCGAAGAAATCACCGTAAATGCCGAAGAATTTATTGAAAAAGAACCGTTGACGATAATTCTGTCCACAATGGGTTGGATTCGCGCGGCCAAGGGGCATATGGATTTGAATGCACTTGATTTGAAATTCAAAGAGGGCGATGAATTGCAATTTGCATTTCACGCGATGTCCACCGATAAAATCAATCTGTTTGGGTCGTCGGGTCGTATGTTCACACTGGGTGCGAATGATTTGCCGTCGGCGCGTGGTTTTGGCGAATCTGTGCGTATGATGGCCGACATCGGTGCCGAGGAATCGATCGTTAATGCGTTTGTGTTGGATACGGCGGCAAAATACCTGTTGGTGTCACGACATGGAAACGGGTTTATTGTTGCGGGCGAAAACTGTTTAGCACAAACACGCACAGGGAAACAGGTTATGAATGTCGACGATGCGAATCCGGCGATGTTTTGTGTTCGGGTCACGGGCGATACGGTTGCGATGTCCGGTTCAAATGATAAAATTTTGATTTTCAGTGCGGCGGAAATCCCGGAAATGGTTCGTGGCAAGGGCGTTATTTTACAGAAATACAATGCCGAACGAACATATGTTTTGGATGTTATGTTTTTCAATGCGGCGGACGGGTTTGGTTGGACAACTGGTCGTGGCACAACAAAACTTGACGATTGGAAACCATGGACGGGCAAACGCGCAACCCAGGGCCGCACTATCCCGGTCGGCTTTCCACGCAGTGGGAAATTTGGGAAATAGTTCCCACTTCGCCAAGGCTTCGTGGGACAAGGGTTAGTGAAACGGGCGCTTCCGCGCCCGTTTTTTTTATTTATGCGAAAGGGTTTTTATCATTTTTTCTGTGTCTGAAACACATGTTTCGATTTTGAATTCGGTTGGTAATTTTGATGTATCAAAATCGTTCACACGATATTTAACCTCCGTCACATCGCGGGCAAGATTTTTTTCCGACACAATCAGACGAATTGGTGCCGCAATTAAATCCGCGTCCGCGAATTTTTCACCCGCACGAATATCGCGGTTATCCAATAAAACCTCTATACCGGCATTTTTCAAATCATTATAGATTTTTTCCGACACCGCAAAAGTTTTGTTTTCTTTATCAACAAGACCGATAACTTCGACCGCAAAAGGCGCGGTTTCCATATTCCAAATTGGGCCGTTGTCGTCCGAACTTTCTTCCAAAATTGCCGCCATCGTGCGACCAACGCCAATGCCATAGCAACCCATAATCGGCGTTTTTTCCGTCCCATCCGCCGCGGTATAAGTCATGTGCATAGAATCGGTGTATTTCTTACCAAGTTGGAATATATTTCCAACCTCTATGCCGCGAATTTTTTTCATTTGCTTGCCACACTTTGGGCAAAGCGTTGAATCGCGGTCTTCCAATTCTTTATTGGCGCGAAAACCACAATCGCAAACATACAGTGTATCTTCGCCCATTTCATTGACCAATTGGAATTCGTGCGCGACCGCGCCACCCATATCGCCCGTTGATGACATAACATCGATAATATTCTTTAATCCACAGCGGCGGAATATGCGATAATATGCATCAAAACAAAGTTTATAATAACGCTCTAAATCTTCCTGGGTTTCATGGAAAGAATAGCCATCCTTCATAATGAATTCGCGTGTTCGAATCAAACCGGCACGCACCCGCAATTCATCGCGAAACTTTGTTTGAATTTGATACAGCATAAATGGCAGTTGACGATAAGAACTTGTTACCGAACGGGCATAGTCGGTTACAACCTCTTCATGCGTGGGGCATATCACATAGTCCGCACCAGACGAACCCTTGAACTTTGCAAGCACCGCCATCGCATCATAACGACCCGTTTCGCGCCACAAATCCGCACTGCATACAACAGGCATTAGGATTTCCTGGCCATCGATTTTATCCATTTCATCGCGAATAATATTTTCAATTTTATGAACGACACGCCAACCGGTCGGTGTCAATGTATACCCACCTTGGAAAGTTTGATAAATATAGCCGCCCTTTACCGCCATTTTATGTCCGCGCGTTGTTGCGCCGGCGACATCACCAATTTGTCTTTTTACACATAAATTTTCAATTCTCATTTTCTGTTACCTTTTAGTTCCATGTATTTATTTGAAATTATTTCATGCATAATTTCAGCAATTTCTTTTCGTGTCTTTCCGCCAATCGGCGGTGGCGGCAACATATAGACATGGACGCGAAATCCGCCCAAAACCATGATATGAAAAATTTGACCGAATGCACTGCGTTCGCGGGAACACCGGGGTCCCTCGGTCTGTTTGGCGTTATCAAAGTATGCATAATGTTCCGCTAAATCCGCATCACTTATCGGTGTGCCATCATTATAGCAATATTGAATAACAACAGGCTGAACCGTTAAATCGGTGCCTTCGGCAACATTGAACAGCGGACTTTTGAATTCCTTGACATACGCACCGTTCGTTGTTGTCCCTTCGGGAAAGACATACAGTGGCCAATCGATAGTCGCAATTTCATCTTGCACTTGTTTTAACACCTCTATCGCGTGTGATGGACGGCGGTCGATAAACACAACGCCGAACTTGTTCGCAATCCACCCAACCAGCGGCCAATTGCGGACATCGTTTTTGGAAATAAAACTGCCCCCGAACATTACCGGGAAAGTCGCGATTTCAAACACCGAAATATGATTGCCCGCAACCAATAACGGCCGCCGGTTCGACATTGTGCCGTGCTTTACAATTTTAACATTTGCAATCCAAAGGAAAATTCGCATAAACACCGACATATACTTTACGGTTATCTTTTTACGCGCGGGCAGTACGAAAAGTATCGGTAACTGTAACAAAACCATTATCCAAAACGCCACAAAGCGCAACGAGCCAGTAATAGTATTAAAAATATTTTGTTTGCGTGCACCCGACATTTTATTGTTCCGTATCTGTTACCTGTGATTCATCGATAAATTCTGCATCCGCCGCATCTTCACGCAATAAAAATTCGAAAAACGCGCCGAGCATATTCAGTGACCCCGTTATCGGCAACAACATTATTTTGCCCAGTGTCTGAATCGGGCGGCGTTTAACGTCCAAATGTTCCAATGCGTTTTCACGACCATAGAAATGTTTCTGATACGCGGCGTCCATATTTTTTGTTTGCATCATAACAAAGACATCGTATGTATTAAACGGTTTATCAATGAACACACCCTGGCCAAAGGTCGCCCCCATACGCAAGTAACCCTTGATAAGCGGTGTCATTTGTTTTTTTGCGATTTCTTCATCCACGTATGCGCGTGGCAATATGTTCATTTTGGACATACGTTGGTCAACCCCGGCGGCAAAGTTTTCCGGTATCACGCGCGCGCGCAAACGCAACGGCGACAGATAATTATAATACAAATACGATATCGCCTGGGCCGATTCAACGGGCTTTTGCCCGGTCCAAGATGCGACACCGAACAAAACCGCAATGCGACGGCGCAGGACATATTCGCTAAGCCCCGCCCAAAGCATACGCATAACCAACGCGTTTTCACGATATTCATGTGCCACGCACGCGCGCGACATTTCGGCGATATTGTCAGATGCCTTTTTTATCTTGGAAATATTAAATTCCGTTTCGGTGTAAAAACCGCCCATTTTATCCGCGGCCTTTTTATCAATGATGCGATAAGAACCGACAATTTTTCCATTGTGGAAAACCGCCATATATTCGGCATATTTATCAAAGTCATCAAATTCTTCGTGTAATTCTTTTTGTTCATCGGTTGGGGTTGCGCCCTCTTCATCAACAAACACGTCATAGCGCAACATACGCACCATACGGCGTTCTTCTTTATTACGCGTAAGACGAACTTCGAAATCACGAACTTTGATAGCCATCATTATTCCCTTTGGTAATAATCAACTATAGAAGAATACCAAACAAAAGCCGTCGGTGCAATCTTTTTATTTTTTTAAATTTTTTGGAGAATTTTATTTTAATTTATCCGCAAGTTCTGATATCGCAATTGCATACCAATTCGAATTATTCCATTTTTTTATGCGATAAAAATTCGGATAGGTCAAATATGCCGTTATTACCGGCATTGGCGCAATATCGGTGTCGGGATTTTCATCCGCCGGAATCGCGTCCGGCAAATTTGCAACATCCGCGACCAGGCCCGCGACCATTTCACCATGCGGTATTTCCGTACCATCGGGATTCAATACGCCCATTTTTGCCCATTCGTTCAATGTTTTCTTGGTTTTTCCGTCAAGCAACGAAGTATCAAAATCCGCCGGCAAAATCACGCGGCGCGCAATTTTTTCGTTTTTATTCCACCCAAGTTTACTAAGGTAATTTCCCGCACTGGCCATCGCATCGGACACATTGTTTATTATATCAACCTTTTTGTCGCCGTCGCCGTCAACGCCGTATGTTTCAAGTGTTGTCGGAATAAATTGAAAGTGCCCCATTGCGCCGGCCCAACTGCCCCGCATTTTGTTTATATCCAATGAATTTTTATCCGCAATCTTCATCAACGCCAATAATTGTTCACTAAAAAACTTTTCACGCCGACCGTCATAAATCAGTGTGAAAAAGGCATCAATTAAACGATGACGCGATTTTACTTCGCCATAATTTGATTCCATTCCCCAAAACGCAAGTATCACATGTGGTTGAACACCGTACGTATTTTCCACATGGTTCAGCATCGAATCATACTTTGTCCGCATGCGACGGCCCTTGGAAATACGGTCGGATTTCACAGTGCGTGCAAGATACGAATCCAATGTTAGTTTGAATTCAGATTGATTTTTATCACTTTTCACAATTGATGGAATAAAAGCCGGCGAACGCAAAGTATCTTCTATCATTGATTCTGATATTTTTTGTTCGGCCGCGCGCACACGTATATCGTCCATTATTGATGACCAACGCGACATATCAAATTCGCCACTGTCCGCCAATGCCGTGCCAACAAATAATATAGCAAGTAATGAAAATATCCGAAACACACCCCACCCCATCATTAGAACGAATACTTAAACCCTATGTGCACACCAAAAGATTGCCAATCCGCGGACTTTAATGCCTCGCTAACATTTTCGGTATGTGCAGGAATCGTCTGCAAATACGGCAAACCATTTTCATCAACCGCGTATTGACCGTTTTCGTCCATTACAAATTCTGTGTATTCGGCGACGTAAAGTTTCCCAGGTATTTTCCCAACATGAAAGAAATTCGTATCAACCTTTATTGCCAATTGCAACCGCGATGCGACACGAACATCATATTCCATTTCCGCGGCGTATGTGTACGAACCGTTTGTTCCTTCGTCAAGAAAACTTGGGCTTTGTTGCCAATCGGTACGATTCGGCCAAATACCTTCGGATGAATACTTTGGCATTCCAACCTGAAAATAAAAACGCAATTTATCCGCAAGCGTCATTTGCTTTTCAACCTCTAATCCAAAGTAGAACCCACTCCACGTCGTGTTGTACACATGCGTAAGGCCGCCAACCTTTATCGGGCCATCACCACCGATGATGACACAGTCACCCTCATACACGCCCCAAGGTAAATCACCCATGGTTGACGCATTGTAATCCATCGTTGTTAAAACATCGCCAAGGTATGTAACATACCCGGTCGATGAACCGTTTTGATTTACGACCTTGATATCTTCGGGCCCCATACAAACCTGGTACCAGGTATCGGGTGGCAAGACATCAATCGGCAAAGAATAATAATTGCCCTGTTCATCACCATAGACATATTCGCCCATATTCGTCATAAGCGGTAAATATATACCCTGGTTCGGGTACAGGTGGTCAGACATTTCCAAATTATGTTTGAAAATTTCATATCCAATCACCGGCGACAGTTTCCAACCACCCATGTTCCAAATATGCCTCGCCCCAATTCCAAGGCGCAGATGATGTGAATCACCGGATTGCCCCCCCATGGAAATTGTAAAGATACCGTATTCCGGTTGTGACCAATCGTACGGTTCCAAATCATAATCCATAGACAAACCACCATGCGACATTTTGCCATATGCATAGTCCGCAAAAGCAAACATATCAAAATTACCAAACGAAAACACATGACGGGCGCCAACATTGATTTCATCAAAAACCATATCATCCCATTCAAGTATGGAATTTACACCGGTCTTGAATTCAAAGTTTGCGAAACGGCGTGAATACCCGGCATAAAGGTATGTCGATGGGTCCTGTTCAGGGGCCAAACCAACACCGTTTACCGTCATAATTCCCGCATCAGCGTAACTAATATTTTCGGCATATTCTTCAAGCGTTTGAACGGGACGATTTCGTTTTTCGGTGGTATAAGAATATGTGCGTGTGCCGACAACCTGTTTCTGGCCGGATTGACCAATGTATTTCGTATAACCGTTATCCGCGTATTGTCCATAATTCGATTGATTTGTTGTTGCCGTCGGGGCGTCTTGGTAATAAACCGGAACACCTTCATTGGCCGCAAAGGCGGCAAAATGAATACACAGCGCCGGCAAAAAAGATATTATTCCCCGTTTCATCACTTCACTTTCATTTTGATATTATAACATCCACTATGTTTTGTAAACAACTATTTTAATGTTGCGTGCATTTTTTATTGCAGATTTTTATCCACGTTGTACCATCGGCGTTATGAACGCATCGCACAACATTTATATTCATGTTCCGTTTTGCATTTCAAAGTGCAAATACTGCGCTTTTTTTTCACGTGCGTGCGCATCGCCAGATTGGGATTCATATGCCGAAAAAATTATTCATGAAATAAAACATTGGCGAAACATCTTGGGACGCGTTTCGGTGCCAACAATTTTTTTCGGTGGTGGAACGCCATCACTTTTGCCAACAAAAATTTTTGCAAAGATAATGGACGCAATTCATGAAAATTTTGAATTGCTACCCAATGCCGAAATTACAATCGAAGCAAACCCGAAAACATTGGATTCGGTGCGGCTTCGCGAATTTTGTGATGGGGGTGTAAATCGAATTTCAATTGGGGTGCAATCTTTTGATGATGAAAAATTAAAGTTTCTTGGGCGTGCGCACAATGCGGACGATGCACGACGTTTAATTGATGCCGCAATGGCAACGGCAAAAAATGTATCCGCGGATTTTATATATGGGCTGCCGTCTGATAATACCCATGATGTTATAAAAACTTGCAATGAAATAAATAGAATCGGATTGCAACATTGTTCTATGTATGAATTGACGATTGAACCCGATACCCCATTTGGAAAAATGAATTTAGAAATGCCAACAAATGATGAAATGGCGGAAATGTATAATGCAATTTCGAAAACATTAAAACTTAAACGATACGAAGTTTCAAACTATGCCGCAAAAGGTGCAGAATGTCGGCACAATCAAAATGTTTGGGATGGCGAACCGTATATTGGAATTGGTGATGGCGCGGCCGGGCGAATTTTGATTAATAATGAATGGTACGAAGAATTGGGTGGTGGAAAATTATTTGAAAAATTATCCGATTCGCATCGCGCGATTGAACGCGTGATAACCGGTATGCGAACGCGGCACGGGGTTATGGTTGATGAGACAATAAAAAAAATAATTGATATAGAATTTGCAAAATCACATCCTGATATGTTAGAGTTCAAATCCGATAATCGTATTTGTGCAACAGATGCGGGAATTTTGGGCCTGGATAAAATAATAGAAAGGTTGGTGAAATAAAATGCGACATACTTTATTAAACATATTTGGAATCGTTGCCGTTGTATTTGCGGTGATGTTTGCGATACAAATCAAAGGGGGTAAAAAAATGAACACCGGTATAAATGTAAATAATTTAGATTTTTCGGTAAATCCGGCAAATGATTTTTTTGACTTTGTAACACTGCGTTGGCGAAACGCGCATCCAATTCCGGACGATTATGTTCGTTACGGCGTGTTCGAAGTGTTACAAGAAACGAACCTTCAACGTGTGCGTGAAATCGCCGAACAAGATAATGGAAAAATCGGATTGTTATATAAAATTGCAATGGATGATAAACGATTGAATGCCGATAAAACAACGCCAGTAAAAAAATATTTTGATGAAATCGATAATATAAAATCAAAATCGGAATTGCCAAAATACCTTGGTAAAAATCATACGTATTTTTCCGGTTTTTGGGGTGATGCCGTTGCCATTGACGAAGGCGACAGTGAACATTTTATTTACAGTTTGCACCAATCGGGAATTGGGTTGCCACGCGATTATTATTTTGATAATGATGCGCGAACGGTTGAAATTCGCAAAAAATATGTGGATTTCATTGCGAAACAACTGAAAAATTTTGGTGTAAATGCGGATGCGAAAAAAATCTATGAATTAGAAGAACGCATGGCAAAATCATTTTTCACAAAAGAAAAATTGCGCGACCCGCATGCGAACTATCATAAAATGTCGCGTGATGATTTTATGCGTGATTATGCGGGGTTTGATTGGAAAACTTATTTTGATGCGCGTGGTTCAAACGCCGCGGAATTTATCGATGTTGGCCAACCAGAGGCGATAAAAGAATCAATAAAAATAATAAATGATACTGATATTGAACTTATAAAATCTTATTTGAAATATCAAATTATTTTGGCAGCCGATTCGTTATTGGATGATGAAACATACGCAATATCATTTGACTTTTTCAATCGCGAAATGTCGGGGCAACGCGAACAAAAGCCACGTTGGAAACGCGCGGTTGGAATGTTGGACGGCGCAATCGGCGAAGAAATCGGACGACTTTATGTTGCACAGTATTTTCCGGCGGCGGCAAAGTTACGTATGCAAGAATTGGTTGAAAATCTGCGTCGTGCGTTGGCCGCACGAATTCAAAAGGTTGATTGGATGTCCGATGAAACGCGCGCAAATGCACTGCGGAAACTAAACGCTTTTCATGCAAAAATTGGGTATCCGGACAAATGGCGCGATTATTCGAAACTTACATTGGATGAAAACGAAAGTTTATTCGAAAATATGATGCGTGTCGCAAAATTCGAAGACGATTTTTGGTTGGAAAAAATCGGTAAAGAAAAAGACCCGACAATTTGGTATATGAACGCGCACACTATCAATGCATATTATGACCCAACCACGAACGAGATTTGTTTTCCAGCGGGAATTTTGCAACCGCCTTTCTTTGATATGAACGCGGATGATGCGTTTAACTATGGTGCAATTGGTGCAATAATCGGGCATGAAATGACACATGGGTTTGATGATTCCGGTCGGCATTTTGACGAAAATGGCAATATGCGCGATTGGTGGACGGATGCGGATTCCGCGGCCTTTACATCGCGCGCGGATGTTATGCGGAAATATTTTGATAATATCGTTGTTGCGTCCGACACGCACGCAAACGGTGAATTTACACTGGGCGAAAATCTTGCGGACTATGGCGGTGTAACAATTGCGTATACCGCGTATAAAAATTTTGGTAACGCGTCAGAAACCGTTGATAACCTAACGCCGGATATGCGGTTCTTTATCGCGTATGCGGGCGCGTGGGCGGGAAATATTCGCGATGAACAGGTTTTGGTTCAAACCAAGACGAATGAGCATTCACTTAATCGTTGGCGTGTGAACGGAATTTTGCCACACATTGATGCGTGGTATGATGTGTTCAATGTTAAACCAGGAAACAAAATGTATCTTGCACCTGAATCGCGCACGCGTTTGTGGTAAAAAAATTTTAGTGATGCAAAAACAAATGCGCAACAATTCCGGCAACGGTTAGAATTGTTATGCAAACCAAGATTATCATTTGCACGCGGTGGTGGTGCGTCGCGTCGCAGTGTTCACATTTACAATCGCGATTTGAAAGGTACAAAATCCACGACAAACACAGCATCAATCCGGAAAACACGAACAACCATTTTTCCGCGCTTTCGGGTATTATGTCATGATCCAACGCACCCGGCGCGATAAGTCCGACCAGTCCCAACACAACCGGCAACACACAGCAAAACATGTGTGGCAAAATTCCGGCGATGATTCCAATTTTTACGGCGCGATTTTTCATTATTTTTCCATTGTCTTGGTATCCCCAGCCGGAATCGAACCGACATCTAATTCTTAGGAGGAACTTGTTCTATCCGATTGAACTATGGGGACACGCGTTTATATTTTAATCTTTGATTTTGATATTGCAAGTTATATTAAAATCTGTATAATACTTGGACATCGCACTGGAAGAAAGAAATGGGAAATAAACTTATCGGATATGGTTCTTATTTGCCGGCGCGCGTTGTAACAAACGCGGATTTCGAACGCGTTATGGATACAACCGACCAATGGATTGTTGAACGCACCGGAATTCGTGCGCGGCACTTTGCGGCGGCGGATGAAACGGTTGCGGATATGGCAACAAATGCGGCGCGCGCGGCGTTGAAAAATGCAAATATTGGAATCGATGATATCGATATGATAATTGTTGCGACAACAACGCCGGAACTTGATTTTCCGTCTGTGGCGGTGACTGTTGCGGGTCTTTTGGGGGCAACAAACAATATGCCGGCATTTGATGTTCGTGGCGCATGCACGGGGTATATATATGCCCTGCACTGCGCGCGCGGATTTTTTACCGCGGGTATGCATGAACGCATTATGATTATAGGCGCGGAAAAAATGTCGCGCTTTGTTGATATGACCGACCGGTCGACCGCGGTTCTGTTTGGTGATGGCGCGGGCGCATTGATATTTGAACGTTCTACATCAAGTTATTCGGGAATAATAGATACGGTGGTTATGTCGGACGGGCGGCGGTTTGATATGCTGCACGGGTCGGACGACCATAAAATTATTATGAACGGACCGGAAACATATAAAATGGCGGTGTCACTGATGCCGGATGCGGCGCGGTATATTATGGAACACGCCGGTATTACCCAAGATGACATTGATTGGATTGTACCGCACCAGGCGAACATAAGGATTATCGAATCCTGTGCGGCGCGTTTGGGCTTTCCGATTGAAAAGATTTTGATAACGGTGGACAAGCATGCGAACACCAGTGGCGCATCCGGCGCATTGGCGTTGGCGTATGCATTTGACAACGGTATCATAAAACATGGACAACTTGTGCTTTATCCCGCGTTTGGCGCCGGCCTGACGTGGGGTGCAACATTAATAAGGGTGTAAAAAATGGCAACGATAACAAGAAATGATTTGGCAACAACATTGCGTGATGAATTTGGTTTTACGGCGGCACAGTCGGGAAAACTGATTGATTCAATATTCGATGAAATATGCGAATCGCTGATAAATGGTGAAGAAGTAAAGTTCGCCGGATTCGGCACTTTCAAGATTTTGGATAAATCGGCACGCGTTGGCCGCAATCCAAAGACCGGTGAAATGGCGATTGTAACCGCACGGCGCGTTGTTTCTTTCCGTCCCTGTGCGGAATTCCGCGAACGGGTGTCAAGAAAATAATCGTGATCTCCCCTTCTTTTCAAGAAGGGGTGCGGCATAGCATGCCGCGGGGTAGTTGAACCCATACCCCGATGCCGTTCGGCATCACCCCTTTCCCACGGAAAGGGGATGTCCCGCCGTCACCCCGCGGAAACGCGGGGTCTTGTGGTTTCAAACGTGATGACGAGATACCGCCTTTCGGCGGTATAACGTTTCTTTTTGCAATATGGGGTGGTAAAAGCTAAACTTTTTATGGATTTGGAGTCACAACGCCGTTCATGACACAACTAAGCGTACCATCTGATGATAATTGCAAGACATAACCCCTGTTGCATTCTATCTTATTGCATCCGTCCCACAAATTATTTACGTATTCATTGCCGTTGATTGTTCCGCCCTGTTGCGGGACAGAACCACATGTTCCATTGGTCACAGTATCACCTTTTTGGCATGAATACCTGCATACATACCCGGTCACGGTACGTGGAGAGGTGTTTCCGAAAACGGTACTGCCACAGGTGACAGAATGACTTGGTGTGTATAACCCATTATATGTGCTTAGATATTTTAGCGGATTATTTGAACCGCAAACAGCCAGATGTGGCAGGTTATAAGCACTGGGGACTTCACATGTTGTACTGGATACATTGCATCCATTCACAGCAAAGCCATATTGGTCAACAAATTGATAGTTTATGCTTAACGTATCACCGGCCTCTTTCACACATTGCGGATTATATACATTACCGCTACCATTCAAACCATAACCATCGTCACAAGATGTAATATACTTTACGTCGCCCTTGCCGAAACCATTGCTATCTGGGGTAAAGCTATCGCCGATACGTAAATCGCATGAGAATGGATACTGCTGAGTATGTTGAATATTTTCTGCCGGACATTTCCGTGCCCAACCCGCATAAACACTGATTGGGTATGGAGTTATGTCAACCAAATCACCATTACATTCTGGAATATTGTCCGGACCATAATGTATAACATGACCATTCCCCCCAGTTAAAGGTTGACACCATAAATCTACGGTATTATAGGGCTCAACAACAACAACCGCACGTCCTGTAATATTCATATAGTTATTTAGTTGATTGGTTCGATAAAACACACTGAATGCACCGCCATCTGTAGTTCCAACATCAGTTATAAGATCTTCGGGATTTTTTGGTTGTTTAAAATATCCGCGAAATTCATAGTCCGTTGCTTGTGGGACCCAAAGACTCATGCAAGTCCCACCTTGGTGAATATCGCCCCTATTCTCTTTACACCAATCGGCCGCACGACACCCAGTTCCACCATAACATGTTAATGT
Organism: Alphaproteobacteria bacterium; assembly: GCA_017616785.1. GTDB lineage: Bacteria > Pseudomonadota > Alphaproteobacteria > Rs-D84 > Rs-D84 > Enterousia. The sequence continues at coordinate 50,809 of JAFZXK010000006.1, forward strand.
TTTACCATTGTTACCACCCTGGCTGTTGGGGTAAGTCACACCAAAACTCTTTCCAGGATTAGTATTGTTATCATAAAGTGTAACCAAAAGATTCCAATGGCAATAGTTTTGATAACTTCCGCCCGGTCCGGTTGGACGCCAACATTGCAATTGGTCGGGCGAAACAGAACGGCCCTGGGTATCAAAATAATCTTCGCCTTCGACCACACAAACATTATATTGGTTCATATAATGGCCATCTGGGCAAGTATAAACCGCGCGGTATGTTACCGTCGATCCCGCGGGGGCATTTACCGTGGCATTTCTGGATGCGGCTGAATCTTGCTGATCCGACCTGACCCAACCGGCGAATATTGCGCCATCAAAACTACTGCGGTCGGGGACATATGCGGTAAGGCGTGCGCCCTGAACTGCCTTGAACTGGGATGTTTTGGACATACTGCCACCGCGTGTATCAAGTTTTACGGTAATCATTGATGCGCTTGATTCGCATTCGCCATATCCGGTTTCCGTTGTGCCATCCGGGCACGTATATGTCTGTGGAATTTCAACAGGGCCGCTTAGATTGGCATCAAGTAGTATATTCAATGCATTTGATGTTACGTTTCCATTTGCGTCGACAATCATTTGCCCATTTACATAAAATCCGGTAAATGTGGTATCGTCCGCCGGCGTTACGGTAAGGTGCGAAACCGCGGTGGCGTTACATGCGGTGGCGGGCTTTGACCGGTAAAGGCCGGGACACGCGCCGTCCTGTTCATACCAAAGCGTTACGGTGGCGACCGCCGGCAACGATACAAAACACAGTGCACATGTCAAAAAACGTTTCATTTTATTTTTTCCTTTTTGTTTTATTACTACCCCCATCCCGCCCCTCTCCATGGAGGGGAACTATTCTGCGCCGGGCAGAGTTATACTGTTCCAATTTTCCCCGGGTGCCACACATTTAACGTCCGCACCGGTGCCGCGTGGTTCGTACCCATTGATGCAAGTGATACCATAATCCACAGCCCCGCTTGAATTGATGTCCAAAGTACATGTGCCATTGTCAACATTGTTACACTTTTCCGCCCACGCCGCATACAGATTCAATCCGTTAAAGTTCGCATCCGTTGTTGCCAAAACCCAACTGGTGTTATTCAACAAAAGTGGATTTGAACCCGCCGGCCAACGCAATCCGGTTGAATCGTCCACCGACACGGCACTTTTTGCACCGGGATAATACCCGCGGAATGTGTAATTCGTATCGGTAACACTTGGTGCATTGGTTACCCGGGCCCCGGTGTTTGGATTGGTATATCCGGTTCCTTGGGCATAACGAAGTGTCATCGGTGTATTGCTGTTCGCGGTGGTCGGCCGGTTAGGATAGAAGTTTATATTGAAATTATCATAGATATAATAATCCTCGTCCGGAACAGTATATGTTGCATTCCAAGTATGATTATTGTCATCAAAATATACAAAACCAATACTTCCACCGGTCGTGAATACTTTGACCGTTGCCGTAAGTGTTTCGTCCGGGTCCGTATCGGCAAGTTTCGCAAGATTTTCCGTAACGACAGTGCCATCTTCACGTGCGAACAAAACGGATTCGCCATTAACATCTATATAGAACCCAGATGCGCGGCTGTTTTGTTTCATATACCAACCTATGCTATCCACGGCCTCGGTACAGACCATTGAATTTTGGCTTGGGTTACTGATATAAACACCGGGATGCTGACAAATACTGCCGTCGGTATCGACCCAGAATGCATCAGCCGTGCTTAGTCCACGTGTCCGCGGGATACGTGTGCCACCCTGGTCTTTTATTTCAACATAGCGCAGGCCACCGGTACCAGTGGATGGCGTCGTCCACTGTGCCGTAATTGTAAACGCGTCGCCCGCAAAACTGGAAAGATCGGCAATCCCGTAAAGTGCACTTTTGAATACGCCATTTCCATCAATGTACTCTGTATTTCCGTTATAAAAACCATTAAATATCGAACTATTTGAATATGTACGCGGAACATTTGTTAACTGCGTATACGAATATGCACTGCCTGGGCAATTCTCTCCATTATCCCCGTACAAACGATCATACACCCCATCGCATACATGATTAGAATCGACATATAATCTAGATGGATTTGCTGCTATCAGATCAGAGTTGCTAACATTTCCATAATCAAACGATATTTCGGTCCAAAATGGCTCATCTTGATTGGTGCCATCCCTGTTCGTAACTTCACACACAACACCATTTTCTGTTGGACAAAACTTACCATTTTTAGGCGGTGTCTCACCATTACATTGCCACATGGGGCTATTCTCATAAGGAGAACTCCAATTGCAATAATGTTGGTTACCAGATGACGTCACATCCAAATATATACACCCATTTTCGGTACTAACTTGACCACACCCCCCTTCTGGGCATCCATCCATAGAAAGGAGGTCACCAGCAGTAGTTATGAAAGTGTATGGTTGTTTTTGGCTGCATTTAATTATTACGGTATATTCCGGCTCTGGTGGTGTGGGGTTGTTCTTATTCCACTCCGCTGTGCATGTTGTATTGTTTACTGATGGCCTATATGATGTATTTGGCAGAAATTCGAGATTATTTTGACCACACTTCCACACATTTAAAGTATAACCTAAACGCTCACACCACGATCCACTTAAATACAAATCTTTATTTGTTGTAGTTTTAGACTGAATGTTAGTAGGCGCCCCACCATTACAATCTATGAGTACGGTATATTCTTGGGGTTCACAGGAATCACCGTCTTTTAAACATTCACCAGTATATTGACAAAAAAACTCATCGTCATCACAAGTGTTACCATAGATATTATCCCGCATGCAATCGTCGGTGGAGGTGCTGTAGAGTAAACCTTGGACCCAGCAATTCATTTCCGTTGGGGTTGGTGTGTCGATTGAATATCCGTTCACCGACATACAGGTTACAACCTGGGCCCGACAGGCGTTCACCGCGATATTCATTTTGGTTGTGTTTGTGCTGTATTCATCAGTTTCCCAATCAATTGGGTCTTCGGTTGGGTAACCGTTTTGCGTTAAACATGTTGTAACATCACTTACGCAAGATTCGGCATAGTTCGCAAGGATTTCATCCTGTTTCGCCTTTATCTGAATCAAAACGCGCGCAAGGTATTGCTTTATAACGTCGTTATCCTGTTTATACTTTGCGGATGTGCCCTTGCCATCGTAACTGTAATCTTGGCATTTGTTAAGGACGGATACGCACATACCGTATGCGCGGCCGTCTTTGTTGACATACCCGATTTTGTTTTGCAGGTATTTCGACATATTTTCGCTTACCTTTTCGGCACTGTTGCTCTTTACAGTTTGGGTAATATATTCCGACAATGTGTCGTTGGTGCCACTGCCCCATGCGTTGTTTTGATTGTATGTTGGATTCTTCAAATACGTGGTGTAATTACTACTGCCCTGTGGGTCGGCGTGTATTTGACATGTTGCACCCGGCATATCCCATGTCCGGTAAAGATTCACACGGCAAACATCACTGGTCATCACACTGGATACAAGGTCCCTTGCTTCCGGGTCGATGGCGTGGCCGGGCTGACTGCCCACCACGATTTCGCCGTTCACGATATAGCGGCCCGTCGGGTCAAGGCAATTTTCATAGTCCGAACCACAGACAAATTCATCCTGCATACATTCGTCCAGTGCATTGATGCAACCACGCATGTCGTATGCATTTTTCTGTTGTGCCACCATAAGGCGCGCCTTTTGCAAAACGTTTTTCGCGTTGCGCACCGTCGCCAACATTTGATCGTTGGAATCATTCAAACTGCGTTCATACGCCATACATTCGCGGTCGATTTCCAAATCATATGCATTGGTAATAAGTGATGCGTCAACACCGCGCGCCGTGCATGCCTTTAACACAGATGTTTTGCAACGCGCCGCCGCGGTTTTGTATAACTGTTCCCCGCGTTGGTTGCTAACACTGTTTGTATTTGTCGTGCCAAATAATGACGCAAGGTCGAAACCGGTGCTGTCGAAAGAAAACTCTAAAAGACCGGACAGGTCAAAGTTCAAAATGCCATTGTCGGCGGTACTGGTTGCACCACCGGACGAAACATTGATTATCATATCCTTTATTTTGTTAAGGTTCGCTTGCAATTGGCTGTTGTCCGTGCCGTTGGTGCGCATTTTTTCTTCGGCCGCGGTTTCGGTGAACAGTGTTTCAACCTCACGCGAGGTCAGGCCGATATATTGAATTTTTTGCGCGACATCTTGCAATTCTTCGGTTGCGGTTTTTAACGCCGCCTCGGCCTTGGCATAGTTTTTAAGGTTCGCACTGCAACTGCACCGGCCCTGGTTATCGTCCAAGACGTTGCAATAATTATCCATACACGACGCATACTGGGCCTTGCAATAATCCGTCAATTCCGCCAAATCGTCCATATCTTCCAATGACATGGAAACCGATGTTGTGTCCGCCGACACGCCACTTACCGACGACATACGAACCGTCGGTGTTCGACGTGTAGAAGCGGATTTGTAAAGTGGTGTGTTTGAACTTTCGAGTGTTGTAACCATTCCATTTGATGCGGTAATTGTCGCACCCTTGGCCGCCACATCACCCCTAACAGATATCCGCCCCGCCCCCGTTGTTGTTGCGCGCGCCGTGCCCGCCGCCGTTGCGGTTCGTGCCGCCGTTGTTCGACCCGCGGTTGTTGCCGTACGCGCCACGGTTGTGCCAGATGTAGTTGCAGCACGTGATGAACCACCGGTTGTTCGTGCCGCCGCCGCACGTGTTGCCGCCGTGGTTGTTGCCGTACGCGTTGCGGTTGTCGTTCCCGTCGCACGCGGTGATGCGTTCGTTGTTCCGCGCGATGCCACCGCACGCGACGCATCCGTACGCGCCGATGTTGTTGTTCGTGCCGCAACAACACGCGATGAATTTCCCGCCGCCGTTCCGCGACCGGATGACTTTGTCCCCGATGTCGCCGGAACCGCGCGCGATGCGGTTGTTCTATTCGCAACCGGCGTAGCATTCACGGGTGCGCGCGAAATTTTTACCGATGTCGGCGTTTCAGACGCGGCGGTTTCCGCCGTTTCTTCGACGATTTCGGTTTCCGGGATTATCAAAAAACCATTTTCATCGTACATTGCGTCCGCGTATTCAAGCGCACCCTCGTCCGTTATGAAAACGGGTGCAACCTCAGCAAATGCGGGCAACACAAGCAGTCCACCAACAAATATAGCAAGTCGTTTCATGGTAAAAATTTCCTTCCTTTGTGTAAAGTTTATCATTTTATAGAATTTTAACGCAAGCGAAAAATGAATACAGTTTCTAAAAAACGATTGTTTTATGAAGTTATTCTTGCGGATGTTTTGACTTGCGGTGAAACATGCAACTTGGTATAATTATCGGCATGACAAGTGTGAAAAATTTTTTGCCACGGAAAATGTTCTCGTTCTTGGGTTGCGCAATTCCCACAAGTATGAAGGACGGACGTTTGCGCAATTATCAACCGAAAATAACCGAACAAGATTTCGATTATAATCCACTAAATACTCCGATTGCCAAAGTGTATAAAAAAGAACTTAAAAACGGCACGAACACCAGTGGTGCAACACTGATTGATGACGGCCTGTCCGCGTTTATTATTCGTGCCGCGTTCGCGCGTATGGCGACCAAGACCATTGATGTTCAGACCTATATTTACAGTAATGATTTTTCCGCACATGTTTTAATAAGCGAACTTAAAAATGCCGCCGACCGCGGGGTCAAGGTAAGGATCCTTATTGATGATTACGGAACGAATTCTGATATCGCCGATGTCATCGTCCTTAATCAACATCCGAATATCGAAGTGAAAATTTTTAACGCGGTAAAGCATCGGTCACGACTTTTGTATTATCCGCAAATCTTGATGGATTTTAATCGACTAAATTCGCGAATGCATAATAAACTTTTTATTATTGACAATGTTGCGTTGATTACCGGCGGCCGAAATATAGGCAGCAATTATTTTATGCCAGAAACCGCGGCGAATTTTTCCGATACTGATGTTTTGTTCATTGGTGAAATAACGCACGACGCGACAAAAAGTTTTAATGAATATTGGAACTATGAATTGTCGGTGCCGGCATCCGTTATTCCAAAGGCCTGTTCCGCACGCGCGATGCAAAAACTTAGCCGGCAATTTAGAAGACAAGAACAAATTGGAACAAAAAACCTTAAACGATATAATACTATCATTTCACTGGTAGTGCGTGAATATAATCACAAAAATTTTGACTTTTCGTGGGGCCATGGACAGTTCTTGGCTGACGCGCCGACCAAGGTGCAAATGCCGATGGCAAAAAAAGAAAAACACCGCGGGCAAATTATGCGCGCGTTGAATAAACTTTGGATTGCGACAAAAAAATCGGCGTATGTGTCCGCCGCGTATTTTGTTCCGGGACATGGCGGCATGCAAATGATACAACGCGGCGAACAATCCGGTGTTCATGTTACTATTGTTACAAATTCACTTTCATCAACAAACGCGCCGACCGTTTTCGCAAAGTGGGAAAAATATCGTCGCAAACTTATTCGTGGTGGCGTTGATGTGTATGAATTTATGTCTTCGGCGGAAAATCGACGCGGAAGATTGCACGACCGTATGCGAAAGCAATCGAGTTTTTCCGTTATGCACAGCAAGACAATTGTATTTGATGATAAAATTTCATGGATAGGCAGTTTTAACCTTGACCCGCGCAGCGCGTATTACAATACCGAAAATGTTGCAATCTTTGAAAGCCCTGAATTTGCGCAGAAATTGCGCGATATGATTATTGACGACACAAAAACATCGTGGCATGTAACAATTGATGAAGGTAAAACAACTTGGTGCGGGTTTCGAAGTGGGAATAATGTCATCCGTGTGCATCATCATGACCCCGACACGACAATTTTTAGACGCGCCTTTAAGACGATTGCAAAGATTATTCCGGAAAAATTTGTCTGATTACAATCGGTTAAAAATTTTTTAATTTTTTTCATTTTTTTTATTTTTTTTTATATTTTTCTCTTGACCTGCGATTCGTTTTTATTCTATCATCACTGTATAGACATTGGGACAAGAGGAAAATCGTTCGAGAACCCGTAAAAAGCGCGGATTTTTGGGCAAAACAAACAAAAATTTGAAAATTTATGTCGCAAAAATGTAAATACACAATGTAAATACAAATTACGGCTGAATTTCAAAGATAACACCCAGAAAGGAGGGACACACATGCAACAAAAAAACATAAAAGAAATCATGATTGCGCTGCACAAAGTGCTTAGCACAACCGTGTGGGTAAACGCCGACCGGCAAATAATATCGCTTAGCGATGAATTGCAAATCGGTCATAACAATTCACCGCGTTCTATCGAAGATTTGCCGCGCGCATCGTTGGTTGGTGCGTATGTGTCTTTGCAAATTCGAACAGACAATTTCGATGTCGCGGCCGAAGCCCTTGAAACACGGGATTTGGCATTGCGGGTCAAAGAAATGGTCTTTGCCGAAGCAAAACGCATTATGGATGCGGCCGAAGGTAAATCAAACGGGACGGTCGCGATGGCGGCGTAAACCAAAAAGTTTCCGGTTTCCGGAAGGAAGGAGAGCACGTCGGCGGGTAACCGCCGACGATGTTTTTTGATATCAAAAAATATTATGCTGTTTGTAATTCGGCGCGGATGTGTGCAAGGTTTGCCACACGGCCACCGATGATGTCGTTCAAATCTTTCTTGGCAAATTCAGACGCGTATTGTATCGCGTTTGCAAAGGCCAGCGCATCTGAATTTCCGTGCGTTTTAACAACAAAACCCTTTAAGCCCAAAAATGTTGCACCCGCATAAGAACGTGGGTCAATTTTATGCTTTAACCGTTTGAAAACGTGCACAAGGAAAAAGGCCCCGATTATCGCAAGCCACGATTTCTTCATATTTTCAGATATAACGCGTTTGATAAGTTTCGCGGTGCCTTCGACAGTTTTTAAAACTATATTGCCGGTGAATCCGTCGGTAACAACAACCTGGACCCGGCCGGCGCTGATGTCCGTTGGTTCCACGAACCCAAGGTATTCAAACGGCAATTCCGCACGGTGCGCGGTAAGTAATTTATTTATGTGTTGCAATGTTTCGTTGCCCTTGGTTTCTTCTTCGCCAATGTTCAACACGCCAAGTTTCGGACGCGACATTTTGCCGATAACTTCGGCATAAACACTGCCCAAAATTGAAAAATCAAACAGATTTCCCGCATCGCATTGCACATTTGCGCCCAAATCAAGAACGACCACACGTGAATCGCCCGCACCCGACGGCAACATTGTCGTAATCGCCGGACGCGAAATACCATCAATCGTCTTTAACGCAAGTTTCGAAAGCGACATCAAAACGCCAGTGTTTCCGGAACTGACCACCGCGGCGGCGTTTCCTTCGCGTACATCCTTTATCGCCATATACATCGAAGTATTTTGCGCGTGGCGAATAACATCGCGGATTTTGTCCGTACCTTGGATTACATCGGGCGCATCAATTACCGTGCAATTGCGTGCAACACGTGGGTAACGCGCCAACAATTTACGCAGGACTTTTTCATCACCAAAGACACGAAAAAAAGTGTGCGATTCACCGTGTTGGTATAAAAACTGATTTATACCGCCAAGCACCGCGGCCGGCCCACGGTCGCCGCCCATCGCATCAATCGCAATAATTTTTTTTGTATCTTCGGACATTGCGTATTAAAAATGCAGACAGGCACAAAGATGCGCCAAATCTGCACATATTTCTTGTTTCGTTATTATTTTGCACCGCATGCAGGGCAAATGTGATGTGGGCGTTTCTTTTCGCCACATGTTTTGCAAACGCCACATGGCATCTTTGCCAATGCGTCATGTGAACGACGTTGTGCGCTGCGTGCTTTGCTTGTTTTACTTCTTGGCGTTGCCATTTTTCGATCCTTTTATTCGACAGTTGTTAATTCTATTCAATTCTTACCCATTTGCAAGCAAAAAATTGTATCAATCCGATATAACCTTGGCCACGAACATGCCGTGATTGTGCATAAGGCCGATTACCGCGCTGTGGTCGTCAAGGCCAAGGTAAAATTTATATCCGTCCGATTCCAATTCTTTAATTTTTGCAAGTTTATATTCCGCCGTTGTACCGGGGTAATCGTGCGGTTTGCAAAATACAATCTTTTTTATATTCGGCAGCAAGTTATCGATAAACGCGTCAACTTTTTCCTGACCCATGGCCCAACGACCGGTAATAAAAACGATTGTGAAATCACGCCCCAATGCTTCCAGTATGCGTATCATATTCGCATTTGGCTCACCGAAGCGGTCATAGTCAGCTATGGCCCATTTTTTGGACACAACACCATCAATATCACAGAAAATCGCGAGTTTATCAGACATAGTGGTTAGTGTTAGTTCCGCCTACGCCAAGGCTACGGCGAGACAAGGATTAGTTGTGGTGGCGCATTTCGCGCCACCCGGTATAATTACAAATCCAACAACTGTTGATGTTCGCCACCTTCGCGTGCGACGCGTTCGGCCTTTTCTTCTTGCTTGGCAATTTCGCGAACGCGACGGACGTACGCGCCCGTTCCAATCGGAATAAGGCGACCAACAATAAGGTTTTCATTGATACCGACCAATTTATCGGTTGAACCATTGATTGCCGCATCAACCAAAACCTTGGTCGTTTGTTGGAACGATGCGTTCGATATAAACGAACGTGTGGTAAGTGATGCGCGGGTAAGTCCAACCAAAACCTGGGACGCGGTTGCCGGACGGCCACCATCATGGATAACACGCGCGTTTTCTTCTTCGAAATCGACACGGTCAACAACATGGCCCGTTAGGAATCCAGTATCGCCCGGGTCGGTAATTTCAACACGACGCGTCATTTCACGAATCAAAATTTCGATGTGCTTGTCATTGATGGACACGCCCTGAAGACGATAAACCTGTTGAATTTGTTCAACCATAAAGGTCGCAAGTGCTTTTTGCCCCAAGATACGCAAAATATCTTGCGGTACCGGGTCACCATCAACCAATTTATCCGCCTTTTTCACGACATCGCCACTGCGCACCAACAGGTTTGTTCCCTTTGGCACCGCATATTCAACCGGCGCCGTTCCATCATCAGGTTCAATACGGATAAGAATCTTGGATTTCGCATCTTCCAATTCGATCGTTCCGTCGATTTCCGCAAGCAATGCCGGATTTGACGGACGACGAACCTCTAATAATTCTTCGACGCGCGGCAAACCACCGGTAATATCGCCCGTCCGCTTTGCCTGGACCGGAATACGCGCCAAGACATCGCCCGCCGCAACCGTTGCACCATTTGCAACGTTCAACACCGAATGTATCGGCAACAAGTATTCCGCAACCTTTTTCCCGCCAAGCGATAAGATATCGCCCTTTTCATTTACCAAACGGATTGCCGGTTGCATTGCCTTTTTCGTGTTCAGTTTCCAATTGATAACCTTGCGCGAAATGATACCGGTTGTTGCATCGACTTCTTCTTGGAACGAAACATTTTCAACCAAATCATTAAAGTTCACAATACCGTCTTTTTCCGCGATGATAGTGTTGGAATATGGATCCCATTCGGCAACCTTGGCGCCCTTTTCGACACTGTCGCCTTCGTTCACAATCAACATAGACGCATATGGCAAACCACAACTGAACAATTCTTCACCGGACGGCGACACAACGGCGACCTTGCCATTACGGGAAAGGACAACCACGCGGCCCGCAGAATTTTTAATTGTGTTCACACCAATCAATTTGATTTTACCGGCAACAGGGACCTCGATATAATGACTTTCGGTTCCGCCCGACGCAATACCACCAATGTGGAAGGTACGCAATGTCAACTGAGTCCCCGGTTCACCAATGGATTGCCCCGCGACAACACCGACGGCTTCGCCAACATGCACCAATGATTGACGCGACAAATCCATACCATAGCATTTTGCGCACAAACCGTCGCTGCAACACGTCAGAACACTGCGCACATCGACACTCGGGAGACCAGATTCGTTAATCTTACGCGCTGCAACCTTGGTTATCAATTCACCGGCCGGAACAATGACTTCCTTGGTAATCGGATGAACGATATCATGTGCCGCGGTACGTCCCAAAACAACATCACCCAATGGCACAGACAATGTGCTGCCTTGGTACACAGGTTTTGCGGTAATATATTCCTTGGTTCCGCAATCGTGTTCGGTAATAACGGTATTCAACGCCAAGTCAACCAAACGACGCGTCAAATAACCCGCCTGAGCCGTCTTTAATGCGGTATCGGACAAACCTTTGCGCGCACCGTGGGTTGATGTAAAGTATTCCGCCATTGTCAAACCTTCCTTAAAGTTCGAAATAATCGGAACTTCGATAATCGAACCATCGGGCTTTGACATCATACCACGCATACCGGCCAACTGTTGAATCTGACGTTTGGAACCACGGGCCTTGGAATCCGCCATCATATAGATAGAGTTCCAATTGTCGCCTTCGGACCGGCCCAACGCGGCAAACGACAAATCACCCAAGCGGTCGGTTGTTTTCTGCCAAAGGTCAATAAGTTTATTATAACGTTCACCACCAGACAACAAACCGTTTTGATATTGATTTTCGATATCTTTTGCAGCCATTTCGGTATCAGCAATCATTTTTTCTTTTTCTTCGGGAATGACAACATCGTCATAGCCGATTGAAATACCACTGCGTGCCGCCTGTTCAAATCCGGTATTCTTTAACGCGTCGGCAAGTAAAATCATCGCCTTGTCCCCACAACGTTCATATGTCACAGACAACAAAGATTCAATATCGCCAAGCCCCATAACCTTGTTCACCAAGTCAAACGGCATATTATCTGATTTCGGCAATAACTGACCAATAATCATACGACCCGCGGTTGTTTTGTATGTTTTGCCATTGATACGCGCAACAATCGGTGTATGAAGTGTAATGGTCTTGTTTTCCAGTGCCAATTCAACTTCGTCCATGTTGCTAAACCGTGGTGATTTTTCGGTATGTTCGCCATTTATCAAAGAGATGTAATATATACCCAACACCATGTCTTGGGATGGCACAGTCATTGGTTTTCCATTTGCCGGCGACAAAATGTTATTGGTCGAAAGCATCAATGTGCGTGCTTCTAACTGTGCCTCTAATGAAATTGGAACATGCACAGCCATCTGGTCACCGTCAAAGTCCGCATTGAATCCCTTGCAGACCAATGGGTGCAAACGAATTGCCTTGCCTTCGATCAAAACCGGTTCAAACGCCAACAATGACAATCTGTGCAAAGACGGCGCACGATTCAGCAATACCGGATGTTCATGGATAACCTTTTCAAGTATATCCCAAACAACATATTCACCATTTTCAACCATTTTGCGTGCGGTCTTTAATGTATTTGCATAATCGCCCGCCATCAAACGCGCGAACACAAACGGTTTGAACAATTCAAGCGCCATTGCCTTTGGCAAACCGACCTGGTGCATCTTTAACGACGGCCCGGACACAATCACACTACGGCCAGAATAATCCACACGTTTACCCAACATATTCATACGGAAACGACCAGATTTACCACGCAAAGACCCAGACAATGATTTAAGCGGACGACGATTTTGCGAAACCATCGGGCGCGCCTTGTGTTCGTTATCAAACAGTGAATCGACCGCTTCTTGCAACATACGTTTTTCGTTACGGACAATGATTTCAGGCGCATGCATTTCCATAAACCGCTTCAAACGATTATTACGGATAATCACACGGCGATACAAATCGTTAAGGTCGGACGCCGCAACATGGCCCGCATCCAATGTAACGAGCGGACGCATATCCGGCGGGATAACCGGGATAATATCCGGCAACATCCATTGCGGTTCGGTTTTCGAATCCAAGAACGCTTCGACCAATTTCAATTGCTTCATAATAGATTTGCGTTTTGCTTCGGATTTTGTTTCCGCCAATTCCGCACGCAGACGTGTTCTTTCGTCACCCATGTCAAGGTTTGCAATTATGCTGCGCACACCTTCGGCACCGATTCCAACACGGAACGCATCCGGCCCAAATTCTTCGACCGCGGCGCGATATTCATCTTCGCTAATAACATCGTATTGTTTGAGGTTCGTAAGGCCCGGTTCAATAACGATATATGCGTCATACGATATAACTTGTTCCAATTTCTTTTGTGAAAGGTTGTTCAACAATGTTGCAATTTTACCTTCACGCAGGAACCAAGTATGTGCAACCGGCATCGCCAATTTGATGTGCCCCATACGTTCACGACGAACGGACGCAGAACCAACCTCGACCCCGCAACGTTCACAGATAACACCGCGGAACTTGATTCTTTTATATTTTCCGCATGCGCATTCGTAATCTTTGACGGGTCCGAAAATCTTTTGACAGAACAATCCATCCGGTTCCGGTTTTAACGAATGATAGTTTATCGTTTCCGGCTTTGTAACCTCACCATGTGACCAAGAAAGGATTTCTTCCGGTGATGCAATCGTTACGCGCAGCGCATCAAATTGTTCCCTTGTTTCAATTTGTCCAAATATCTTTTGCAACATATTTGCCATTTTTCTAAACTCCTTGTTTAGTGTTAGTGGTTAGTGTTAGTGGTTAGTGCTGACAGTGATTAGTAAAAATACTAACGACTAACCACTTACACTAACACTCAATCTATTTTCTTTGGTGTCATCGCAAGACCCAATCCACGCAATTCGCGAACAAACACGTTAAATGCCTCTGGCGTGCCGGTTTGGATATCGTCACTGCCGGAAATGATGGATTCGTACATCTTGTTACGACCGACAATATCGTCCGATTTTACCGTCAACATTTCACGCAGCAAGTGTGCGGCACCATGTGCCTCCAGCGCCCACACTTCCATTTCACCCAAACGCTGACCACCCATGTGTGCCTTACCGGACAATGGCTGTTGCGTGACAAGCGAATAACTTGCGGTGGAACGCGCGTGAATCTTTTCGTCCACAAAGTGATGCAATTTCAACATATACATCACACCAACGGTAACCGGACGCGCAAACTTTTCGCCCGTAACACCGTCGTAAAGTGTGAACTGACCAGTTTCCGGCAACTTCGCCAATTTCAACATGCGACGAATATCTTCGGCATTGGCACCGTCGAATGTCGGGGTTGCCATTGGCACACCATCACGCAGCAATGCGGCATTAGCACGAACATCGGTATCGGTCATTTTGGCCAATTTTTCCGCCATATCTTTGCCGTAAATCTTGCCCATTATCGTGCGCAGGTCATCGGTTACCGCACGTTTTTGTTTAACCTCGTCCAAAACGGCACCAATCTGCTGACCCAGTGTGCGCGCCGCCATACCAAGGTGGGTTTCCAAAATCTGACCAAAGTTCATACGACTTGGCACACCAAGCGGATTCAAAACGATATCGACCGGTGTTCCATCTTCCATATGTGGCATATCTTCGATTGGAACAACGCGCGACACGATACCCTTGTTTCCATGACGTCCCGCCATTTTATCACCAGGTTGCAATTTCATTTTGTGTGCGATGTAGACCTTTACTTCCTTTAATACACCGGCATTCAATGAATTGCTTTCTGTTGCCTTTTCAATTTCGCGGTCGGCATTTTCGTTTAATTGTTTCAATGTCAAAATATGCACATCGCGAATTTCTTCGATTTTCGCCTGGGCTTCTTTGTTAGAAACAACCAACTTTTTGAAATCAGACGGTTTGATACCTTCGAACACTTCTTGGTTCAGTTTTTTACCGATAAATGGTTTCAAACTACCTGTGCCGGCCTCAATCGTATGTCCTTCGGCAATTTGGAAAATCTGGTCTGCGAAACCCTTTTCCATGATTTGAATTTCTTCGTCACGATCTTTGTTTATCTTGGCGATTTTTTCCAATTCAATCATTTGGGTACGTTCATCTTTCTTGACCCCATGCCGCGTTAGGATATTCACACCGATAACGGTTCCTTCTTCGTTCGGGCCAACACGCAGTGATGTATCCTTGACATTCAACGCCTTTTCACCAAAGATGTTGCGCAACAACGCTTCTTCGGGGGTAAGCAATGTTTCAGATTTCGGCGACACATGTCCAACCAAAATATCACCCTGTTTCACGCGCGCACCGATATAGATAATACCGGATTCGTCCAAATTCTTTAACGCTTCTTCACTAACATTTGGAATATCACGTGTCAAACTTTCAGGCCCCAATTGCGTATCGCGAACCTTGATTTCTTTTTCCACAATCTTGACCGATGTGAAAACATCATCACGCGAAATACGTTCAGAAATCACAATGGAATCTTCATAGTTATATCCACGCCATGGCACGAACGCAACCAATACATTACGACCCAACGCCAATTCGCCATAGTTCATTGACGAACCGTCCGCGATAATATCGCCCGCAGATATACGGTCACCCGCGTGCACCAATGGCTTTTGATGCAAAATTGTATCATTATTCGAACGTTCGTATTTTTCCAAGTTGTAAATATCCACACCCGTCACGACATTACGGCTATTCATACATTTTACAACGATACGATTTGCGTCCGCAGATTCAACGATACCGCTGTGCTTTGCGACCTTGCCCGTACGGGAATCACGTGCAACCTCACGTTCAATACCTGTTCCAACAAGTGGTGTTTGCACGCGCATTAATGGCACGGCCTGGCGCTGCATGTTCGAACCCATCAATGCGCGGTTTGCGTCGTCATTTTCAACGAACGGAATAAGTCCGGTTGAAATGGACACCACCTGGCGCGGTTCAACGTCGATTAAATCGATTTCTGCGCGCGGGACACGCGTAAATTCACCATCAACACGCGCGGTAACCATTTCTTCGGTTAAAACACCCTTGTCATTTGTTGGGGTATTACCCTGGGCGATTTTGTGACCCAATTCTTCGTCCGCGGTAAGATAAACCATCTTGTCTGTAATCTTGCTGTTTTCGACAACATAGTACGGTGTTTCAATAAATCCATACGGATTCACACGCGCATATGACGCAAGATGGTTAATCAAACCAATGTTTGCACCTTCGGGTGTGTTAATTGGGCAAAGACGTCCATAGTGTGTTGGGTGAACGTCGCGGACATCGATACCGGCACGTTCACGGTTAAGTCCCCCCGGACCCAACGCAGATATACGACGTTTGTGTTCCAATTCCGAAAGCGGATTATACGCATCCATAAACTGTGACAATTGACTTGTCCCAAGGAATTCCGCAACCAACGACATCAACGGGTTGACGTTCACGACATCTTGGGGTTGCATTGTTGCGATATTTGGTGAAGACAAACTTTCGCGCACCAATCGTTCGATACGAACCATACCGGTACGGAAATTTTGTTCCAATAATTCGCCAACCGTACGAACACGACGATTTGAAAGGTTATCGATATCATCAATCGTATCTTTGTGGTCGATGATATTCGTCAATGTTTTTAACACCGCAAGGAAATCGTTTTTGGTTAACAAGCGTTCATCTTCGGGTCTTTTCCCAGAATCAATTTTCAAACGTTTGTTCATTTTGAATCGACCAACCGGCGAAAGGTCATAATATGCCGCTTCGAATCCTTGGCGCATGAACAGGTTGATTGCCGCCTCAAGCGTTGGACGTTCGCCCGGTCTGATGATGTTATAGATTTCAATCAACGCATCTTCACGATTTGCCGTTTTATCCGCAACCAAAGTGTTACGCATGTGCGCGGTTATCGTTGTGTTATCAATCGAAATCAAAGAAATTTCTTTGATGCCAAGTTTTTCAATATCGGCCAAAACTTCTTCGGTGATTTCGGTGCCCGATGGATAAATCACTTCACCCGCCGATGTGATTGGGTCAAACAAATATTCACCAACCAGCGCATCCGGCAAAATACCGAATTGTTTTGACGCGGTCATAATCTTGGCCAACCGCTTTGCATTCAAACGGTCGCCCTTGGCCGCCAATTCTTTTTTATCCTTGGGATTTATCAAATCGTAATTCAAACGATATTTATCCAAACCTTCGAATACGGATGTATCACCAACCCACAATTTGCCGTTGTTTTTAAGCGCGATTCGTTTATAGAACACCGACAAAATTTCGGTATCTGACATTCCGCGAATTGTTGGCTTGCGTGGTTCGGCCATCCATTTCTTTTCGTCTTCGGCGCATGGCAAGCAACGTAATAAAACCGTTGCCGGAACTTTACGACGACGGTCGATACGAACATAGATAACGCCTTTGGATTCTTCGAAATCAATCCAAGAACCATGTTCCGGAATAATACGCGCAGTATATGTAATAGGATTCCCGGCAACCTTGGCCTCTTTGGTGGTTGCAAAAACAACGCCTTGGGCACGATGCATTTGTGAAACGATAACACGTTCAACACCCGATGCAATAAAACTGCCCCGCTCGGTCATAAGTGGTACTTCGCCCATAAAGATTTCTTGTTCTTTGATATCGCGCAATGACTTTTTGCCGTCTTCGGCGACATCCCACAAAATCAGTTTTAATTTAAGTTTTAACTTGCTTGAATACGTCATTTTCCGCGCAAGGCATTCTTTGACGTTATACGCCGGTTTTTCCAAATTGTATTCAACGAATTCCAATTCGGCGGCCCCCGCATAATCCTTGATTGGGAACATAGAAGTAAATACACTTTGCAGCCCCTTGTTTTTACGATTTTGGGGTGCAACATCGCCCTGCAAGAATTCCTTGTAGGAATTGTATTGAATTTCTATTAAATCAGGAAGCGGAGTTTGCAAAAAACTTTTACCAAAAGATTTTCTTAATTTTTGGATAACTGCCATGGGTATCAATCCTTTTTTTATGCGTTTTGCAAACGAAACTATTGCATATACCTTTTTCCGCCCATCGCCCGCACAGACATATTTATCCGTGCGGGCATGGACACTGTTTTTTTGAACCTTTGTGGTTCCGTGTGAATTGAATTATTTCAATTCAACTTTGGCGCCTGCGGCCTCAATCGATGCCTTCATCTTTTCGGCTTCGTCTTTGGCAACAGCTTCTTTCACTGTCTTTGGTGCAGATTCAACCAACGCCTTGGCTTCGCCAAGTCCAAGACCCGTGATTTCTTTCACGGCCTTGATAACCGCCAATTTGTTTGCACCAATGTCCGTCAAAACAACATCGAATTCGGACTTTTCTTCGGCGGCTGGGCCTGCGGCCGGACCTGCGGCAACTGCGACCGCGGCGGCGGCACTAACGCCCCATGTTTCTTCCAACGCTTTGGACAACTCTACGGCTTCCAAAACGGTCAATTTTGACAATTCTTCAACTAATTTTTGAATGTCTGCCATTTTTTTGCTCCTTAATTTCTTACTGGAAAGTTATTCCAATAATTACTGATTCTTTTTTCCATACTCTGCGGAAACGCGTGCAAGACGCGACCCCGGTTCGACCAAGATACGCGCAATTGTGCCACGAATTTCCAACAGCGACGGAAGCTTGGATAATTGCACAATATCGTCCACACCCAAAATGCCGGCGCCCATTTTACCACCATGTATGGTGATGTTCGGATGCGCTTCGGCAAATTTCACCAAAACCTTGGTCACGGCCAACGCGTCTGTTGCGATTGCAACGGCGGTTGGACGCTTCATAAGGTCGGATACGGGTTCGAAATCGGTGTCTTTCAACGCCAATTTCATAAGGCGATTCTTCACAACCTTGAACATGGAAACGTGTGGACGCACTTCGTTGCGCAATTCCTCCATTTCCTTTACGCTAAGGCCATGATTTTCAACGACGAAAACGCCGTTCGCCTCTTTCAAGGACGATTGCAACGCAGAAATCAAGTTTGACTTTTCTTCGCGTTTCATCTTTTTACCCTTACTTCTGGTTCGATTGATAATCGCACGAACCAATTCAACTTTCCATCCGGGTTTCCCCGGGATGGGACCACTTCCTGTCCCAAAGAAATTTTCTTTGTCTATGATGGGAATTAAGCGTTACCGCACCATCAGTCATGGACAGAAATCTTTGTTTGCGGT
>JAFZXK010000007.1 GCA_017616785.1 Alphaproteobacteria bacterium
AATATAAGCAGAATAATTTTTTCGTTGTTCTATCATATCTGTCATTCAAAAATCTCCTATTTACAAATTCAACTCTCCCAGCAAGTATTTCACAAAACAACAAATAAATCAATCTGTTTATTCAAAATCAATATCTAAATCGCCGAAATCTTCGTGGCCGGTGCCGGGCACGATAACCATTTGGCTTTCGTCACTTATCCACCGGCGCGAAAGTTCCATCGGCACGACATCGTCATTTTCACCCACATAGTGCAACGCACGAACGGCCGGAATATGCAACGGACTTAGCGACCGCGAAAGTGGCGCATCACCAAAATATTCCGTCCAATCGCGATGATTCAGCACGCCCGCAATCGTAATCCACTTTTTAATCGGCAACGCCGGGTTGCGCTTTATAATCAAACCGCCAACCATCGCACCACCCGAATAGCCAATCAAAACGATCGGCCGGCCGGCCGCGACCTGGGTCACTGCCTGGCTCATTGAATTCAGAACCGCCGCCGAAAAACGCCCGTCGGTCCAATATGTTTCACTGCATGCCGGCGACATTATAAACTGACAGGGTCTTGCCATATAAACAACATTAGGCGCCGTATCACGCATCGCCAAATCACGCACCAATGTCGAACGCGGCGTTGGATCCGCGGTCGGCGCACCATACGCATCAAACGCATGCCCGTCGCCTTCGATATAGATATGCACCAGCGCCCGCGGGTCCGTGTTTTTTTGGTATGTTGCAATATCAAACTTGCCCGCTGTAACCGGAACAAAGGTAAAATTGTCCGTCGGCTGCCACGCACCCGCGCAAGAACACAACAAAAAAACCAAAAATATTGCCCGCATGTCGCAATTATACACCAAATATAAACTTTCGTCAAAATCGACAGAAAAACACTTGACAAAAGATTATTTTATACTATATTTACCACACAATAATCAAAAAAGGGTAAAAAATTATGTTCAAAAAATTAAAAATGAAACTTGACGCGCGACGTGTTCAACGTGAAAAAGATTATGCGGCGGCCGAAAAACGCATCCGCCAAACTGAAACAAAATTCGAACGCGCGATATTGTTTCCTTTCCGTTTAATTGCGCGCATGTTGCGTTGGATGTGGGACACGCTTTGCGCGATTTGCTCTTGGATTTGGGACGGCATTGTTTGGGCCGCGAAAAAAATCTGGAAATGGCTTTGCGGTATCAATTTAGTTGGTTTAATAAACCTGACTTTGCTTGTTGCGATTATCGTTTTGTTTTCCATGTTGATAATCAATATTATAAATTGTCGCCGGTCCCCGGTCGTAATCAACACGAACGAAAAGACCGTTACAATCCAAACAAAATCCGGTTCGAAAAAGATATCAAAAACCATTCCGGTAAAACGCGACCCTGAAACAGGCAACATGGAAACGGTCATAAACATCGTGCCAACCGTTCCATCGGACGACCCGACATTGCGCCCCGGCGGTGACGGAAAAATATACGGCGATATTATCATCGAATCGCGTGAGGAAGCGATTGTCCTAAAAAACGGCGCGCATATTCGCGGAAATCTGTATTTGCAAAATATGTACAAATACGTTTTGCCATGCGATATAAAAATCGAAGGAAATTTATTCCTGCGCGATTTAAATATGTTGCATTTTTGTGGCCGTTTTACTATTACTGGTAACATATACGTCACGCCGAATTCGTCGTTCGGACCAATTCCACGCGACGCATATTTGGGTGGGCAAATCATTCTGTAACAAAGGTTACGATATGAAAAGAAAAGATGTTTTGTTATACAAAACCGAAGACGGGTGGTGTGTTAAATACCGCATTGGGCGTGCTTATATTTCAACACCATATTCGAACTTTTATCGGGCATTGACCGAATACATGCGACTGCGTCGCGGGTTAAAGCAAAGCAAAACAAAATAAATCGTAATCAAAGGAATAAAAACATGGCAAAAATTAGATTTAGAGAGGGCGATTGGCGCGTTTACCAGGGCAGACATAATGACTATTACCAAATTTACCCCGTTTTTGCATGGGCATTCGTCGTGTACCTTCGCGCACTTTTAGAAGAGCGGAAAACCAGAACAAGACATAAACACAGATAAAAAAACGCCGCATGGCGTTTTTTTTACTACCAAAAAAATCAAAAATGTGGTATAATGTCGCGTGCACAACAAAAGGAAATATAATGAAAACACTTGAAAAAATTTTATCCACATTGGTAAAAAATTTGGGTTATACCATTGTATTGGTATTGGCGATTATATTATTTGCAATCTTTTCTGACGGATTGATAAGTGGCGCAATAACTGCGCTGTCCGCGCTGATTGCTTACGCATGCATCGTTGCACTGTATCGCGAATTCAAAAAATCACCGACCACTAAATCGGGTAAAAAGAAATAATCAATGTTATGCAAAAAAACAAAAGGTTGCGGTCAAACGCAACCTTTTTTAATCCTTATTGTCCCTGTGGAATGTACACGACATTACTGATTTCCAGACCGGCGGTAAAATCGTCGCCACTGGTCGCCGCATTGGTAAAGAATGTCCCAGACACCGTATCATACATGCCAACGACATTCGAACTATTCTTGGCCGGAACAAAGTTGCGAACCAGGGTGCCATTATTCCAAAGTTTTAAAGAATACAGTTTCATTGCTGTTTTTTGGATAGTTGTACCATCATAAGTCGCAAAAGCCAACAAATTATTAGTAGTGGTAAAATCAGAATAACCTGATGCAGTCCATACCAAAGTATCGTTGATGTATGTTCCGTCTTTTGAATGCACAACATGAAACCTTGTATCTTTCTGTGCAGAACCGTCGCTTCCGGTATAGCCACTCGTATTATCAAACCCTACACGAAACGCAGCACCAATCCTACCTGTTGATGACCAAATTGCAAAAGATTTGTTGATAGCACTAGTTCTAGCACCAAATGGCCCAAAAGCCGCATTATCAACAACAATAAAATCTATATCTACTTTTATGTTCTGGTTTCCTTTTATTCCCGTATCAATCCACTGTGTTCCGGTGGATTCTATATATTCCACCGGTGTGTATCCCGCGGGAACGAGGGTTGTGTATGGAACCTGCCCCACATATGGTTTATATTGTGTGGCATTTGCCCCAGGTTCAACCTGTAACCACAATACGTCGCTTGGTCCAATTACTGCGGCGTTATTTGTGTTACTAGCGGTACTCAAAACAATTCGAATTTTACCCGTCGATGCATTTGTTGTAAAAGTATACGGACTAAGTTGCCAGTTGCTTGTCAAACTGCTACCAAGATAGTCCCCATTAGAATCATATTGGAAAATAAAAAGATATTTTGGATCTTCAACGGACATTGCGTATGATAC
The DNA here is from genome assembly GCA_017616785.1 of Alphaproteobacteria bacterium. Classification (GTDB taxonomy): domain Bacteria; phylum Pseudomonadota; class Alphaproteobacteria; order Rs-D84; family Rs-D84; genus Enterousia. The sequence goes on from JAFZXK010000007.1 coordinate 3,360, forward strand.
GGTGTATTCTGTATTGGGTTCAACATTTATATATCCGGTTCTTAATCTTTTATTGGTGGCACCAGAGTTTTGGCCATCTATGGCTGCGATTGTTCCTTGTTCTATTGGATTGGTTAGCGGGTCATATAAATTTATTGATGTGTTGCCATCATTATGTATCGTCCACAACCAACATTCACCTGTGGATGAGTAACCCGCGCAGACAAACTCGTTATCAAGTCCGTTTTTTAATGCCGCGTTAAATGTCCCCGCATCTATTAAACTATCTGTTTGCGATGCATATGTGCCTGTATCCTGATATATTCCTTTTTCGCCAACCGTGCCGGCAACACCGGTGTATGTTAATACCGTGTTCGTATTCTTTGCCGGAATCTCATCTTGTTTTGTTGCTAACTTTGTATTCACACCACCAACCATCGGTAATGATGTATCACTGGTACTGTTTCCCAATGTTCCTGTCACCGTTGTTGCTG
>JAFZXK010000008.1 GCA_017616785.1 Alphaproteobacteria bacterium
AACTTTCCATCCGGGTTTCCCCGGGATGGGACCACTTCCTGTCCCAAAGAAATTTTCTTTGTCTATGATGGGAATTAAGCGTTACCGCACCATCAGTCATGGACAGAAATCTTTGTTTGCGGTTCGACGCCCCCGCGCCAAACCGCAATAATTATTTTGCATCCACGTGCAAGCCCGGACCTTGGGTCGTTGAAACCGCAATTCCAACAATGTATTGACCCTTGACCGATGCCGGTTTAACCTTTTTCAATTGTTCAACCAGCGCATTTGCGTTTTCGGCCAATTTATCGGTTGCAAACGACATTTTACCGATACCGGCGTGAATAATACCGTTCTTTTCGGCACGATATTCGATTTGTCCGGCCTTGGCACTTGCGACCGCCGCCGCAACATCGTTCGTTACCGTTCCAAGTTTCGGATTCGGCATCAAACCCTTTGGTCCCAAAACGCGCGCAACCTTTGACATTTTTGGCATCATTTCCGGCGTTGCAATAACCCGGTCAAAGTCAATCTGACCTTCGGCAACCTTGGCAATAAGGTCTTCGCCACCGATAACATCGGCACCCGCCTTTTTCGCTTCGTCTTGCTTGTCATTTGTGAAAACCGCAACGCGGACCTTTTTGCCCGTACCATTTGGCAAAGACAACATACCGCGGATATTTTGATCGGCCTTGGTCACATCAATTGCAAGGCGAACCGCGATTTCCAAACTTTCATCGAATTTTTTCGAACAATACGGACGCAACGCATCAATCGCATCCGCGAAAGAATACGTTTTGGTGGTATCTAATTCAGACCACGTTTTTTGTCTTTTTGTAATTTTCATGGCCTTAGTCCCCCACCTTTACGCCCATTGAACGGCATTGACCCGCAACGATATTCATCGCCGCTTCGACAGTGCTGCAATTCAAATCCGGCATTTTGTTTTCAGCGATTTCTTTGATTTGCGCTTTGGTAATAGTGCCAACGAAATCACGCCCCGGTTTATGTGAACCGATTTTCAGTTTCAACGCCTTTTTGATATAGTACGAAACCGGCGGCAATTTCATAATGAATTCGAAACTGCGGTCCGTATAGACGGTAATAATGCACGGAATCGGCATTCCCGGTTCTTTATCAGACGTTTTATCGTTAAATTGTTTGCAGAATTCGGCGATATTCACACCCGCCGCACCCAACGCCGGCCCAATTGGTGGCGCAGGATTTGCCTGTTTTGCGGGGACGACCAATTTAACAATCCCCTTAAGTTCTTTTTTTGCCATTTTTTACTCCTGTGGTTTTGAAGTTCCGTGGTTCGATGTGGCGCATCCACCACGATTTTTTTGCGCGCCTTGCACACGCCCGCCGATTTTATCGGTTAAACCCTTTCGACCTGTTCGAAATCAAGTGCGACACTTGTTTCACGACCAAACACCAAAATGGTCACGGTCATTTTTTGTTTTACATTGTCAACTTCGGACACAACACCGTTAAAGTTCGCAAAAGGTCCATCGATAACATGAACTTCTTGGCCAACGTCGTATGTGATATCATCGGGAACGGTGCTGCCCTCTTCGACCTGTTTAATAAGGCGACGGGCTTCTTCCTCGCTAACGGCGATTGGTTTTTGCCGCGCACCAAGAAACATAATCACATGCGGCAACAATTTCACCAACGAAAAAGTTTCGTTATTCATAATCATTTGCACAACGATATAGCCCGGAAAGAATTTCTTTTCAACCTTGACCCGTTTTCCGGCCTTAATTTCCGTAATTTCGCGTGTTGGGACCATAATTTCGCCAAAATACGCGTTAAGGCGACGTTTATCAATTTGTTCGCGCAGGTTGCGTGCGACCTTGTCTTCGCATCCCGTATGAACATTTACAACAAACCATTGCATTTTATCATCCATTAGGCATTCCCCTTGGCAAATCGTTTTAGAAAATCCACCCCACCAGTGCGTTTAAAATACTGTCCACCACAAAAAAGAACAATGCCGCAAGCGCAGAAAACACGATAATCATGATAGTTGCACGCACGACATCCGCCCGGGTTGGCCATACAATTTTGAACCATTCGGCCCGCACCCCACGAATAAATTCCATAATTTTCTTCATAAAACGCACCAGTTCCCTATTATATTCTTTTTATCGCAATGTCCGCCCACAATTTTGGCAGGGGCAGAAGGAATCGAACCCTCATCCGCGGTTTTGGAGACCGATGTTCTACCATTGAACCATGCCCCTTTGTGCCCAGAAATGCGCCACTTTGGTTCGAAAGCATTCCGATATTCCGCGATAGGTTAGCAACAAAATCACGAAAAATCAAGCGGAATTATTATAATTTTTTTTGGGCGTTTATGCAAGGGGAAAAATATGGAAGCGCAAAGACGGTTTTCATTACTAACTTTCATCAATTGTAAATTCTTGTACAACACAGGTACTACGGTCTTTCTCCTCATCGTAGTTACATACATACCCACCACAACAATCACTGTTATTTCTGCAGGTCCTTGGGTTGGAACATGCCTGCGCCCCTGTTGTTGTCACAGCGGTTATATTGCTTATTGTCCAAAGCCAGCAATTTTCCGCGTTTTGATTTGCCACGGTTGTGCCGGGTTTGTATTCGGCACATGTCTTTTGCAATGTATTTTCTTTTACCGCGCCGATTGTTGCAATTTGTATATTTGTTGCGGCATCGTTTGTGTAAGTGTCACCCGGTTCAAAAATTTTGCGTTCACCAACCACGCCATCCGTCGATGTTTTTGTAACTAATGCGGTTCCCTTGACTTCCGAGCTTGTCCAATCACTTATCGTCGTATTTGTAGTGGCATTGTTAGCGCTTCGTACACTGCCGGCGGCGGGGATTTTATTTTGCCTGCCAAGGTCGGCGGTGTATACCGCGCCCGATGTGATAAGATTTGAACTGCCACTGGTGACGGTGGTATCAATCGCCTTGGAACCGACAGAACCTCCCGTCGCGCCATATGTAACAACGTTACCTTCGGTACCGGAAAGTTTGGTCTGTTTCGTATCTATCTCTTGAAATAATGCATATGATTCGTCCATCAAAGCCGAAAGGGTTGGCGCAAATGTTTGCAAATATCCAGATGCGTTGAATGCAACAGCATTAATATCATTGCCGGCTATCAATTGTGCAAGAGAATAAAGTTCCGCCGTGCTATCAATACGGTAGTAATGGGCCGCCGTTTGCCATTCAGCGGTGGTTTCGTTGGTTTGCAACACACCATCCAACGCATACGCCAATTCATCCATGGTTGGAACGATTTTGCGATTATTATAAGATCTTATCAAAGAGGTCGCTGCCTCGTTGCCACTGTCAACCAATGCCGGTAACCACACCAACTGGTTTCCATCAAAAAGGTATCGCCCGGTGTATGCAATTTGGCGTGGAGTCGCGATACCGGATATTTCCCTGGTGGCATCGTTATAATTGCGGGTATTATCCGTCCAATAATCTTGCGTGGCCGCATACACCCCTGCAAGTGAATTTGCCAATGTATCCATGGTTGGGACATTTTGGTTCGTAGACCAAGTATTCATTATTGTACTCGCCCAGTTACCGTTGGACACAGCGTTTGGAACAGTGTACAAATTAGCCGTAGATGAATGACCGGTCAACGCCGTATTTACCGCAGTGGTCGTTAAAGCCAAAGTTTTATCAAGTTTCAAATCTAACTGTGTTGAAACAAGCTTTGACGACGGAACATATGCATTATTGTCTGTCAAACTTGCTGTGTCCAATGTTAAATAACTGATATCCCCGGCAGTTCCGCCATATGCGGGTTTTGTGATAATCTGGGTTGCGCCACTTACGGCCGAAGGTTGAATTATCGGTTGATAATTTCCGGCGTTATTTAAAACCAATTCAACCGACGCGATGTCGTTAAGGTTGCTGACCGTTGGATTCGCCCCAGTTGTATAGGTTAAATTGTGCGCAATCGTTGCCTCGCTAAACTGTTGGACATTGTTTGCGTTCAGCCCATTATACGTCACGACCTTGCCCGTTGTCCCGGTCGGGCGTTTTACACGGTCATACACATCCTTTAACAATTCCAATGATACCAACGTGGATTTAACCTGTGCCTCGGTAATGCCTTGGCCACTGGCAAACGTGGCGGATGCCGTCGTGCCGTCAACATAGTTCATAACCCGCTGTGCACCGGATTTTGCGGTTATCGCCAAATCTTTACCAGCGGTCGTATAAACCTTTGACGGAGTCCCAAGGGTATTCGCTACAAATGCCTGATTCCCCCGCGGTGCCAAATCCCCAGTGGATTTTGCGGGTAAAACACCTTGTTTCATCACGAATTCTTCCGCCACAGCACGAACCGTTGGGACAAAATTGTCCATTTCAGCACCGTATCCGCTAAAACTAGAATAATCACCAAGCCACCCATTATCATCCGCTACAGTTCCGTAATCCAAAATACCGATTTTGTTACTAACCAAACCACTTGTTGAATCGTATGTTGTAATTGCCGGCAACATATAATTTGGGTTTTCATTAAACTCCACCAACCCCGTTGTGATTTCATCTTGTTTGGTTGCAGCGGCGGCATTTGCAATTGCCACCGTCATAGTTGTTGTCGGGACGGCACTATTCACATCCGCTGCACTGACGGAATCATCATGTATATCGTATGTAATACTTCCAGTATTACCCTCATCATAACCATTCGCAACTAAAGTGCTTATGCTCTGATCGGTTATATCTTGCGTTTTATCCAAAATCATTCGTTGTTCAACGACGCCGTCGGTACCCGTTGATATAACAACACCGGGGATGTTAGCTCCACCGCCATCCTGCCATTCGGTCGCCGGGATTTTATTCTGTTTCAATGCCAAAGCATTCGCCAATGCGGCACCATCCACAAGTTTGTTTTCATCCGCCACCGGCCAATAGTTTGTTCCACTGCCGAAATGCGTTTCATACGCGTTCGCGGACGCCGTTTCCGCCGAATCCCAAGTAAGTGTACCGGTCGCATTGCTTATTTGACCACTCAACGCACTATACACATCCTTTAACAGTTCCAATGATACCAACGTGGATTTAACCTGTGCCTCGGTAATGCCTTGGCCACTGGCAAACGTGGCGGATGCCGTCGTGCCGTCAACATAGTTCATAACCCGCTGTGCACCGGATTTTGCGGTCAGCGCCAAATCTTTACCAGCGGTCGTATAAACATTTGACGGAGCCCCAAGGGTATTCGCTACAAATGCCTGATTCCCCCGCGGTGCCAAATCCCCAGTGGATTTTGCGGGTAAACTATTTTGTTTCACTGCAAATTCTTCCGCCACGGCACGAACTGTTGGGACAAAATTGTCCATTTCAGCACCGTATCCGCTAAAACTAGAATAATCACTAAGCCACCCATTATCATCCAATACAGTTCCGTAATCCAAAATACCGATTTTGTTACTAACCAAACCACTTGTTGAATCGTATGTTGTAATTGCCGGCAACATATAATTTGGGTTTTCATTAAACTCCACCAACCCCGTTGTGATTTGATTTTGTTTAGACGCAAGTCCCTCATCAACATATGCTTTGGAAGTAACAGTTTTATAATCGGCCGCCGGTGTAGTAGCATGCGCAACCTTTGCGAATTCCATCGTAAACACCGACATAATCGCGAATACAACAACTCTCGACGTTAAAACTTTCATGTTTTTGTTCCCTTCCTTTCGCACCGGAAAAGCCCGGTACGCGTGTGTTTGCAGATAAACACACCCTTTGCTTAGTATAAGGATATCAATTTTCACCGAATCGGGTCAAGGGCTTTTTTTCTTTTTTTAGAAAAAAATTTTCAATGATGATAATTAAATTGTTGACACCTATATATTTCCGCGACAAATCGTATGCGATTATGTTGACCACTATCACTCGTCACTTTTTACTTGCATTGGTTAATGGAATTTTTCTACAATCAAAAAAAACCATAGGGGGGTTAACCTTGCAACACCGCATAGAACCGCCAGTTTTGTTGTCTCGACTTGTCATTTTCGTGTTCGCCGGAATGGCGGTGGTGCTGTTTGTGTTGTTTATGACACTGGGGAAAATGTTTCCGCTAAATCGGCCCGAAATTTTCTTTATAACAACCAAGCCCGCAAATTCATCAAGTATTCAAATTACAGATTTGCCGATGGATTCCGAAAATATCGATAGTTATAAAATGGCCTTTGTTATGGAATATGTGCGCGCCCGGAACGAGGTGGAAAATAATACCACCCTGATGCGGCGCAAGTGGAACAGTGATGGCGGTGTTGTCGCAGCTTGGTCTGCGCCCGCGGTTTATAGTGCATTTACGCGGACCGATATGTATAACGCGATTCAAAGTGATTATCCGGATTTCGCGTTTAATTGTCCGGTGACTTTTATTGGGCGACCACTCATGCTGAAAAATAACACCTATACGGTTACGATGCGGTATTACTGTGAATCAAGCAGTGGGCCGACAAATAAAAAAGATTATAAAATTCGTGTGGTCTTGGCCACCGACAACGATGTTGTTGTTCCTTGGATTGAACGACTTAATAACCCATTGGGATTAAAGGTTGTGGAATATACGGTTCTTAACGGAAATGACCCACTGAATTGGATTGGTGGTTCAAGGTAATAAACACGTAAATGAAAGGAAGGGAAAAATGAAAGCACTTTGGATTTTTAGATTTGCAATTTGTGCTGTACTTGTCGCGACGGGCGCGGGCGCAGTGGACTGGGGCGTTCAGGCCGCATGGGATAATCCAAATGCAAATATGGCAAGTGGCAGTTTGAAACCCGGATACGCACAACTTGCGTGGGAGGCGGGAACCGTATTGCCGGTAAAGTTGCGCAACGGTATGGTGACGATGGTGAATTTGCCAAATGGCGAACAGATTGAAGATGCCCAGGTCGGAAATAACGATTTGTTTCAAATTGACGGGAAACAGGGTGGTCGTACATTTTATATTGCACCTAAACCAGACAATATGGGGTCGGACACGAATTTAATTGTGACGGGAAAGTCGGGAAATGTTTATACTTTCTATCTGCGCAGTGAACCATCGAACGCGTCTGAAATTACTTATTCCCAGGTTGATGTTGTTTTGGACGGAAATGCGCGTTTGCCCATGGCGGGCGGTGCGGCGACCCCAAGTGGTGGTGCGATGAATTCCATATTCAAAAATACAAACACAAAAAGCACCAGCATTGGTGTTGACGGCGAGGATTACGATTGGATTAAAACGATGAAGATTGACCCTTCGGAATTCCGTTTTGATTTGGATATATTTGTGCCGAACCCGGATGACTATGTGATTGCGCCGGAACGCGTGTGGCGCGACCGCGTGTTCACGTATATTGACTTTGGGGACAAGGTTATTTCCATGACGCAACGACCGGTCGTGTCGCTGCTGGTCGAAGGTGGCGAATCCCCGGTTGGTTTCCGCACCGATGGTCAAGACGGACGTTTGCTGATTGTAGAGGCCGTGGGTGATATGGTCCTGCGCAGTGGGCAACGCATTGTGTGCATTAAAAAGCGCGCGAAACCTTTCCTTATCGCCGATACCGCAAGTGTGATGGCGTTGGCCGAGGCAAATGTTGCGCAAAGTATGATGTCGGGCAATTCATTGAACAATATGATTTACACCGACAATATGACCGCGATAAATGCGGGCTATGGTAATTTGACCGCAAGTCCAACCTATATCGCCAATGTTCCAAATGCGACGGTAATGCCGAATATGCAGGCAATGCCGATGTATGGTGCGATGACGACGAGTATGTACGGCACTTATGACACATCCGTAATGGGTAATGGGACCAAGGGAATAAGCATGATGCCAACCGAGCGCATAACCGCCGGGTCTTATTTGCCGAATTCAAATATACCGCTGATTACCAGTAATCAGGGGGGCGTCGCCGTTGAACTGCGTTCCGACAGCAGTGTTAAGGCATTGGATGAATACTGGGCTGGGTTGGTTGCGCGGTTCAGTGGTAATGACGGCAAGGGTTTGTTGAACAAGTACAAAGACAGTGTGTTCTATGCCGTTGACGAAGAAGGCGTTGGCGAATTGGGTGCGACATCTTCGGCGGCGCGTTTGTATCGTTTGCGCATTGGACCGATGCCGGATATCGATACCGCGCAACAATTGTGCGACCAACTGTTAAAGTTTAGTGGCGCAAGTTGCCAGGTCGTGCGTATTCAATAGTGTTCTTTAAGGGGAATTGGTGATGAGTATGGAAAATGAATCTTCGCCGCGCGGATTGCAGTGGTTTTTGCTGATTGTCGCAATCATTATTGTGGTCGTTTTGTTCATAATGCTGACGCGGGGCAAGGATACCAAAAAGGTTGCGATTGTTGATTCGCCTATACCGGTGACGCCGGAACTGGTTATATCGCCGGCCGGCCCGATTGATTGGGTTGATACAAATGTCGGTGAATCGCGCGAAATTGAATATACTGTGTCATCTAATGTCCAGGTGCAAATTACCGGTGTAAATGTTGTCGTTGATGGTGACACAACCGATGCCGCGGGAATTTCCGCCGTGGAAACATGCACAAATGAAAACACTATTATTAACGCGGGTATGCCGTGCTATATACGGTTGAAATATCAACCTGAACATTCTATTTCCATTACTAATGTTGATGTTGGAATTAAATGGACCGCGTTTGATACGGGCGTGGAGACGGATGACCCAAGTGCGATAACAATTGTTATCGGCGCGCGTGAATTGTCAAAACCGGCGCCGGCGGTGGAATCGGAACCCGTATATGAACCAGACCCATTTTTTGAACCGGAACCGACATATGATTTTGAACAAGATGTCGAAGATATTTCGCCGGAATTTAACTTTAATGATGCGCAGATGCCAACATATGATTGGCCACAGTCAACGGTCGCGATGACACCGGTAAAACCCGCATTTGGTTCGGCGTGTTCGGAATTTTCTTTTCCGGGATACAACATATCCGGTGTGCACAGTGGTTGGATAAAGCCGTCCGGTGGTGCGTATTATTATTATCCTTTTGCCGATGTAAATTGTGAATCGCCAACGGGAATTTATAATCCGGATACCGGTTATGTTATGGATATTTCAAATCCGGCGCGGCGCATTGGGTCGGACGCGGAACATATTCGTCTTGTTATCCAAGACCAATTACCAAATCTTGGGTCGCGGGCGGTAAAAAATCGTGGTAATCGCGCACGACAATTGACCGATGCGGAACTTACGGCATTGGTTGGTCAGCGACAATCTGCGGGCGGTATGGCGAAAGTGAAATTAACACCGAATGAAATACAAGAACAAATATATTTAGGTTCAGGTGAATCAGATGGCGTGTTTTCATCTATGCCTTATGACCGAACGTTTGTATTGCGTCAGTATAAGCCGATTCCGGCAACAATTGTTTCGGATATTCAGGCGGATAGAGATATGCTTGCAGGTGGCTTGCCGGTGCGTGCAACCGTTGATAGAAATGTTTATTCTGATAATGGTCGGACGGTTATTATTCCAACCGGTACATTAATGTTGGGCTATGTAACCGGTGATTTGCCGGGCCCATACAAGGCGGTTGGTCGTATGCAAATACAATGGTATCAATTTATTCGCCCGGATGGTGTTGAATTTAATTTTACCGATAGTGATAAACAACCGTTTTCCGCGGATAGTCAGGGCCGCAAGGGTGTTCCGGGGCATGGGAATACGGATTACCTGCAACAATTTGTTATGCCGATGTTGACCGCAATTGTGCCGGCGGCGGTGAATTTGATTGCGCCGGTGTCCGATGCATTTGTGAACCAGATTGACTTGGATAATAACACGGTTGTACAAAGCGGAACTGTGCGTTCATCGGAACTTGCCAAAAATGAAATTATCACGGCCTGGAATAATGTCGCAACAAAGTTGTTGGTTGATATGATGGATAATACAACACCACCATTTTCAATTGCCGCTGGTACACGTATTACTGTATTTTCGCCGGTTGATTTGTTTGTAACCTGTGGCGCTCCGAAAACAGCTGGGGGCAAGAAATGTGCAATAAAAGAATACCCCACCGGCGACAAGAAAAAACGTGGAAAAATCGATCAGAAATTAAGCACAGACAAACAAACAACCGAAGAACTAATCGGACAAGTTCGTTCAATGTTGGTTGATAGTGTTAAAGACAAGTGGTGTACCAAAGATTCTAGTGGCGCTTGGTATGCAAGGACGGATAAAGCTTCGGTTACAGAAATGAATGATCAAGGTTATAGTTTCACAACTGTCGATTTCTATTGTCGTTCGTTTGGGACATATGATGCGATAAATAATGCGCGCCAGGAAGCGTTGTTCCAAAATCAACAACAACAAGGCGCCACTTTACGTTCTGACACAAAGACATATAATACTCAGGTTTTGGGACTTGAATATGAAGCAGATGGAGAAACCTTAAAAAATCCGTTCAAAAAGGAAACACCGGCAACGCCGCAACAGCAAAACACTTCGGTTATTACGTGTGATGGTGGTGCAAATCCCGACGCATATGGGTGCTGTCCGGGTGAAACGTATACCGATATGGGTGACCAAGGGTTTAATTGCTGTCCGAATACGGGTGGCGATTGCTTCCCGCCGATTGTATTCTGATACATACGGAAATAAAAAAATAACAGAACCGCCGCCAGGCGGTTTTTTTAACAAAAGGATTTTAATATGACATAGCAAAAAATTTATCATGGCCATAAGCGAGGGAGGCGATGCACATGCATCGCCTTTTATCAAAAAAATAAAGATTATTCGATTCGCAGGCAAAAATTCCTGTGCCCGCAACGAATCGATATCCCTAACTTTGTTTCAATTTATGGTTGTAATTATTCACTTTAATCACGCGGGTATTTATATATATAAAAAGAATAGAAAAAAAGGAGAAATTATAATGACATTATCGCAAATAAATTCAGTTCCTGAAAAATTTCAAAGCGCGGAACAAATGTGGTTTTGGTTTTTGTATTCGAAATCTGTGCGTAACGATATCGGGCAATATCGTGGAAATGCGGCCACGCGGCGCGTATGCGAATTGGTAGATGTTGAAACAATGATTACAAAACTTTATCTGTCGGGCAAATTAAGTAATGAACAATTAGCGGTTATCAAAGAATTCGGCGACCGGCGGCGTGCACCGCATCAATATATATGGCGCGAAAATCATGCCGCCGCAGTTTGGAATTCTGCGATGCGAGTAATCGAAATCGCTGCGCGCGATAAAGGTTGGATTGATTAAAGTAAAGGATTTAATATGATTATTATCGGTTTTTCAAAAAAATCTTCGAAAATTTTACCGAATATATTCTGCAAAAATTTTAAGCACTGTGCGGTTATCGTCCGTGATGGCACAGAATTTACACTCTATCAATTTGTATCGTATGGGCATATCGAAAAAATTCGCTTGCGGGTGCGGGATATGAAAATGTTACAGCAATATGGTTGGTGTTTTGTTTATGTGCCTTGCGATTTGCCACGAAATTTCCCGCGTAAAAATTGGACCTGTGTCAACATGGCCAAAGATGCGATAAAAATGCGTGCGCCGTTTATACAAACACCCGATGCGCTTTATCGTGCAATATCGGAATGAAACAGCCCGCCATACGGCGGGCATTTTTTTATTTACTATTTAACCGGCGTTTGATGATGTATGTTTGAACTATGCCGAATATGTTTGACACCGTCCAATACAAAACCAAACCCGCCGGCATCCACGCAAACATAATTGTAAATATAATTGGCAACCATTTCATCATGCGCCCCGTCTGTGCCGCGACATCGTTGCCATCTGCGCTTTTCTTTATACCCCCAGATTGCAGATATTGTTGCAACCACATTGTTAAACCCATAAGCACCGGCAATATGAAATACGGGTCCATTGCCGCCAAATCTGAAATCCAAAGGAAGTGCGCGTTGCGCATATTTACCGATACCACCAACGCCTTGTAAAGCGCAAAGAAAATCGGGATTTGAATCAGCATCGGCAAGCACCCCGACATCGGCGAAGTTTTATGTGTCCGATAAAGGTTCATCATTTCCATTTGCAAGCGCGCCTTGTCGTTCGCGTAAAGTTTCTGAATGCGTTTTAATTCGGGTTGCATTTGTTGCATCTTTATCGATGACACAAATGATTTCCGCGTAAGTGGCCACATCAACAACCGCAATAATATCGTCAGCAAAATTATCGCGACACCGTAATTCATCACAAACGAATTCAAAATGTTTAGCGCCCACAGTAACGGCCGCGCAAAGAACCAAAACCAACCATAATCTATTGTTTTATCAATTCCCGGGATTACCGTTTCCGCCGTATCAAGCACGCGCGTTTCCCGCGGGCCGGCGAAAATTGTGGTTGTGAAAACGCCTGTATTGTTCGGCTTTACAACAATCGGCGACGCAACTGCGTCCGCGACATATTTATCCGCGATGGATTTAATACGCATCGTTTGGTCGGGTGATTTTACATTTGCAATTGTTTGCCAGTATTGATCCGCAAACCCAACAAAGCCATTTGTTGTAGAATAAACATAAGATTTCTTGGCCGCGCGCCCCCAATCAACATAACGCACACGCGAATTAGTATTTGTTACCGCGCCCGTTGCCACCGCCGCCGAAGAACGTTCACCCCCGCGCACAATCCGCGCATATGGCGCAAAAGAAATATCATGTGCCATTGTGTTTTCAACACTGTCAGTAACCGTAACCAAATATCCATCGACCGTTATATCACGCGTGAACACAACACCATCGGAATTGCGCCATGTCATTTTACCGTCCGTGTCTTGCCATACAGTATTCGCATCGGGTGCGGTTGTGCCGGTCGCATTTAGCCCCAGTTCCATAAAATCGTTATCCGCACCAAGTAATTTGACACGTTCTGATTCCGCATCCGATGTCGCCGCGTAATCCATCAATGCGATATTTGAAATGCGAAGGCCCCGGACATCCGCAACTATTTTATCAGACGAAATTTCGTGCGTCGGCATATCAACAACATTGTTTGAAATTATCGCAACATCCGCATCGGTCGGTGTAGGCGCGTTCTTTGGCGATGTCCACATACTTATCAGCCACCACGACCCAATGAACAAAATAAACCACCAAAAAAATCCACCAAATTTTGATTTTGGTTTTGCGGTCGCGCCCCTGTTCGCGTTCCACGCCGCAAAGCCCGAATTATTGTTATCAAGAAATTTTACCATCTGTTTATCCTTTTATATTACGCATGCAACGACGACGCGCCATCCACCAATTCAAAATGTAAAGCAACACACCGATTGTAATAAAACTGTCCGCCAAATTAAACGCCGGCCAATGCGCACCACCAATATGAAAATCAAGAAAATCAATAACCGCGCCAAAACGCAAACGGTCAACAAAATTCCCAAGCGCACCGCCCGCAATTAAAACAAGTGGAACACGTTCATAACTTTTCGCACGCGCAAACAGGTAATATAAAATCAATGCGATTATCGCCCCCGTCGCAACGGTCATCACTATCGGCAAACTGTCGCCAAGGCCGCGAAACAAAGAAAAAGCCGTTCCGGGGTTCCAAGTAAAAACCACATTGAAAAAGTTCGTCACATGCCGCATTAAATAAGGCACCGGCACAACGGTCCACGCCGCCCCCCATATAAACGCCGACCCAGTTATTAGATACAACAATGCACCCTTGGATATTTGGTCAATCAAAACAATTCCGATTATCGCGATAATTGCCCACAATGTTTTTTTCATTTTTCTTTCCTTTGTAAAGGTCTTGCACAATATAGCAACATAGATAAACAAAAGCAAACGCAAAATATTCGTATAAAAACTTTAATTATTTCTATCTGTGATTGCGTTATCAAGTTCGGAATAATTTGCATCGCGCATTTCTTGCAATATGTGCGAAATAACATCATCCGACACACCAAGTTTTTCCAAAACACCATGCGCCAACATCAACGAAGATTCAACCGTTTCCGGCCATGCTTCTTCCGCGCCATCCCTAATAAGTGCGCGCGATTCCGGCAAGTTACGCGCACGTGCAAAAATCTTTACCTTTGGCGAAATCGCCTTTATCGTTAGTACTGCATTGCGCGCGGTTCCGGCGTTATCAAGTGCGACAACGGCGGCACGCACACGTCGCGATGCCAATCCAAATTCGCGCAGAACGGACGGATTTGTACTATCACCATAGAAAACATTATATCCATGTTCGCGTCCAACCATTACCGCATTCACATCCAAATCAAGCGCAACATATGGGATTTTTCGCGAACGCAAAACATACGCAATAATCTGCCCAACACGACCGAAACCACAAATTATAACTTCGGGTTTTATATCTGAACTGCCGGCGTTTAGTTGTCGCATGCGCGCACGTGCAAACATTGTTTTTGAATGGAAAATTTTATCATGCAAGGTCAGCAAAAATGGTGTTGATACCATTGACAATATAATAATCGCGGTCAGAATTTCTTGGTCATTTGCTGGCACGGCGGAAATGCCGCTAGTTTTCATTGTTTGAAACATCAATAACGCGAATTCGCCACCTTGGCTTAACATCAGTGCAATAAGGCGCGCATCATGCGTTGGGACTTGGCGCACACGCGCAACCATAAACAAAGCGAAAAATTTTATGCATACTAAACCGACCATACCACCAACGACAATATACCAATTTTCCAAAAGGACATCAAGGTTCAAGCCCATCCCCAATGATATAAAGAATAATGACAAGAATAATAATGCATATGGATCGATTTCTGCGCGGACTTGGTGGCTGTATAAAGTTTCAGACATCAACATACCCGCCAAGAACGCACCCAATCCCGTTGGCAATCCCAAAAGGTTCATCATCACCGCCCAAACCGCGATGTTCAACATTATGACAAGTAAAAATGCCTCTTTGGATTTTAGTTTTGATACGCGTTTGAGTAATGGATTCAAAACAAATCGACCAACCACGACGACGCCAAAAATCAAAGTTGCCGATGTTACCGTAACATCAATAAGTGTCGCACCAAGATTAAATGATTTTCCCGCGAATACCGGCAACATGGCAAGCAATGGTATCGACAACAAATCTTGGAACAATAAAATTGAAAATGTCTGATGTCCCATCATTGTATTTAACTGATTACGGTCGGTAAGCAATTGCAGGTCTTCGGATGTACTGGACATCGCGAACAAAAGTGAAATAGTTATCGCACCGATAACCGACCATGTTGTCAATCCAAACAAAATTGGAAACAACATTATCGCAACCATTAAAACCTGGGTTGCGCCAAAGCCAAAAATTGTGCGCCGCATTTGCCAAAGGCGTTTGATGTTGATTTCGAGTCCTATATTAAACCACAAAAACAAAATGCCAAGGTCGCCAAGAAATGTCCATGTTGAATTTAATTGAAACAGATTCAAAACATATGGTCCTGATATCATGCCCGCAAGCAAAAATGCTACCAATGCTCCAACCCGCAGTGTGCGCAGCAAGAACACCAATACAAAAATCATCGCAAAAAATATCAGGACCGATAAAGACAATTCTCTCTCCCCTAAGGACTCTGTGAAAGTATAGCAAAAAAATATGGTAACTATGCAACTAGTTTTTTCGAAAGTTCAAGAAATTTTTCCGGGCTTAAATCTTCGGCACGTTCGGTCCCCAAAAGACCAAAAACTGCCCAATCAATATCACGCATAATTCCGCGAATCATTTTGCGCCGCATGCCGAAAAGTTTCGCCGTTAAATTTTCAACCGCCGATATGTTTTTTATTTTTTTGATTTTGTTTGCGTTTGGAATTATTTGGACGACCGCGCTTTCAACCCGTGGTCTTGGCACAAACGCGGTTGACGGAACACCGAACAAAATTTTTGCGTCCGCAACAAGAGATGTTAAAACCGCCAATCGCCCATATGCATCATCGCCGGTCTTTGCAACAATTCTTTCGGCAACTTCGCGTTGAAACATTAGCGTTAACGATTTAATCGGCACGCCGTTCGCGATATCTTGCAACCAATTTATCAAAAGTTCAGTGCCAACATTATATGGTAAATTCGCACACACCGAAAACGCACCGCCCGCAATTTTTTTCATATCAACACGCAACGCATCATCATAAATAACTTTAAGTTTTCCATCGGCGGCGTTTTCGATTCGCGATAAAATCGGTTCGGTTGTTTTATCTTTTTCAATTGCGATAACGCGTCGCGCACCCGCCAACAACAATGCCCTTGTTAGGCCGCCCGGCCCGGGTCCAACCTCTATGACCGTTGTGTGCGCGATATCCGGAACGGCGCGCGCGATGCGACCGGTTAAATTCAAATCAAACAAAAAGTTTTGGCCAAATTGCTTTTTCGGTTCCAACCCCGCATCACGCATCATTTCTGACACTGGCGGCAAAGATGAAATTTTATTCGTCATATTGTGCGCCGCCCCCCAAACGCCAACGACAATGTGCCGTCATCGATGTAATCTAATTCCCCGCCAAGTGGCACGCCCGACGCAAGTTCGGAAAATTTAATTTCCGCGTTATCAATTATCGACATAATGTATTGCTGCGTCGTTTTACCTTCAATAGTGTTCGGCAGTGCAAATATAATTTCCGTAATTTTTTCGTTTGCAATTCGCGCAGACAAATTATTTAGGTTCAAATCTTCGGGTGTAATTCCCGCGACGCCCGACAGCAATCCGCCAAGTATATGATATCGCCCGCCAAACACACCGGACTTTTCAAATGTCCAAACATCCGACAAATCGCGCACAACGCAAAGCATATTATTCGCGCGTGACGCGTCACGACAATATTCGCACCGGTCCATACCGCAGTCGGTCAGCACACCACAAATCGGGCACGCGTGAATATTTTCATTTGCATCACGCAGTGCATCAATCAACTTTTCAATGCGACCGGTTTTATCCTGTAACAGCGCAAGGACTATACGTTGCGCAGCCCTGTTTCCGACACGCGGCAACTTTGCAAATTGTTTAACAAGTTTTTCAATTTTTGGATTCATAACCGTATATTAGCAATCAATGAAACACATAGCAATCAATTCCGGCGGCCGATGCGCGATTTTTTAGTGACTGCGCCCCGGATTCGGTAAGGCCCGTTACACGCACACGGTAAAGTCCGGTGCCCGTTGGTTCCAAGTGCGCCGTCGCGCCGGTGGCATTTTTAACCCGCGTAATCATTGCGTTTGCAGAATCAACACTGCTGAATGCGCCAAATTGAACACCAACACCACCCGTCGCATAGGTTGGCGTTGCCGCCGGCGTAACCCTTGGCGCATCATCGGCATATTTTTGCACAATCGGCGAAGTTACTGGCGCGGGTTCAACGGTATAATTTGCCGGCGCACCAATACCATACGTTTCAAATCCACGATTTAGCATACGCGTTGATACCGCCGCACGAACATCCTTGGATTCCGCACCCAAAACAACAGACAGCAAATGGTGCCCGCCACGCGCCGCGGTCGCGACAAGTGAATATTTTGATTTATTTGTATAACCCGTTTTCATACCATCGCATCCCGGATATGTTTCCAGTAACCGGTTTCCGTTCGTATATGTTTTGCCATTATAAACCCAAGTTTTTATACCAAAATATTTCCAATACTGCGGAAAATGCTTGTAAACCGCCATGGACAGCAACGCAATATCACGCGCGGTCGATAAATGGTCATCGTCTGGCAATCCCGACGAATTTTCAAAATTTGTTTGTGACAAACCAATTTCGCGCGCAACACGTGTCATAAGTGACGCAAATGTTCCCTCTTTGCCACCCTTTAGATTTTCGGCCAAAACCCGTGCAACATCATTTGCACTGTACACCGCAAGTGCGATTATCGCATCTTCGACCCGAATTTTCGAACCCGCCGAAAGGCCAAGTTTTACCTGGGGCGCGGACGCGGCACTTTGCGACACAATCAGATAATCGTCCAAGTGCAAACGGCCATGTTCCAAGGCATCAAAAGTCAAATACAATGTCATTATCTTGGTTAAACTTGCGGGATAATTCGCATCGTTCGCATGTTCAGAAATCAACACGCGCCCCGTATCCATATCCGCAACCAACGCCGCACGATAATCCGCCGCGTGCGCGCCAAAACAAAACAAAAATCCGACAACAAAAGATAAAATTTTTTTCATGTTTTTTATGTTATTAAAAAATCATATCGCGGGTCAATAAGAAATTAGTGGTTAGAAATCCCCTTCGCCTAGCGAAGGGGTGGACGCGAAGCGGACGGGGTAGTGGTAACGGTGTATTTTGCCCCATACCCCACCACTTTCAGTGGTTCCCCCCTTTCCGGCGGAAAGGGGAATTTTTATCTTCTTGCAAAAATCCGCCGGATTGCATTTTCCAAAGACGTGCGTATTCGCCGCCGCGCCGCAAAAGTGCCGCATGCGTTCCGGATTCAACAATTTTCCCATCGTCCAAGACGACTATTCTATCCATGTTGCGCAATGTCGAAAGTCGGTGTGCAATTGCGATAGTTGTGCGATTGTGCGAAAGTTTTTCAAATGAATGTTGTATTGCGACCTCGGTTTCACTGTCCAATGCGGATGTCGCCTCGTCCAATATCAAAATTGGTGCGTCTTTTAGAAACGCGCGCGCAATCGCGATGCGTTGCCGTTGACCGCCGGACATTTTTATTCCGCGGTCGCCAACTAATGTATCATATTTCTTTTCGGTCCCCGCTATAAACTTATCCGCAGATGCGAAATGCGCCGCCGCGCGGATTTCCGCCATTGTTGCGTCGGGCCGACCGTATGCAATGTTTTCTTTTATCGTGCGATTGAACATTGCGGGGTCTTGGGGAATAAAGGAAATATTTTCACGCAAAGAATTTTGCGTAACGGTGCGAATGTCCGTTCCATCAATCAAAATTTCACCACTTTTCACATCGTAAAAACGCATCAGCAAATTTACCAATGTTGTTTTGCCCGCGCCCGACGGTCCAACAATTCCAACGCGTTCACCAGGTTTAATGGTAAGCGACAAATCACGCAAAACATATTTGTTTTTATATTTGAACGAAACATTTTTGAATTCTATCTTGCCACGCGTAACATCCAAAACCGTCGCATTCGGCGCATCAGT
This sequence comes from Alphaproteobacteria bacterium, assembly GCA_017616785.1. Classification (GTDB taxonomy): domain Bacteria; phylum Pseudomonadota; class Alphaproteobacteria; order Rs-D84; family Rs-D84; genus Enterousia. Next base: position 19,096 of record JAFZXK010000008.1, read on the forward strand.
AACCTCTATCGGAACGACAAGTTCCGTATATGCCTTGCTTGCCGCAGACACGCGTTCAATAATACTTGGGATGGTTTCCATAATTCCACCAATTTGCCCCATAACCATAAGGTAAACGGATATAGAATAAACAACATCAGCCAGTGTCATTGTGTTGCGGGCATATAAATAAACACACAATACTAATGTTATTCCAAACATAATATCCCACAGTAAACCAGGCACCCAAAAAGAAAACCGTTGCCAAAAACTTGCATTACGTTGTGCGGTTATTCTTTCCGCACGAATTGGCGACATATAATTATGTTCACGTTCCACACCTGCAAAGAGTTTCACATTGGTTGCATTTGAAAAACTGTCCACCAATTTCCCAGTAAGTTTTGCGTTTACGTCCGCCGATTCTTTGGATGTCCGTTTGATTGGTTTGCGCATATTCCACATAAATATTGTGCGCGCCACAAAGATAAACAAAAACAACCATGCGATATATTTATTTACACCGAAAAGCGCGGCTGAATTTATACAAACCATTACGAACATAACAAATATGTTCCACACTTCAAATATAATTGTCCGAATTCCAGAGGTAATATCGTTTATGCGTGAATATATTTGACCCGCCATGCGATTTACCCAAAATCCCATTGATTGACTGTGCACATAGTCAGTTAGATTTTCAGAAACCTTTCTTTGAACACGCGGTTCAAATTTCGCAAGGACCCAACCACGCATTATGTGTATTGTATCTTCGCCTAAGTTTAATCCGACAATAAGCAAAATCGTTGGCAAACAATACATTAACAAGTTTACATCGGCGGGCGCATTTTCAAGCATCGCGACAACCCAACGTTGATAGTTTGGCCATAAAACCGCGCCAAAACCGGCAATTAAACGAAGTCCCCAGGTTGCAACAAGCGACCACCACAAACCCTTAAAAATCTTTCTATAGAACCCCAGTAATGTCTTTGGCATTGGATTATTTTGTGTGTTCGATTTTTGCATAAGATTTTGCCCCTACTTTATCAGAATTCCATCTTTGCGCATATGCAGAAAAAAAGCAAGGGCATTTTGATGAAAATTATTGAAAAATAAAATTAAAAGTTTAGAATATAACCGTTTCGCTGGTCCCATCGTTCTGGCCTGCGCCAGAATGACGACGACAATGGGACCGCGCTTCGCTAGGGGTCCCATCGTCTAGCGGTCAGGACATCGGATTCTCATTCCGGTAACACGGGTTCGATTCCCGTTGGGACTGCCATCCGCTTTCGCTATCGCTACAGCGAGATTGAGCATCGCGCCGTAGCCAATCTGTTTTTCGAAAAAAAATTCATATAAAATGATTAGTAATTCAACGCAATTAAGCACCTGCGCAGGCGGATGCCAATTATGCATTTTTTGTTAGAATTCTAGTAGTTCCACGAGTTCGAAAATATGATGCTAAAAATCATACCCATTTTGCAAATTTTCGAACTTTTTAAGAAAAATAGTGGGGTTTTGGCTATTTTCGCAACATTTTCCAATTATTACTTTTATATTGACAAAAGTAATTTTCGGTGCTATATTGATTCCCGTTATAAAAACACAAAAAGGATAAAAAATGGCAAAAGATACTATAATTGAATTGACGCAAGAACAAACAGAGTTATTTGTGCCACTGTTTTTGCAATCATTGAGAAAAATAGAGAACATACAATTAGAGCTTAATAAAGTTGAAGTCACATCCAACAATGACTATATACACCACAAGGTTTATTATGGCGTTTTTTCTCTTGATTCTGACGATATAACGGCTTTTTCGTGTAAGTATTCAGCATCATACAATTTAAACACAGATGCAATGCGTGGGGCTGTTATGGGTATGGCTTTTAGTAAATACAAACACCAAGATAATGATTGGGAACCAAGTGAGGATTTTGTATCAATTACTGATACAGATAACGTCATCAAAATTGATAACTTTTTGGTTGCTCTTTGCAAACAGAACGCTATAGAAATTACACCTGCAACAGTTCTTAAAGCAGAAAAATTGGCGAAACAACAAAAAGCCTTTAACAATTTCATCAATACAGCGTTTGGTCAGACAACCGTTAACAAACAGATTGAATTATTAAAATTGGCTAATCAAATGATAAAAGACAGCGTGATATTTGTAAACAAATCTGCAAAAGACGTAGAGGAACATAAGCAGGAAATTCGTAAAAAACGAAGAGGAGTGTTCTTCTTCACAAAAAAGAGGTAGAAAACTGGTCGTTCTGACCAGTTTTTTTGATTAGAATTTACTTAAAAACACCCTCATCTCTTTACCAAACTGCAATAAATCTTTGATTTCATTAGTTCGTGGATTGCACAGTATGCACTGCCCAATGTTCATATTTGGCGTTTTTACGAACAAAGAAAGCGATTTTTTCAAAGAAAACCTAGCCTTTCCACCATCAACATAACAGTTCGAGAGTTTGGAGTTCAAAAACATACCCATTTTGTAAATTCTCGAACTATTTGACCCATAAAAGCACTTGACATATATGTTATTTTTGGTCTATATTATCTTCAACTAGACACAAAAAGGCGATAAAAATGAAAAAATATAAAAAATATATGGACGAGGAATATTATCGTATAATC
>JAFZXK010000009.1 GCA_017616785.1 Alphaproteobacteria bacterium
CACTGTGCAGTGTTGCATCGGCATCTGCACGCGCGGTCGCTTCGCCGTCAATTGCACTCTGCAATGCTTCATCGGCATCTGCACGGGCGGTTGCTTCGCCGTCAATTGCACTTTGCAGTGTTGCATCGGCATCTGCACGCGCGGTCGCTTCGCCGTCAATTGCACTCTGCAATGCTTCATCGGCATCTGCACGGGCGGTTGCTTCGCCGTCAATTGCACTCTGCAGTGTTGCATCGGCATCTGCACGGGCGGTTGCTTCTTCTTCAACAACCGATTCCGCAATCGTTTGAGCGTGTTCATCAATTGTTGTTTCAATCGGCGAATTATAAACATCTGCCGCGGCATTGAACTTTTCGGTATCTGCATCAAAATTATCTATTGCCTGTTGATATGCACTTTCCGAACCCGTTGCTGTTTCATAAGCCGAGGTTGCGGAAGTGTATGTTGCAAAATTATCGGCCAATGTTTGTTGCGTTGCACTGTCGGCATTGTATGCATTCAGCGCCGCTGTATAATTTGCGTTTTCTATTGTTTGTAAATCATTTAATGCATCGGTCGCGTCGCCTAAGGCCGCGCTGTCCGCCGCGTACGCATCAAGCATACCTTGGAGTGCGGTTTGTAAATCTGGATCAATTGCCGGATTTGTTAAATCAACCGCTCGACCGTCATTATCAAGGTCCTTGATACCGGTTCCATCATTAGACAACACATATCTATGCCCGCCTTCGACCTGGTATTCATAAAGGCCGACTAAATCTTCGGGGGTTGTTTCGGCGGTGATATTCGTTGAGCCACTTGTATAAGTGTCATTGGTAGCATACGTTGCGGTCAATTCGCGTGCGGCACCGGTGCTATCCAAGGTTATATATTGCTGACTATTTGGGTCGCTTTCATCGTATTGTGGGTTTTCATAACTATATGAAGAATCTACAACAGCGGTTCCGGCATCAAGTCCATATCCATCAGCCACGATAACACCCGTATAACCGGCGGTTCCGGCGACGGTTGCACCGGCATAATCAGATGCCGTATAGGTGTTGCCCGCGGTCAATGTTTCAGACGTTCCATCCGCCAAGGTATACGCGAAATTATCAGTATTCACACCCGTCGTGGTGTTAGAATTAATGTCTGCGGTCGCAGTGCCATCTTGGTTCGTACCATTGTATGTAAAATTGTACGCCCCCGGTGTACCGCTTGCAACATTTTGTGTTCCGTTACTGGTTGCGTAATCACCCGCAAAAGTCACGTCACTGTTTGCATTGGCAACGGAAGTAGTCAACGCAACAATACCCGCCAAGAATGCCCGTTTCAATACACTGCGGTATTGTGCAGATAATTCTTTTAGCGTAGTTTTAGATTGTCTTAACATTATTTTTCTCCTTTGTTTAACGTTAAACCCTTAAAAGTTTCCTTTCTTTTAAGGCACGATTAAATGGTATAAAAACCTAGGTTAAAAATCAACCACTTTTTTCAAAAAATCAAAAATTTTTTTCATAGTAAAAACAATAGATTACAAATTTCGCACTTTTCGCCGTGGTGGTGGTAAAAAAACCTAGGTTTTTTTATACCACCCCAAAACACAAAAAAACCGCAGATTTATGCGGTATTGACGCTGCTAACATCTTGTCACACTGAAGCAAAAACGGATAGTCACCCGTCGCGGCACGCCGCGCCGCGGTCGTAACGGACTTTCACTAACCGCTTTCTAAAACACATACTTGAATTCGGCACCGCCGTTCCAGCCGCTGCGTGCGCCATCGTGGCGGCCAAGGTTTATGTTCAATGTGAACCCGTCAAAGTTCTGCGCTAAAACTATACCATATTCAAAATAATCCTTTGTTTCCAATTTTGGAATCTTGACATAGTTTACCTTGGACCGACCGCCGTTTTCAAAATTCATGATATAACCGACATGCGCCCCAACCGAAAGGCCATCACCAACATCACCGAAAATATCAAGTGCCGGCGTCAATTCAAAGAAACCAAAATCTTCGTTCGCGATATTATCGCCACCCGCCGCAACATAATTCGCGGAATTTACCCATGTATATCCCGCGCGCAGTGCCGGACGAAAGAATACATCGCCATCAAAACTGTATGTATATGCGGCATTGGCCATAATTCCGGCATAGAAATTATTGAAATCATCGCCATAAATCACAGATGTCATATCGTTCACCGCAAGGCCAAAATCCGCCATAGCCGAAAGTTCCAAATCACCGAATTTCTTGCCGAACGACGCACCAACAAATGCGCCGTCCGAGTCTAAATCCATCGCACCGTTCTTTGTGTGCGCGCCCGAATATCCACCAAAGAATTCGACCCTTGTCGCATTAAATTCGTTGCCGTATGCGACAAAAGCCAAATCAGATGTGCTTTTTGCGTGCGGATTTGATTTGAATTTTACATTATCAGAAAAATGTTGCCACCCTATGCGAAAATGTTCATCGTTTGCCGCATCGCCGCCACTGCGTCCCGTTACCAATGGCAAAACGCCAGTATCGTCACCAAATTCACCATAATAAAGCATTTCGCCATACGCATCCGGGTCATCATTGTTGGTGTTTGTTTCCACAACGGTTTTCTGGGGCACAGCCGGGGTAATTGATGTTGCCTTGCCCATTGGTGTAAAGACACGATTTGCAATTTCATGCTGGGCCGCGGCAATATTGTGCGCGGAAACAGAATTGGCATACAAACCGAAATCCGCCGAATGTGCGACAGAAGTTATCAAAATTCCAATCAATGCATATTGTGCTTTCATAATCTCTCTCCCTTGTTTCTTTATATTATACCACTAAATTCGCCATAAAAAAGTTTTTATTGTGGCAAGCAAAAAATTTTTTTAATATAGCGTTTATGAAAAACGAATTAAAGATTGATAAACCGATTGTAATGGTCGGCCTGATGGGGGCCGGAAAGACGAGTATTGGGCGCGCATTGGCGCATCATTTGGGCGTGCCGTTTGTCGATTCGGACAAAGAAATCGAACGCGCCGCCGGGTGCAGTGTCGTTGATATATTCGCAATGTATGGCGAAAAAGAATTTCGGCGTGTGGAACAACGCGTGGTGTGCCGTCTTTTAGATTCTGAACCGCGGGTAAAGGTTTTATCCACCGGCGAAGGGGCCTTTATCACGCCCGAAATTCGCGAAAAAGTTTTGAATGACGCAATCAGTATTTGGTTAAAAGCGGACCTTGATTTACTGGTAAAACGAACACAGTTTCGTAACACGCGACCGCAACTTTTGCACACAGATAGTAAAAAAATCCTTGCCCAATTGATTGCAGAGCGGTATAACACATATGCAATGGCAAACATAACCGTGGAAACTTTTGACGAAAATTTGCGCAAAACGCTTGGAACGGTTTTGGACGCGTTGCATGAACACATCAACCAAAAGGAAAATAAAAATGAGTAGTTTTTTAAAGGAATTTCGTAATTTTGCAGAACGCGGTAATGCAATCGATATGGCCATCGGTATCATCGTTGGTTCTGTTATGACTGCGGTGGTCAATTCGTTGGTCGCCGATGTTATTATGCCACCGATTGGGCTGTTGATTGGTGGCGTTGATTTTTCACAATGGTTCTTTGTGCTTTCGGGTGGCGCGGGTCAAAGTTTCAACACGATTGCCGAAGCCCAGGCCGCCGGTGCAACAACACTGAATTTGGGTGTGTTTTTGAATACGGTAATCAGCTTTATTATAACTATGTTCGCGGCGTTTTTAATTGTGCGTACCGTCAACAAGATGAAAAGCAAAAAGGCCGTTACAACGCGTGCATGTCCGTATTGCAAGCAAACGGTTGATATAACCGCTACAAAATGCCCTCATTGCTGTTCGGCATTGGAACCCGAAGAAATCAAACCCGCCGAAGAAAGCGACATGGCAAAAGGGTTAAAGAAATTAAAGAAAATTGTAAAGATAAAGAAATAAGAATTCACCGCCCGTTTGGGCGGTGTTTTTACTTGGTTTTATTTTGTTCCGAATAATTTATATTTTGCGTTAGTAATAAACGTTTTTTGATTTTATCCAACTGGTCTATCGTTTCTTGGATTTCATTGTTTTTAATTGCCTTGTCATCCGCATGCATCAATTCTGTTAGATAAAATTGAAGGTCATATACACTGTCGTTGATTATTTTTTCAAATGGGTTTTCAAATTTTTTTCCGTCTAATTTGGCCCGCACCGCATTGGATAAAGCAACATAATCTTTATCAAGACCGAACAAACGTTTTGTAACACGAATCGTTTTATAAGACGTTGTGCCTAGTTTTGTGAACACCGATTCTTCGCTATAACCTTTAATAAACTGTTGACTGCGCGACACACTTGTATGTTCAAGTTTATATGGCCCAAATGTATAAATGGTTGTGAAATCATGGTCGTATCCATGCGCATGATTAAAATCACCGGCGTATATCTGACCATCAGGATATGACACCACAACAGGATATTTTTGCAGCGCAGCATACATACTAATAAGTTGTTCCATAATGTGTCCTTTTTATTTGACTTATTTACATTATGTATCATTTTTGGCTGATGTAAAGAAAAATCTTGAAAACGGGATATTTTAATGTTAAACTGCCTTTCGCACATGGCGGATGTAGCTCAGCTGGTTAGAGCGTCGGTTTGTGGTACCGAATGTCGCCGGTTCGAATCCGGTCATCCGCCCCATTAAAAATTAAATGCGCCACGGGCGCGTTTTATTTTTAATGTACCGGCGGTTCGGATGAGAACCGCAGGTTCGACGCGATAGCCGGTTTTGCAAACGGAGTGTGGCGAAACCGTTGCGTGCGGAAAGGGGCCCATCTCGCCAAAGGCGGATGGGAATATACAATCCGGTCATCACACTTCGTTAAAACTTCGTGTGATAAATCCGTCTTCGCTTCACTACGTCGAGACCGGTCCGCCCCATCCGTCTTTGCTGTTGGCAAAGCCGCGATTTGTATTTGACTTTTATATATTGTGTGCTACATTGCGAACATAACAACCTACTAAGAAACAAGGCAAAAAGATGCCAGACATACCAGATACAGAATATATTACGGTAAAAGCAGACGGAGTTTTTGTTGGTGGCAAACCTGCTACACATTACCGTGGTGTGAAAATAGGTTATCGCAAATCTATAAATATAAATTTTCAGGATATTTTAAAGAAATACCCAAACATTCAAGAAATGCGTTTCTTAACATCGGAAACAGGCGGAGTGTATCACACAAATGGAAATCCCGTTGCAGAAAACGGTTCGAATGCATGGGCTTGTGTGAAGTTTGATGATGGTTATGTGTCGCCTTAGACTCTTATTTTTGAACATTATCCTTATGATTTTTTTGTGAGTCATGAAATATGCCGGAAATTACGTCTTATGGCTGATGAATATTGTTTTCTGAAACCAGTATTGGGACGCTATCAGGATGTGACATTCAGAATAAGTCTACAAAACATGGATGGGAAATCGTTCGAGTTGAATGGTTATAGGATTACGATCGAAAAGATTTCAGAACGACAAAAAGGCAAATAAAATCCCGGTCGTTTGACCGGTTTTTCTTTTCCCTTGCCTTGGGGTTGGGAAATCGTGTATTTTTATAATGTATGAAAAAAGAGTTGTTTGATTTTCTGACGACGGACCTGCAATTTATTCGCGGGGTTGGGCCGGTTTTGGCGGCACGGTTCTTTGATTTGCTGGGGAATCGGCGGATTTTGGATTTTTTGTTACATATACCCGTCTATGTCAAGGAACGCGGTGTAATCGACAGTGTTGCAACCGCAATGCCCGGCGAAATTGTCACGACCATGGTGCGGGTGAAATCCCATAAAATTGCGCGCAATTTCGGTCGGCGGCGCGCGCCTACGCGTATTACCTGTGTTGATAAAGTTGGGCAAACGGTTGTTATTCAATTCTTTAATTCAAATTTTTTGGATTATTGGCTGAAAAAATTGCCGATTGGCGAATGGCGCATGATAAGTGGCAAATTGGAACAAACATCAACGCCGACAATCAATCACCCTGAATTTATCGAAGAAGTGCAAAACGCCGATAAAATTCCAAAGATTCAGGCAATTTATCGTTCCGGCGAAGGGATAACACAGAAAACCTTTACAAATATCCGCGACCAGATTTTTGCGGCATTGCCAGACAAACTCATTGGTGAAGATGAACATTTGGTGGAATTTTTTGATGCGTTGCGCAATGCGCATTATGCACAAAGCAACGATGAATTGCAATCTATGTCTGATACGATTGTAAAATTGGCGTATTTCGAATTATTGGCGCACCAGGTTGCAATCGCCGCAAACCGCCGCACGCGTAAGGACGAACGGCATCGGCGAACGCCACGCGCAAAAAAATATGATTTGTTGCCGCGCTTCTATGAATCACTGCCGTTCAATTTGACGGGCGCGCAAAAACGCGCGGTCGATGAAATTGCGCACGATATGTCCAGCGATTTTCCGATGATGCGCCTTGTCCAGGGGGATGTCGGTTGCGGGAAAACAATGGTTGCAATGGCAGCAACGGTTATGATGGCGGAATTTGGTGCACAAACGGCGTTGCTTGCGCCAACCGATACATTGGCCGCACAACATTATGCGAAACTTAAACCGCTGTGTGAAAAACTTGGTTTAGTGTGCGATATTTTAACCGGACGCGACAAGGGCGCGGCGCGGCGCGAAAAGTTGATTTCGCTGCGTTCGGGGCGGACACGGTTGGTTGTTGGAACGCACGCACTTTTTTCCGACGATGTGGAATATAAAGATTTGGGGCTTGTGATAATTGATGAACAACATCGCTTTGGTGTCGCGCAACGCGAAGCATTACGCGCAAAGGGAAACAATCCGGATGTGTTGGCGCTTTCCGCAACGCCGATACCGCGAACTTTGTCAATGACGATTTACGGCGATATGGATGTTTCGATTATAAATGAAAAGCCCGCGGGGCGCATGCCGATAAAGACAACCAAGTTACCAATTTCGCGCATCGATGCATTGATAGACCGATTACGGGTCCAAGTAGTTAGTGGCGCAAAAGTTTTCTGGATTTGTCCGTTGGTTGTGGAATCCGAAGAATCCGACGCAACCGCCGCACAACATCGATACGAAGAATTAAAAAAAGTTTTCACATGTGTTGGTTTGGTGCATGGGCAAATGTCCAAGGATGAACGCGACAAAGTTATGGCGGAATTTGCGCGGCCGGGTTCGGATATAAAAATTCTTGTTGCGACGACGGTAATCGAAGTTGGAATCGATGTTCCCGATGCGACAATAATTGTAATTGAAAACGCGGAACGATTTGGACTTGCGGCGTTGCACCAATTGCGTGGGCGTGTTGGGCGCGGGGCGGCACAATCGTTTTGTATTTTGCTTTATGGCGATAATGTTTCGCCCGATGGAATCAAACGTTTGGACGTGCTGACCGAAACGAATGATGGCTTTGCAATTGCGGAACAAGATTTGATGATGCGTGGCGTCGGCGAATTACTTGGCACGCGGCAATCGGGATGGATAAATTATCACTTTGTTGATTATCGTGGCCACAGGGATTTGTTCAAATTGGCCGCGCGTGCGGCGTCTGATATGGTTAGGGTCGAACCGTGGGTGAATGATTTAATGTTTATATTTGATAGAACATTAAAGATAGGTGTCTAATGAAAAAAATCTTTGCGATAATTTTTGCGATTTTGTTTGCAATGCCGGCGCGCGCAGAATCACTTATTAATGATACCGAGGTCGAAGCGGTATTGTCCGAACTTGTTACGCCACTTGCCATCGCGGCAAAGATTTCGCCAACTCGGATGCACATTTACCTTGTTGATGATGACGGTTTTAATGCGTTTGTCATTGGTGGCGAAGATATTTATATCTATACCGGACTTCTTAAACGCGTAACAACGCCGAATGCTTTGCGCGCGGTTGTTGCGCATGAATTGGGGCATACGCTTGGTGGGCACATGGCGCAACTTTCGGCGCAAATGGAAACAGAAATGCGGCGCGCAATGATTATTCAGGCGTTGGGTGTTGGGCTGATGGTGCTTGGTGGGAACCCATCACTTGGTGCGGGGGTTATGGCGGGTGCGACCGGAATTGCGCGACAATCGTTGATGTCTTTTTCGCGCGACGAAGAACGCGTTGCCGATGATTTAGGTTTTAACCTTATGATGGATGCCGGATATAACCCAAACGGGTTTATTGAAATTTTTACCCAGATGAACGAAATGACATCGCCAATTGAATCCCGCGTGAATAAAAATTCTATCAATCACCCCGTAACCGCAGAACGGTTGAAAAATGTCCGTGAAAAATTGGCGGATAAAAAAATCAAAGATAAAAAATTCAAAAATGACGACGCGGCAATGATTGAAAAATATAACCTGGTGCGTGCAAAATTGGTTGGGTATTTGGATGATTACACGCGAATTAAAACCCTTTATCCGTATTCTGATAAATCAGATGCGGCGATTTATGCGCGTGCGATTGCGAACATGCGCGGCGGGAACTTGGCGGGCGCGGCAACGGGCACACGAACACTGATTGCGCGGCAACCAAAGAATCCATATTTTTATGAATTGCTTGGCGATATTGAATATCAATTTGGGCATTATGATGACAGCATTAGCGCATATGAACACGCGATAAATTTGCGAAAAAATTCGCCACAAATTGAAACCGCGCTTGCGTTGGTGTTGTCTGAACGCGGAACGGATGCAGACCGTGCGCATGCGATTGAACTTTGTCGGCATACAATTTTGGTGGAACCAAAGCCGCTTGCATACTGGGTTTTGGCACGTGCGTTTGGTGACGAAGATGGCCGTGCCGATTGGGCGATGGCGGAATTTTATACTATGCAGAAACAACCCCAAAAGGCCAAGGAATACGCACGGCGCGCAAAAACAAAACTGCCACACGATGCGCCGGAATATATAAAGTCCGATGACATTTTGAATCAGAAAAAATGATTTTTATTCCAAAACTTTCTTTTGCAATTCGATAAGTTTCTTTGCGGCGTTCCCCGCCATATCCATGATTTCACCAAGTTGCGATTTATCGAACGGATGTTGTTCGCCGGTGGATTGCACTTCGATAAATCGACCATCTTCGGCAACAACAAAATTCGCATCCATTTCGGCATTGCAATCTTCGGCATAATCTAAATCTAAAATCAATTCATTGTTCCAAAGACCCGCACTGACCGCCGCAATATGTTCACGAATTGGGTTTTCAGACAAATGTTCATTTTCCATCATCCATCGTACCGCCAAACTTAGCGCGACAAACGCGCCCGTTATCGCGGCACAACGCGTTCCGCCGTCCGCCTGAATCACATCGCAATCAATATAGATTGTGTTTTTGCCAAGCGTTTCCATATCAACAACACTGCGCAGGGCGCGCCCAATCATACGGGAAATTTCCATACTGCGTTTATCGTTCATCAATGATTCGCGCGATTTACGCGTATCTGTGGCGCGCGGCAACATTGAATAGTCCGCCGTTACCCAACCACCAGTTTTATGTTGCATACGTTTCCATGTCGGCTGATTAAAATCAACCGACGCAGTGCAAATAACATGTGTTCCACCAATTTTTATCAAACATGAACCTTCGGCCCATTTGTTTATTGCGGTTTCCATTGAAACCGGGCGCATTTGATTCGGCTTTCGCAAAGATGGACGCAACATTTTTTATCCTTTGGTAATTCATCAATGTGGAAAGTATATTAAATTGTTTCCGGATTGCAATTTTTTTTTTACAAACAAAAAACACCCAACCGCGCGGGTTGGGCGTTTAACAACATAACAAACAAGGAAGGAAAAATAAATTATCCGTTGCAGCGACCGCAACCAGGGTTGCGAATCACACGGCGTTCTGAATACACACCCGCCGGTTCGTAAACAGTAACAGGACGATAGACCTGATAATGATCAACGACTTCGGTATGTGTCTTCACGCGAACCGGTTGCGCACAAGAATTGCAAGTATATGCAACCGTGGCACGTGGCGCCGGTTCCGCATAGTTCACAGTATTCGTATTATAACGAACATGATTTGTGTATGTTTCGGTTTCGCTGTATACGCCACCATCAGATGCAAATGCACATGTGGCAACAAACGCGCCGAATAAACCAGTCAAAATTGTTTTTTTCATTTGTGTCCCTTTTGGTTATTCTGTGGAATTATAGGACACAAAATTCGGTTGTCAAGTATTTTGTGAAATTTTTTTCTAACCTTCACTTTTCTCATAGATAGGGTGTACATAGGTATTTGTTCGTATTGTGAACGGGGCGCGGACGCGGTATAATAGTACTGTCTTGATAAAAGACATCCATCAACAACAATTATGGGAGAAAACAATGAAAGGATTAACTGATTACATACTTGCACCGTTGACATTTATCGGCGCATTAAACTGGGGCTTGGTCGGCATATTCGGCTTTGATTTGGTCGCGTGGCTGTTCGGACCCGCCACATTGGTCAGCAATATCGTCTATGCCATCATCGGCATTGCCGCGGTAATTTGGCTGATATTGATGTTTGTGGAAAAGCCGATAAAATAAAACGAACTTTTTGCACCGAACCTTTCCCCCGTCGGCACAAATCGTATAACCGGCGGGGATTTTTATTATCTATTTTACCGCATCGTGGAATATTTTTGCGGGAATTGTGCCACCGGTAACACTTGATTCCATTGGTGTATAATCGTCGTTACCAACCCATATTCCCAAAACCAAATCGTTTGTCGCACCAATAAACCACGCATCGCGGTTATCGTTACTGGTCCCTGTTTTACCACCAATGACATTTGGTGCCATGGCGCGGTGGCCGGTGCCGGCGGGCGATGTTACCATTGCCAGTAAGTCCGTCATATATTCAACCGTATTCGGTGTCAGGACCGATATACTGTCCGACGGATTGCGTTCATAAATCGTATTTCCATAAACATCGGCAACACGCGTTATCGAATACGGGCGCACAGATTCGCCGGCGTTCCATATCACCGCATAAACATTTGTTAAATCAAGCAATGTCATTTCCGATGCGCCCAGCACCGTTGAAAATTCACGCCGTAATTTGTTGCCAACGCCCAAACGCCCGGCCATGGAAATTACAGAATCCAATCCATACAGCGACGCCAACTTTAACGGCACAGAATTCACACTTTTCGCGAACGCCGTTGCAAGCGTAATATCACCATAATAATGTTCGTTATAGTTCTTTGGATTATAATCGCCAATTGTGAAGGGTGAATCATTTACCATTGATTCCGGCGTCATACCATTTTCAAGTGCGACAAGATATACTATCGGCTTAAACGCACTGCCGGGTTGGCGATGCGCAGTTGTGCGATTAAACTGACTCGTTTTATAATCAGTACCGCCAATCATTGCGCGTATTGCACCGTCATGCGTCATTGCGACCGCCGCACCTTGGTAATTACCTACATATGATGATATTGCATTTGTAATTTTATTTTGAATTTTTGGGTCCAATGTAGTGTAAACAAACATATCGGTATTCATCGTTCCAATTTGCGACCGTAATTCATCCGTAACAAAATCCGTCCAATAACGATAAAGGTTTGTATCGGGACTGCCTGTGGCGGGTGCCAATTCCGCCGCCGCCGCGTGCGCCGCGTTTATATCAATGTATCCTTGGTTTGCCATTTCTTGAAGCACTGTGCGCGCACGTTCGATATTTTTTTGCGGATTACGATATGGGCTGTATATCGCGGGTGCCTTTAACATTGCGGCGATTTGCGCGCTTTGCGCAATTGATAGTTCGGCCGCCGCGCGGCCAAACAAAACGCGCGCCGCCGCGTCAATTCCCCGCATACCGCCCACCAAAGACACACGATTCATATATAAATCCAAAATCTGATTTTTATCAAACCGGTTTTCAAGCCAATACGACAATATCAATTCTTGGACCTTGCGCGAAATTTTTTTGTCGCGGGATAAAAAGATATTCTTTGCCGTTTGCTGTGTAATCGAAGACCCACCAACCGCAAATCGCCCACGCACCAAATTCAAAATCAGCGCACGCAACGTTCCACGCATATCAATTGGACCATGTTCAAAAAACCTTTTGTCTTCGATGGCGACAATCGCCTGCCATACATGCGGCGGCAATGTTTCGGTGGAAACCGGTGTCCCCATGATTTTATTCGAACTGCGTATTTCCGTGCCGTTTTTATCCAAGAACACAATTGCCGGCGTACGCGTTTCGTTCAAAATAGAATCCAACGACGGCATGCGAAAATATATTACGGTTACATAAAACGCGATACCAACAATACAAAACAAAAACAGATTGAAACACCATATCAGCAACCGCCGCCGAAAAGGAATCGGCTTTTTATCTTTCTTTTTATTTTCCGCCATTTTTTATTCCCGCCTTTTTCATTGCCGATTCAAAATCATCTTCGGTCCAAACCGTTATCCCAAGTTCGTTTGCGCGCGCAAGTTTCGAACCCGCATCCGCCCCCGCAAGGACTATGTCCGTTTTTGGTGAAACACTCGATTGCACGCGCGCGCCCATGCGTTCCAAAATTTCACGTGCGGCATCACGACCATAATTTGCAAGTGTTCCGGTTAAGACAATTTTCTTGCCCGACAAATCGGATTCAACCGTTGTGATATCTGGGGCAACAATCGATACCTGTTTCAACAATGCGTCAATAACCGCGATATTTCTCTCATTATTGAAAAACGATACGATTTCGCGCGCCATTACTTCGCCAATGCCATCAATCTTTATCAATTCGTTTACCGTCGCATTACGCAATTTATCAAGTGTTCCAAAATGCCGCGCCAAAAGTTTTGCAGTTGCCTTGCCCACGTCGGGAATTCCAATTGCATAAAGGAAGCGATGTAATTCAATATTGCGTGCACCATCAATGGCGGTGCGTAAATTCGATACAGATTTTTCACCAAAACCTTCAAGTTTTTTTATTTCGTTTCCATGACTTTCGATAAGTGTAAATATGTCCGCCGGATTTTCAATCCATGCGCGCGACACGAAATTTTCCAACTGTTTCGTGCCAAGGCCGTCAATATCAAATCCACCGCGCGACACAAAGTGTTCCAATTCGCCAATCCTTTGCGCCGGGCAACCAAGTGTATTTACGCACCGATACGCAACCATGCCGTCGGCACGCACAACATCGCCACCACAAACCGGACATTTTGTTGGAAAAACAAAATCGGTCGCGTTTGGTTCACTTTCCGCAACACCAATGATTTGCGGAATAACATCGCCGGCGCGTTGAACGGTAACCCGATCCCCAATACGCACACCAAGGCGCGCAATTTCATCGGCGTTATGTAATGTTGCGCGCGACACAACAACGCCACCGATATTTATTGGTTCCAATTCCGCAACGGGCGTAAGCGCGCCCGTACGTCCAACCTGAACCGTGATACCGCGCAGGGTTGTAACCGCACGCGCGGCGGGGAATTTATATGCAACCTCCCACCTTGGGCTATTCGCGCGGGCGCCAAGGCGTTCCTGGACGCCTATGTCATTAACCTTGATAACAAGTCCATCAATATCGAACGGAATATCGGCACGCGACAGAATTATGTCGTTATACATCGTTTGAATTTCATCCATATTTTTCGCATGCCGCGCCCAGGCGCGCGTTGTCTTGAAACCCCATGATTCCAATTTATCAAAATATTCCGATTGGGTTTTCCACGTGCGCGCGGACACTTCACCATATGTATAACCAAACGCCGACAAACGCCGCGATGCGGTAATCCGCGGATTTAGTTGGCGCAGCGAACCCGCCGCCGCATTACGCGGATTTGCGAACACTTTATCACCGCCCTCTTCCGCCGCCGCGTTCAGCGCGATAAAGTCGGAACGCAACATGTACACTTCGCCGCGAACCTCAATAACACTTGGATAATCACCCGAAAGTTTTTGTGGAATATCGGGAATTGTTTTAAGGTTTTCGGTTATATCTTCACCGCGCGCGCCACTGCCCCTTGTTAGGCCGCGCACAAGAATTCCGTTTTCATATCGTGCGGCGTATGACACACCATCGACCTTTAATTCAATAAATAAATCTTTGGTTGGCAATTTGTTAAACCAATCGGCAACTTCCGCTTCATCAAAAACATCAGAAATCGACAGCATCGGCACGCTATGCGCATATGTTTTGAACCGTGTGGATGGGGCGGCACCTACATGCGTTGACGCACCATTTGTGGCCAATTCCGGGTATTCGCTTTCGATTTCCAGCGCGCGTTTTTTTGCGGCATCGTATGTTGCATCATCAACAATCGGCGCATCATTTTGGTGATACGCAATATCCCACGCGTTTAATTTTTTCATTAAATCCGCGTGTTCAGCACGAATAAAAAGGTCCGCCGCCTTTGCCATATCCGCATTATAGAAAATTCAGAAAAATAATACAATTGGAAAAAGTTATTAAAATATGATACAATATGAATACAATCATAAAAAAGGAGAGAGAAATGGCAATGATTTATTGTCGTGATTGCGGGTATAAACATTCCGATAGGGCCAAGGCATGCCCAAAGTGCGGACGCGTTGTTTTTGACGCGGACAAATCCGTGGTTATCTATCTGATTTTGTTGTGGTTGTTTGGTGTGTTCGGCGCGCACAGGTTTTATGCCGGCAAAACCGGTACGGGGCTTGCGATTTTAATTATGTTCTTGTTCGGTTTATTTTCGTTCCCGATTTTGGCCGCGTTTGCGAGTGCCGGGGCGGATGTGGGGGTGATGCTGTTTATGGGATTGGGGTTGATTGCGTTCTTTGCGGCATGCATTTGGGTGTTTGTCGATTTCATTGCCGCGCTCTGCAATATACGACATCCGGAGAAAATATTCGCAAACAAAAAGTAATCTAAAACCCGCAAACGCGGGTTTTGTTTTTTACTGATTATCCAGTGCCTTTAATAAAGTATCTTTCAAATCGTTTGGCATCATGCCGGTGGTGGAATATCCACAATCTACATGGTGGATTTCACCCGTAACACCCGACGACAGGTCGGACAGCAAATACAATGCCGCGCCCGACACATCGTCCAATGTCATATTACGGCGCAATGGCGTTTGCCACGCGTTCAGGCGCAACAATGACTTCATCCCACCAACACCACTGGATGCAAGGGTTAAAATCGGTCCGGCACTAATCGCGTTGATACGAATTTTATCGCCCCCAAGGTCGGCCGCCAAATACCGCACCGATGAATCCAGTGCGGACTTTGCAACACCCATAACGTTATAATTCGGTACGGACTTTTCGCCACCAAAGTATGTCAGTGTTACAATTGACCCGCCATTTGTCATCAGTTTCGATGCACGACGCGTTAAATCAACAAGCGAATAAACGGAAATATCCATTGTGTTTTTGAAATTTTCGCGCGTTGTATCGACATAGCGCCCCATCAATTCGTTTTTATCGGAAAACGCAATCGCGTGCAACATACCGTCAATGTGCCCCCATTCGCGTTCAATATTTGCGAACAAAGAATCCATTTGTTCATCGTTTTGCACATTGCATTCTTGGACAAATTTTGCGCCGATTGATTCAGCCAAAGGCCGCACACGCTTTTCCAACGCCGGCATAGCATACGGCATTGCGATTTCCGCACCGTTTTCATGTGCGCGACGCGCGATTGCCCACGCCATAGACCAATCGTTCGCGACACCGGTGATAAGAATTTTTTTACCTTTTAATAACATATCTTTTTCCTTTTGTTGTTTACGTGGCGGATTGTAGCACCATCGCACGCAATAGGCAACAGAAAAGTGGATAGTGTTAGTGGGTAGTGTTAGTGAATAGCAAAACGGCGCATTGCGCCGTTTCACTAACAACTTACACAAAACCAACATTAGAATCCAAAGACCATACGTTGTTTCGATTGACGTTTCTTTTCGTTACGAACGGCCTCTTCTTTCAGACGTTTGCGCTTTGTTGTCGGCTTTTCATAACGTTGACGTTCCTTCATTTCGCGATACAGTCCCTCTTTTTGCGATTTGCGTTTTGCAACACGCAATGCCTGTTCGACGTTGTTATCACGAACCAAAACTTTTACCATAAACTATTCACCCCCTTTGGCGATGTTCGATGTTTATTATCTGGAATAATGCCCGTCTTCGTTTGCGTTGCAAACTCCGGCGAGACACTCAATTTTCTTAATCGTGCGCTTTGCGCGCAATAACGAAAATTGGTGGTGGAGCTGATGGGACTCAAACCCACGACCTCCTGAATGCAAATCAGGCGCTCTAATCAACTGAGCTACAACCCCAAAACTTAGCCCGCATATTTTATGCACTTTTATAGCAAAAGTCAACAGAAAAGTGGATAGTGTTAGTGCAGGTGGTTAGTGACCGTGTTCGTTGTTACATAATCAATGTTTTTTTGGCACAAAATAAAAATTTCTTTACATTTATAAAAATACCGTGCATAATGGCAAAGAAGTGCGTACGATTTGCAAAAAATCTTTATTGTGATGGTGCGACCATAAATGAATTTACGGGCGCACCTTTCGCGGTGCCCCGTTCTTTTTAACCAAAAAGGAAAAGTTAGAGGCGTCTAAAATGTCAACAAACAACATAGATTACAGTCAAGTGAACACGTGGCCATTTCAAGAGGCGCGCAAAATTTTGGAACACATTGGTAACAAGGTTCCAGAAAAGGGCTATGTTTTATTTGAAACAGGGTATGGTCCATCTGGGTTGCCACATATCGGAACTTTTGGTGAAGTTGCACGTACAAGTATGGTTCGTTGGGCTTTTTCAAAAATATCTGATATCCCTACGCGGTTAATTGCTTTTTCCGACGATATGGACGGATTACGCAAAGTTCCATCCAATATTCCAAACCAACATGAAACTGAAAATTATATTGGATGCCCACTAACAAGTGTTCCCGATCCTTTTGGAAAATATAAAAGTTTTGCAGATCACAATAATGCCATGTTATGTGAATTTTTGGATCGATACGGTTTTGAGTATGAATTCAGAAGCTCCACAGAAATGTATAAATCTGGGGCGTTCAATGATGCTTTGAAAAAAGTGTTAAAAAATTATGATAAAATTATGGAAATTATGTTGCCATCACTGCGCGAAGAAAGACAAAAAACATACAGTCCTATTATGCCGATTTCCCCGTCAACTGGCCATGTATTACAGGTTCCTGTATCGGTGATAGATGCAGATGCCGGAATTATCGCTTTTGAAGATGAAGACGGAACACATGTTGAACAATCTGTATTAAATGGTATGGCGAAATTACAATGGAAGGCCGATTGGGCTATGCGGTGGCTAGCATTGGATGTTGATTATGAAATGTGCGGTATGGATTTGACCGATTCATACAAATTGTCTGGACAAATTGTAAAGGTTCTTGGTGGACATATACCAGACAACCTTATATACCAATTATTCGTTGATGAGCAGGGGCAAAAGATTTCCAAGACCAAAGGTAATGGTATTAGTATTGAGCAATGGTTGACCTATGCTAATCCCGAAAGTTTAGCATTGTTTATGTACACAAAACCCACAACCAGTAAACGGTTATATTTTGACGTTATTCCGCGCAATGTTGATGAATATTATCAATATTTGAATGCCTATGATAAACAAGATGACCTAGCAAAGATGTCTAATCCAGTGGTTTATATACATCGCGATAAAGGCGTGCCAAGTGGTCGTATGCCAATATCTTATAACTTGTTGTTGAATTTAGCCAGTGCCGCGAACACGGAACGTTTACAAGATATGTGGGGATATATAACCGCATATAATCCGAATTTTAGTCCAGAAAAAAATCCGGATTTAAATCTGATGGCAAAATGTGCGGTGCAATACTATCATGATTTTGTTAAACCAAACAAACATTATCGTTTGCCAACAGATCAGGAAAAGATAGTTTTGAAAGATTTATCAGATGGTTTAACGCAATTCATCGGTAAAACAGGCATAGAAAAAGATATGGAAACGTATTGCTATGATATCGGGAAAAAGTACTATGGCACCGAAAAATTGCGCGATTTCTTTGGAATGTTTTACAATGTGTTGTTGGGACAAGAAACAGGCCCCAGATTGCCAAATTTCATAATGATTTATGGCATAGGTAAAACCCAAGAAATGATAAATAAAGTTTTGAATTCAAATGTATCAACCGAATAAAAAAGGAATAGATAATTTTATTCCCGATTATGAAATAACGGTGAAAGTATGGTAAAGAACCCCGTCCCAGATGTTGATATTTTGACCGCCGACCATGATCGGCACAATATTGAATTTATCACAAAGTCATGTAACGATGGTCGAATAAACGATGAAACGGCGGACTATATGCGACGGCTATATTCTGATGGTATGGCGTGTTATCGCGATGTGTTTCATGTTTTGGGTAAATGCTTTGGCTCGCCGAAAACGGCCGTTACGGAATATGACCCAGCAACAGATTTATCGGTCAACAAACCGATAAAAATTGTTGATATAAATCCGCTTTGTTCATATCTGGTCAATCATCGTTTGGATGCGGACCCGATGCGGAATCAGTTTTTTACTTGTCGCGCATCGCATAAAATTGATTTGTCGGTGTCGTCGATTGTTACCGTTATTGTTGCCGCCCAGAAAAATGTTGAACGCGCAATCGAAAAGGTAACGGGTAAATACTATAAGTTCTTTGTTGATGATATTGTGTCGGCGGTAAAAGGTGTGTTTACCGAAATGGGTAATAATACCGGTATCAAAAAAATCGAAGAAAAAATTCGTAAAAGATTTTCGACGAAATATGTAACCAACGCCGCCGAAGAAGTTTTATCGATACTTGGGCAAAGCGAAGATGAACTTGTTGTGAAATTGGTGCGCGCACTTGATAAAATCAAAAAACCATATTTGCACCTAAACGATGTATGGCGTGTTAAATGTTTATTCGATTTAATCCCCCAGGCGCGAACTTTTATCGAACGGCTGCGTGATGTTATGCCAGAACGTATTATATCGGTCCGCGATAAATTCTATGACATTACGAATCCGCGCAACTATCGTGATTCCAAGGTGATTTTGAACATCGGTACGCCGGACAAGATTATCCCAATGGAAATTATATGCCAGGTTCGAACTTTTTTTGAATTTGAACGCAAAACACATGATTACTATGCCGCGTTGCGCGAAAATCCAAATATGAAAAACGCAAAAATTGAAAGCGAAGCCGCCGAACTTATGGAAAGCGGCATTGAACAATATAATAAAATGATATGTCAATGTTTGGACGACTTGCTTGAACGCGTTGGTTGGAATATTCTTTACAGTCGTGGCAATGATGTTTCATTATTCGAAGGTTTCCCGCGCGAATGCAAACTTTATTACCCACACGAAATTGTTGAAAAAATTATGAACAAATTGGATGCCGCGGTTAAAAATGAAATCTTTGTTGTGAACAATTCTTCATCAAAGTTGGATAAAACACAAGAAATCGCGATATTCCGTTTTATGGCGCGGTTTGTTTTGGTTTCCGCGATGCCGTATAATCGTGCCGGGTATCGTGTGTCGGGCGATACACTTGCGGTGCGACTCTTTAACTTTGTGATGAACGAGGTTTCACGTTATTACAGTCCAAAGGCGTAATTATATGCGGGGACAAATGTCCTTTTTGGCATATGCGTTATTTTCTTGATTTTACTTTTTCGTTATGACAAAATCAAAATAGATTTAATCGAACGATTGAATCATAAACAAGGTAGTAAAGGAAAAAAAGATGCGCCAAGGTAAAGTAAAATGGTATAATGGCAAAAAGTGTTATGGCTTTATTGCGCCGGATACACCGAATGCGGATGGTAACACGGATGATGTATTCGTTCATTCAAGTTCATTGAAAAATGCGGATTTGCGATATCTAAACGAAGGGGATATTGTTGAATTTGACGAAGAAGTTCGTAATGGCAAATTGTCGGTCACGACGTTGAAACTTGTTCAACGCGATGAGGAATCCGCCAAAAGGTTTCAGGAACGTCGCGCCGAAAGGCGGCGTGCACGCGAAGAAAGCAAAAAAGAAGAAAAACATTCTGGGTTTGCTTTCTGGAAGAAATAAAAAAATTCCCGCAACCGCGGGAATTTTTAGTGTCAGTGTTAGTGATTAGTGCAAGTAGTTTCTGGAATCAATCATCAATTATAAGATAATTCCAGTACATTACTAATCACTTTCCACTTACACTAAGCACTTTTATTTTGCTTTTGATATATTATTTGTGTAAAATTAGAATAACCAATAAAGGAGTTTTCTATGTGGACGGCGATCGGTATTGTTGCGGTTTTAATTTTATATTTTATTGCGGTTTATAATGGTCTAATTGCCCGCCGAAATCAGGTTCGCGAAGCATGGGCGACGATTGATACCCAACTTAAACGGCGTTACGATTTAATTCCAAATTTGGTTGAAACGGTGCGCGGCGCGGCGGCACATGAAAAAGATACTTTGTCGGCGGTGATTGCGGCGCGCAATACGGCAATGTCCGCACGCGGTGTTGATGATAAATCGAACGCGGAAATGGGTTTGTCGGGCGCGCTGAATAAATTGTTCGCATTGGGCGAAGCGTATCCGACACTGCGTGCAAACGAAAATTTTCTTGAATTGCAACACGAATTGACCGATACGGAAACGAAAATTCAATCTGCGCGTCAATTTTATAATACTGTGGTCATGGGATTGAATACGCAAATAGGCCAATTCCCGACGAATATTGTTGCGCGTATGTTTGGAATCACACCCGAAAAATTATTTGAAATTGATGAAGCCGAACGTGCAAATCCGCGCGTTAGTTTCAAACAGGTGTAAATATGCAAATGATAGGGCGATTTGATGCACGCAAAATCTTGCGCAATGTGGGCATGCCGGAAAATTTGTCGGATGCGATTGCGTTGAACTATGTCGTTCCCGAAAATGTTATAAATTATGCAGTGAAACTCTGGACACACGGTATGCGTGGAGAACAAATTATAACGCTTCTTGAAAATTCAACCGGAACGACGGAAATATTGGATGTACGCAAATTCTTTCGGGAACTTGGTCCGTTGGCAATGCGCTTTGGCTTTACACCTGGGCAAATCGAAAATGATATTGGTGAATTTGATAAAGATATGAATGAATATGCATGCGAATTGATTGGACCACGTAAGCTGCATGATATTTGCCAAAGTCCGTTTATGTTGTTTGAAAACACTGATCAAATGGTTGATATGTGCGCGGCGGGGCATGGCAAATATTATCGCGCAGGCGTGGAATTTATTGAATGGGCAAAGCGCGGATACGAATCAAATGAAAAAATAACGGCAATATTGAATCGCTGCATTGATTCAGATGGTATCAACATTAAACGGTTATTGCGGATGACCACCAAGGGGACGGGAAATACGGTTTCACGTACAGACGGCAACCAAATAAAGCCACACATACGCATGAGTAATATAAATTATGCGCGCGATGTGTATTATTTCTTTTATGAAAATGCGGGGTATATTCGTAAAATTGCGCGGCAATATACCGATATTGATTTTATATCGGCGTTTTATAATCTTTGTGTCAATTGGCCGGCTTGGTCATGGCCGATTGTATCGGATACAATTAGAATTCCTGATTATAAGGCGACTTCGCGCGACGGGATAGAAATTGTTATGGGGGCGATTACATCCAGATTGCCAATTGATGCACGGCAAATGATTGTGAATATTGCAACACACGCTTTCACAGAAATTGTTCCCGCCGCCGGATATGAATATTCATGGGAACAACTTACACGCAGAATGGACCCAAAACAGCAACGGTAAAAAATATGCCGCCCAATCGGACGGCTTATTTTTCAGATATTCTTTTTAATCATCGTCACGTTCACGGTGTTCGCGCATTTTTTTATGCATTGACTTTTTCACCGAATCAAATTCAATACTTGTAATACAGCCATTCATATCAGTATCGGCAAACATCAATTCATGTTGCATTTTTGGACATTTTATCGAATCCATAACCAGGCAACCGTTTTCGAATTTCGGCTGTATCCTTGGCATATGGCGATGACCGCGGCAACATGTGATTTTCGCAACCGCAAAGCCCAAGATGAACACAATCAACAACACAATAAACTTTTTGAATTTTCCGCAGTGGCAACCGCACCCACATGAAGTGCCGCATTGACATTCGTGCATTTCCGGTGCCCGAACGGTCGCCATGTGTGGCGCCGCGCGTTTTGTAGTTTTTTTAACAGATGATTTTTTTTGCATTTTCCTTCCTTTTTGTTTTGCGATTTTATTGTATAGAAATTAAATTTTGATGTCCAGTAATTTTTATATTTATTATTGACTAGTTTTGCGAAATATAGAGATTGTTGTTTATATCGCTGGCCCGGCGGTAAAGTCATCACCACTGGTCGCGGCGTTCGTAAATAACGTGCCAGACACCGTATCATACATACCAAGGACATTATCAGAAATTCGTTTGCAAGGGATTAAATCTTGTATTATTACACCATCTTTTTCTACAGTATGATGGTAAATTTTACCACTTGCTTCGTTTCCTGCTGTGCCACTATTATTACGCGCAAATAAGTAAATCGAGAGGGTATTCGCTGTAAATGTTTCAGGAGATGGTATCGTCATATTTCTCACTACTGTTCCGTCTATTGTCGCCTTCCAATTATTAGAGTTGTTAGTAGTATAAACTTTGCTAACAAATGTATGTTTATTTGTATCTTGCGGGACATCAGAAACAACTGTGGCATTAACACTAAACAAATATTGCGATGCATACGACGCTAATGTCCAACGTGGTAATGTACCAGAACCCATATAACCACATATACATAAAGGTGTTGAAGTTGAATTAACGCTATCAAAACTCGCTACTGTGGTTATTGTATAATCAAATGTTTTAGGTACAATCCCCGTATCAATATACTGTGTCCCCGTGGATTGTATGTATTCCAACCGTGTATATCCATCGGGTAATTCACGGGCATACGCCGTTTGGTCGACGATGGTCCAAAGGTCACATATGCCCGGGTTTGCACATTCCAATTTTGTTGTGTCCGTCGTTGGTAAATTTGTAAATGTGGCGTTTAAGGCCGACGCAGTGATAAGTTTATCGCCATCCATGGCTGCATTATAACTACTCGCATCACTATACAACCCGCGTTCACCAATTTCGCCATTACCATTCGCGGTATAGGTCATTACTGTTTCACCCGCACCACCGTTTGTTTGACCCGCCGCAGGTATCTTTAATTGTTTTGTCGCAACCTGTGTATCAACATATGCCTTGGATGATACGGTTTGAAGGTCCTCTGGCGTTGGTTCCGCAAACACACCAATAATCGTCATGAACGTACACAATACTGATGTCAATAATACCTTTTTTAGCATATTATCTTTCCCCCCGTTTACGGTTTTTAATCGCCACTGTTATTATTATCTTCATCGCCGTATACCTGTTGATCTTGGACCGTCCATAAACTGCATGTTGGGCTGTTCGCACAGGTCAATTTTGATGTGGTCAATGTTGGCAAACTTGATACACTTCCCTTTAATGCGGATGCCGTTACCAATTTATTCGCATCTGTGTTTGCTGTATAAGTGCTTGGGTTATCGTATATTCCGCGTTCACCAATTGTACCGTTTCCGGTTGTTGTATATGTGACGACCGAAACGCCGGGCGTTCCGCTATTTGTGTTTGCCGCGGGTATTTTGGCCTGTCTGGTTTCAACAGATGTATCAACATATGCCTTGGATGACACGGTTTTACGGTCCGTTGCCGTCGTTTCCGCGTATGCAATTCCGCCCATAAACACGCATAATGCAAATGCACATAATTTCCCAGAAATTCGCATGGTTCTCCCCTTTTTTCCTATGATTTACTGGCATACAAATCCGCTATTAAAAGTGTATCAAAAACCAAGGTTTTTTTTACACCACCACGGCGAAAAGTGCGAAATTTGTAATCTATTGTTTTTACTATGAAAAAAATTTTTGATTTTTTGAAAAAAGTGGTTGACTAAAAACCTTGGTTTTTTTTATACCACTTAAAAAACGATGAAACCCTTATTATATCTTGCCTGTAACACAGGTGCCGATGTTTTTTCAGACGCCTATTTTTAAGTCATTTTACACAAAAGGATAACACAATGATTTATGGATATTGTCGCGTTTCAACCACGCATCAACACGAAGAAAATCAACATTTTGTCATAGAAAATTTTGCAAAGCAAAACAACATCAATATCGATTCTTGGATTGAAGAAAAAATTTCAAGTGGGCGAAAATTGCAAGACCGCAAGTTGGGCGCGCTGTTAAACGACCTTCAATCCGGCGACATATTGATTACCACAGAAATATCACGATTGGGGCGCAGTTTACTAGAGGTAATGGGAATTTTGCAAATGTGTCTTGAACGCGATTGCCAAATATGGACATTAAAAGAAAATTTTCGTTTGGGTACGGACATACAATCAAAAGTATTGGCATTTGCGTTTGGACTTTCTGCGGAATTATCGCGTTCTTTGTTGCGCGACCGTGTGCGCGAAAGTTTGGCGCGCCTAAAAGCGGGCGGTAAAAAATTAGGACGTCCAATCGGCGCACAATCAAAGTTTTTGAAACTTAGTAAAAACAATGAACGAATAAATCTGCTAATAAGCCAGGGGATAAGTAAAAGTAAAATCGCGCGAATTATGCGCGTAAACAAAGTAACACTTTACAATTATTTGCGAAACGCCAGTCAAATGTAAAAACCTAGATTTTATTGGCTTTATCGCTTGACATTTATATTATTTTGTCTATACTTTCCGTATGCAAAATACAGAACTTTCTATTATTATTCCCGCCTATAACGCCCAAGATTATATTGTGCGCTGTGTGGGCAGTATTATTCGGCAAAGGGGCGCAGACCAGCATGAAATTATCATTGTTGACGATGGTTCAACCGATGACACACCGAAAATCTTGGATGCCGCCGCAGAAATATATAAAAACATTCGCATTATTCATCAAAAGAACGGTGGCGTTTCGGTTGCGCGCAATGTTGGAATTGCGGCTTCGCACGGAAAATATCTGACCTTTGTCGATGCCGACGATATGGTGGGCTTGGATGTTGCGGCATTCGATAAATATTTTGATCAAATTTCACGCAAACATATTGGATGTTTGGATACCTTTTATAACCCCATAAGCGTTATCAATCCATCAAAAAAATATTTTGGAGATAAATATTTTGTAAATATGTTGCAGGTCGCATACGATACAAAAGCAGATGTTGTTCTTGGGGGTAAAATCGCAATGCATTATGATGACCACTGTATGATCCGATACACTTATGATTCAAAAATTGTTCGAGATTCAAATGCTAAAGATGAACTGTTATTTGAGGCGGATGCGCGCGAAAGCGCGAACTTTGCATTATACAGTCGTCAAATGTTGAATAAACATAACTTGCGATTCTTGGCAAATATGAACTTAGATGAAGATATGTTATTCTGTATGTTGGCGGTATTATATGCACCAAAAGTTGCAACTGCTCCTGATGCAACATATTTTTATAATCGTCACATGAATACATTATCCAATATACCCAACAAAAATATTTATAAATTAAAACACGAAATTGCACAAGTTCAAAGATTTTCCGTTTTATTAAATGAAATTGCAAAAATGCCACAATATATGATCAAGGAAATTTTTGGATACTGGACACCCTACTATATTAATGCCGCCGATATCAAAGGTATAGATTGCAATTATTATACTTGTACACAAAAAGATTGTACCAACTGTCCTGTGGCAAAATCTGTTTTGACACACTGCAAAAAGACCATTGAAAAATCTCTATAAAAAATACCGAACATGCTGGTATGTAAATTTTCTTAACTAAAAATCCCGCATTCGCGGGATTTTTACTAACGAAAATTCATGGTGCGAGCAAAGGGGCTCGAACCCTCGACCTCAACCTTGGCAAGGTTGCGCTCTAGCCAACTGAGCTACGCTCGCATTGCCTGCACATTTTTACACACAAAAATCCAATTTGCAAGCGAAAAAATAAACCCAATGGAAAAGCCCCATTTGGGGCTTTGTTTAGAACCACTTCCATGGCTGCAGCAGTTTTAGCATACTCATCGCTGTACGTTTATCCGCAAACGCATGACCACAACGCGGACATACGATAAACGGTGCGATTGTCGCTTTGTATTTGCCACGCATAAACATCCAGATATAAAGACCTAGTAACCATGCCGCGATTACAAATCCCCAAATGACATAGCCGAAATACTTGTTCACTGTTTTGATGATCGTCTGAACAAAGTCCAAATTAGAATTCACCAATTCACGATAAATTTTGCGCGCGGTTGGCCAAGACGACGGTTCCCACGGGTACACATGTTTCAAATCATATTTCGTGAACAGCATCGCAACGGCCGAATCCATTTGGCTTTTGATTGCGGCATCGATTACTTTATCAACCTCTAACTGCGTCACTTTGGTCAGTTCTTTTTCAACGCCGTCCAGTTTTTCATTTACCATTTTTGCGACATTATCAACCCGATCAACGGCCGCATTTGCTTTATCCACCGCACCGTCCGCGGTATTCAACGCGTTATCGACCGCGTCAGTATTGATTCCAAACCGGTTGGCAAGTCCCGTTAGGCCCCGCACACCGGATGTTTGTTCCTTTACCTTTGCGGTTTGTTCTTTGGCTTTGGATGTTGTGTCGGTTACTTTGTTCACCTGATTTTCAACCATTTTAACCTTGTCAATCGCAATCGCAACGGGCTTTTCAAGATTTATCGCGTTTTTAATTCCGTTCAGCATTCGTTCGTATTGTTCCGCGACATTGCGTTGCAAGTCATAGAAAATTGCAACAACGGTTGACTGCTTTATTGAATCAGAATATTTGTTTTTGACATGCAACGGGAACCACACCACGAACGCAAGCCATATTATCGAAACGATGATAAAGATGCGTTTCGCATGTGTCACCACAGATGTTTTCTTTGCGACGGTTTTCGCACCACCGCGGTCGATTACTTCGATTTCTTTTTTCTTTGCCATGTTGAATCCTTTCGTTTTACGATTGGATTCTTTAACATTTACAAAATAAAATCAACAGGCAATTTTGCATGCCTGTTGATTTTTTATTACATGTGTTTTTCTTGGTTAGTGGCAATTATATGCGGAAGTATTTCATCGACATAATCGGTGTGAATAACACCAGATACTTGTCCGGCTTTATTAAACAACAAAATATTTTTTAAATAACAGGTAATACCATCCGAAACCTGCCCTTTTTGATCCCGCGATAAAACAAGAAAGTATGAATCATATCGTGATTCTCGTATCTCATAATGGTCGCATTTGATTGGGGACATTTTTTTAGGATTTAATACCATTATACCATTATAATCAACATTGGCACGCATAACTTCTATTTCCATATCTGTGACATCTTTGGAAAATAATTTTGATGGTTCCCATTTAAGATTACCATCCTGCTGCATATCTTGCACATCATCCATCAAATAGTCCAAATTATACCCCAAATCTTTCCATGGATATGGGAATTTGTATGTAGTTTCTAATTCATCTTTTGATTTTGTTTTTTTGTATTTTACACGGGTCTCTGTATAGTCATAATATATGCCTGCATCTTCGTCAACAAAATCATAGGCAACGCCGATATCGCTGTTTATTATTCTTGTGGTCCCGGGGCTTTTCATATATATTGTTGGGAATTCTATACGACCCATATTACTCCACAACAATCTTGTTTTTAAATCCGTTGGGAATATTGCCGGATCTTCCGTGACTTCGGGTTCAATTTGTTCCGTTTTTGTGTTCAGGCTTGATATTGTATGAACATTACCACAATATACAAATCGCAAAACGTCAAAATCAGGACGTTGCGCCCAATATTTTATATGCCCCAGTGTACCGTTCAAATGCATTTGACGGTTTCGAATATAACCTTCATCATCAAAGAAATGAAGAGTTGAGCCAACTTTATATTTATTAAATTTCTGTATAAATTCTGGGTCCGAAAAATCTGGCATCATGGACCAATGTTGTTTTCCAAATTTACCATTCTTAACCAGTTCTGCGATTTCTTGTCCGAAAACATTTAGAAATCTATTATATATTGTCTTGCCATCATGATGTATGGTACGATAGCTAGTTTTGTAGAACTGACAAGAGCGACCACCCCAACACTCTAACTTTCCAACGCCCCATGCACGCCAAGCCCTAGGACAAGACAACCCTCTGCTTATAACCGGACAATCACTGGGTTCCCACTCTAGTTCTTCTTTATAAGTATATGTTTCAAAATTCTTTTTATAATCTGGATTCGTTATTTTTTCCTTAATGTGATTGGCATATTTTTTATACTCGGCCGCGTGTTCGCGTTTATATTTAATGGATTTCTGATTATAACACGCCCCATCATAACACAATGAAACAGGTTGCCATTGTTTGGGTAATGGTTGCCCCGAACCAATAAATTTTACATTGTAATTAAACAAGTCGGCATCTTCCGTGCCATCATTTTTTCTTTCAACAGCCACCGCCAAATATAATGGATGGCCATTTTCGTCATACATTTTATATTGTTCATAGAAAAAACATGACCCCAGTTTTAATGGTTGCTTGGTATCTATTTCGGATATATCGAATGGAATATCTTTGCGAATATCTTGGCTTTCGGGACGATTATAAAAATACATCCACCATGCACGGTCCTCTTCATTTCCCAAAGTTTCAATTTCTTTTTTGAAGTTGTATAAACTTGTGCCGAGATTATTATTTTTGTTATTAATTTTATCATAAACGGTACAATATATTTGGAAATTTGAAACACGGTTCAATAAACGGGTCAAAACCTTGGCCTCGTACGCACTGTTCACAAGGTAAGAACATTTGTGCAGCACGCCAAACCAATTGAACGCAAAATTACATTCATTTCTTCGCGGGTCATCATAATAACAATAACGACCATAATAATCAATTTTACCAATTATGGGGCCGTTATAATTCACGGGGTCCCATTCAACAACAAATGCCTTGCTCATAATCGTGTCCTTTTGCGTGCATAATAGCATAACACTTTGCTTTGTCCAGTTTTTTATGCACCGGTATAATTTTTTATAAACTCTGCCTTAAACTCGGCAAAGCGGCCCTGCTCTATTGATTCGCGGATGCCGCGCATCAGGTCTTGATAGAACCAAAGGTTATGCCCGGTAAGCAGGGTTGCACCCAAAATTTCATTGCACTTTATAAGGTGGTGCAAATACGCACGTGAAAGTTTACATGCCGGGCAGCCGCATTTGTCATCCAAAGGCGCACTGTCGTCGCGATATTTTGCGTTGCGCATATTCATTGTGCCATGGCGCGTAAATGCCATTGCGGTACGGCCCGCACGCGTTGGCATAACACAATCGAACATATCAACACCGCGTTCGACCGCGCCCAATATATCAAGTGGTGTTCCAACACCCATTAAATAACGCGGTTTGTCCGTCGGCAACATTGGCGCAACCGTCGCAATCATATCAAACATAACACTTTGTGGTTCGCCGACCGCAAGGCCCCCAATTGCATACCCGTCAAAACCAATTGCCGTAAGGTCCCGTGCAGATTTTTCGCGTAAATCCGTGTAATCCGCACCCTGAACAATGCCGAAAATTCCATATCCGGGGCGGTCAACAAATGCATCTTTGCTGCGGCGCGCCCAACGCGTAACCATATCAACATTTTTCTCGGCGCGGGCACGCGTTGTCGGCAATTTCAAACACTCGTCCAAAACCATCGTAATGTTCGAATCTAGTTTATGTTGAATATGAACGGAATCTTCGGGGCGCAAGAAATGTTTAATTCCGCCGTCAATGTGCGAAGTGAATTCCACGCCGTCTTCCCGCATCTTTACCAAATTCGAAAGCGACATAACCTGGAACCCGCCACTGTCGGTCAAAATTGGCCCATGCCAACCGCTAAATTTATGCAGGCCGCCCATTTGTTCCACCAAATCGCCACCGGGGCGCATCATCAAATGATATGTGTTGCCCAAAATAACCTGGGTTCCCGTCGCCGCCACTTGGTCCATGGTCAGTGCCTTGACCGTTGCGGCCGTTCCAACCGCCATAAACGCGGGCGTTTGAAAAGTTCCATGTGCGGTTTCCACCGCGCCCCGCCGCGCATTTCCATCAGTTGCTAAAAGACAAAATTTTAGTGACATGTTAATTATCTCCCTTCGTCTGCTTTGTCGTACCATAACTCTCTGACAAATTGATCCAAATTACTTGTATATTCTCTTCGGACTGTCATTTCCCTCTCTTCTAACCATAGAAGTGCTTGGGTCCAATCGCCTGAATCTTGGCTATCATGTATTCCTTTCATGTGCGCCGTAAAAACCTCTATATATTTTCGTACACCGTCCGGACACTGTGGGTCAGACAAAAATTTTGACAAAAAAACGCCTACAACTCCAATATCTAGGTGATTTTTGACAGCGGCACCCCATAATTTATGTGTTTTTATTTTTGTTCTTATATAATTATTGTCTTTATCATCAAACCATACACCGAAATGAGCCGCATATCCAAATGGTGTCCCGGCATATAAATTTTTCTGTGTTCTGTCTTGAGCTAGTGTGACATTTTTTGCATTAATCATATGACGAATCCTTTCTAAACAATAAACAACAATCGCCGTAACTGAAAAAGCGGTATTTTTCGGCGACGGCGTGGGCGTATGCGGCTTTCATCTGCTCAAGTCCACTAAATGCCGACACCAACATAAAGAGTGTGCTTTTGGGCAAATGAAAATTCGTTAGCAGTACATCGACCGCGCGGAACTTGTAACCTGGGGTGATGAAAATATCCGTCGTTCCACAAAACGGCATGATACGTGGGGCGACACCCCGGCGGGTTTCACCCGCCACCCCTCTAGCCACCAGAGGGGAATTTTGGGCATCATCACAATACGAATTATGTTCTGTTGTAACTGTGTTGTCATATTCAGGTGCGATAAGTGAAGCGACACCCCGGCGGGTTTCACCCGCCACCCCTCTAGCCAGAGGGGAACTGAGTGTCGATGTTGCCGCCGCCACCTCCGACAGAGGGGAATTTTTGGCATCTTCGGAATGCTTTGTTTGAAAACCAAAGCAAGTTCCCCTCTGGCTAGAGGGGTGGCACGAAGTGCCGGGGTGTCGCGATATCATATCGACAACGTTTGATACATCTTTCAAAATATCCGCGGCGGAAATATGCAATGTTGTAAGCCCCAAAGAAACCAAAAAATTTTCGCGTTTTTCGTCGTATGCACCTTTGATATCATGTGATGATTTATCGTCTATTTCAATTACCAGACCGGTTTTAGGACAGAAAAAATCAACAATATAATTACCGATTACTGTTTGACGATTAAAATTTAATCCGTTAATTTTTTTACCGCTTATTGCACGCCACAATAACGCTTCGGGTAAACTGCCCGCTTTACGCAGGTCGCGCGCGCGTTGTTTTAGGTTTTGATTTGCTGGTAATGTTTTATAATCGACACCCCGGCGGGTTCCACCCGCCACCCCTCTGGCCAGAGGGGAACTTGCGGCGGATTCAAGGGCGCGCAAGGATGTTGTGCCAACGGCGATTACCCGCGTGGCATTGTTGATTATGTCCGCTTGGTCGGGCGTGATACAGAACCATTCACTATGCATTTTATGTTCAGACAAATTTTCGGTCTTGACCGGCATCCAAGTTCCCGCGCCAACGTGCAAAGTTATCTTTACAATTTGTGCGCCGCGATTTTCAATTTCGTTCATCAATTCATCGGTAAAGTGCAACCCCGCCGTCGGCGCCGCCATTGACCCCAACGGATCGGCATAGACCGTTTGATAACGCGTGCTGTCGGCAACTTCGGCTTCGCGCTTCATATACGGCGGCAGTGGCATTTTGCCCACGCGATTCAATACATCAAAAACATTATCGCAATTAAAGCACAACAACAGGCCGCTTTCGCTGTCTTTCTTTTTGACGGTTATCGTTGTTCCGTCCGTCATCGTCAATGTGTCGCCGACCTTTATTTTGTTAAATTTACGGCACAACCCCCACCAAGTTTTATCATCGACCGCGGTGTGCAATGTGATTTCGTGCGCGACACCCCGGCGGGTTTCACACGCCACCCCTCTAGCCAGAGGGGAACTTTTTATTGCGTCAAACCGCGCCGGAATAACGCGCGAATTGTTAAAGACAACAACATCACCGGGCTGCAAATAATCCAAAAAATCCCGAATATGTTTATCGGAAAGTGCGACACCCCGGTGGGTTTCACCCACCACCCCTCTGGCCAGAGGGGAATTTACAACCAACATGCGGGATGCGTCGCGGCGTTCCAATGGGTGCGATGCGATTAGTTCCGGCGGTAATTCAAAATCAAAATCTGATGTGTGCAGCATTTATTTCTTAAACTCTAAACCTTGGTCGGTGTAGTTTTCGGCGGTATTTTCCCAATCGGGTTCAACGCGTACAAACAGGTGAAGTCGCGCATTTACGCCCCATTGATCTTGGATATCATGACGCGCCGCCGTCCCAATTTTCTTCAGTTGCGCACCGCCCCGACCGATAACAATCTTTTTATGCGCATCATTTGCAACAACAATTTTTTGATAAATATCCAAAACACCCGCGTCATCAACATCCACGCGTTCCGTTACAACGTTTATGTGATACGGTAATTCTTGGTGAACAAATCGATAAACCTTTTCGCGCGTCAATTCCGCAAGGTATAAATTATCCGGCACATCGGTTGCGTCCGCCGCGTCAAACAAATATGGCGATTCCGGCATAACGGTTGCCATCGACGCCAGCATTTCGGCGACACCATCGTTTTTCATGGCGGAAATCATAAAGATTTCACGAAAATCGGCCATTTCGTTTAGTTCCGCCGCGATGGGCAATAAATCGCTTTTCTTTACCGCGTCCGTTTTATTTAACGCAACAAACAGGTTTTTATGTTCACGAATTTTTTCAACTATCCCGCGTACCGTATCGGTAATTCCATGTGTTGCGTCAATAATCAGCAAAACCGCGTCCGCGTCGACAAGTGCCGTCATCGCCGCGGAAACCATTGCGCGGTCAAGCCGACGCGCCGCGCGAAAAATTCCCGGTGTATCAACGAATATCAACTGACGCGCGCCAACCATTTTTATCGCACGCAGGTTCGTTCGCGTGGTTTGAACCTTATGCGAAACGATTGATACCTTGCGCCCCATGATTTGATTCAACAGGGTGCTTTTGCCGGCATTTGTTGGCCCAACAATGGCGATAAAACCAGAATATGTCTTGCTCATACCACTAACCATAGCACACATATTTCAAAAGTGAATAAAAAAATCCCCATCTTGCGACGGGGATTCGGAGGTACACACAAACTTTTTAGATGCTGTCGGCATTTATCCAGCGGCCATTCTTTAACAGACCCGGCGCCATACCTTCGCTGTTACGCAACGCATCAATCACACGACGCGCACCCGCGGCATCAAGATTCACTATACGAACCTTGTACATATCGCCTTCTTTGACGACAATTGCATCGCCATAGTTGCGCATTTTTTGCAATAATGTATTCGCACTGTCTTCGGCATAGAAAGCCGCAACTTGGACACTGTAATCGCCAGACGCAACCGGTGCCGGTGTCACAGTTGCCGTTTCCACGGTTGTTTCCTGTTTCGCGACCGGTTCTTGGACCACCGTCGCCCCCGCGGTTTTGCCAACCGTTGCGGTTTTTACCAGCATTGTTTGTTCCGGCATAACCTGAACCTGGACCTTGGATTGGTTGGTTATACCAAGTTTTTCCGCCGCCGCCGCAGACAGATCCATAATACGCGTGTTCACGAATGGCCCACGATTGTTTATACGAACAACAACCGATTCACCATTTTCTAAATTTGTAACCTTGGCAATAGTGGGAAGCGGCAAAGTTTTACTTGTCGCCAACATTTGGTTCATGTTGTATGTTTCACCGTTGCTTGTTTTCGTGCCGTTCAATTCAGTTGGAATTATGCCGGCCATGCCAACCTGGTTATAAGTAAAATCTTCGGCCGGAATGTATTGAATATCTTCGACCTTGTACGCATTACCAACATAGTAGCGCGGTGCCGCCGCAAGCAAATAAGAATTATCTGTTTCCGGTGCCGTCGTGGTTTTTGTTTCTGTTGTTAATGTTTCTTCGCCGATGCCATCAGAACCGTAATCTGTTCCACTTGTTTGGGACAAATCCGCACACCCCGCGACCAGTGCAGTTAAAACCGCCAAAGATACCAATTTCTTCATTGATTACTCCTTACATTTTACATTCTTTATGACGGTATTATACCATATAAAAAAGGTGGTTTCAACTTTTTATTTTATATTTTACGATTTATCAAAAATGCGATTGGCATATAGACAATTCCATAGGCCGCGATTGCAATAAACAATGCAAAAATACTGTGTATCGGCACAAACCATAATCCAAATCCCAATGCGCCCGCAAGCAGTCCAAACACGCAAATTGCACGAACCGTTCGACCATCAATCTTGCTAAGCCCGCGGCGACGACATGCGCGCGCAAGCAGGTAATTTTTCACATAACCACTGACCACCACGCCGATTGGTATCGCCAAATAACCCACAAACCAAAACAGTCCCAAATATATCGCCGACGCAATGCCAAGCGATACAATACTTGTCTTGACCGGTGTTTTGACATCTTGGGACGCATAGAGGGTTTTACTGAAAATCTGGCTGACCAGCATGGCAGGCAAAACAAAAACCTGAATCATTATTGCGACCGCGACCGCGTGTGTGGAATGCGACGTCCATGCGCCGTATTCAAACAAGTATTTAATTATCGGTTCCGCCAAAACAAACAACCCCGCAACGCATGGCATAATAAGCATCATTGATTGGCGCATCGAAGAATTCTGTTGAATATGAACACTGCGCATATTTTTTTCGGCCAACGCATTTGATATTGACGACATTAAAACCGTTCCAACCGCAAGGCCAATCATTGCGAACGGCAATTGAACAATTCTATCGGAATAATACAGCCATGACACCGCGCCACTTTCAAAACTTGCCACCAAAGTTCCAATGATAATCGTTATCTGATAAAATCCATTGCCAATAATACTGACACCGAAACGTTTGAACATTGTCTTTATTGCCGGTGTCCATCGTGGAATTACAAGGCGCAAACCAAAATGTTTTCGCCGTATTCGCGACATTAGGACCAAGCACTGAATTATCCCGGACAAAACGACCGTTCCCGCCATTATGTATAGAACGGTATCCGATGCGCCAATGTACATCGAAAACAATAGTGCGCCAATCAACATAATGTTTAATAAAACCGGCATAAACGCCGCAAGCATAAATTGCGAAAAAGCGTTCAATACCGCGCTTAAAAACGCCGCCGCGCAAATGAATATTACATAGAAAAACATTATGCGCGATATGACGACCGTCAATTCCATCTTGCCCGGCACATCTGCAAACCCAGGTGCCAAAATCCACACAACCAATGGCATAAAGATTTCAAAAACCACGGTTATGCCAAGCAGCACGACCATCAACCAAGAAAAAACATTTTTTGCAAATGGTTCATCGTGCTTTGAATCCGCATACATTGGAATAAAAATTGCGGAAAGCGCGCCTTCGCCCAATAAATCACGAAATAAATTCGGCAACTTGAACGCGGCAAGAAAAATATCGGACAACCGCCCCGCCCCCAAAACACGCGCAATCAGCATATCGCGAACGAATCCGAATATGCGACTTATTCCCGTCATAAGACCAACGCCGAAAATATGTTTGCCAAGTTTCATAGTTTGGATTATACTAAACACGAATAACCAAAATCAAGACAGGAATAAACAGAAATGAGAAAATTATTTTTACCGCTTTTATTGGGCGCAATTGTTGCCGGGTGCAGTGGTGATGCCGATAAAATTATTACAAATAAATCGCTTGCCGAATTGTATGACGACGCATACGGCGAATTTGAAAAAAAAGATTATGACGATGCCGCCGAAAAATTTATGGTGGTGGAAACCCAATACCCGGCAAGTCCGTGGTCGGCGGACGCGTTGATTATGGCGGCATATTCGCAATACTTGGACGACGATTTTGCCGGTGCAATTCTTACCGCCGACCGGTTTATGCGGTTTCACCCGGGGCATAAGGATGTTCCGTATGTGCTTTACCTGCGCGGGATGTGCTATTATCGCCAGGTAAGCGATGTTCGCCGAGAACCAGGTATGTCGGTGTATGCCCTGCAACAATTTCAGCAAATTGTTGACCGTTTTCCGCGTTCGCCCTATGCCGAAAACGCAAAAAATAAAATCAATATCCTAAAAAACTATATCGCGGGCAAGGTTATGTATTCCGCACGCAACGATATGCACAAAGAAAATTGGGCAAGTGCGATTACAAAATTTCAATCGGTTATTACCGATGCGCCGGAAACCGTTATGCCCGAAGAAGCAATGTATCGTTTGACCGAGGCATATACCGCAATCGGCCTGACCGAGCAAGCCGATGGTTACGCCGAAATGTTGAAATTGAATTTTCCGGATGGCCGGTGGGCGAAAAAGTTAAAGGATAAAGAGTAATATGCGAAACCTTACTGACCGAGATATTTCTGATATGATTGGCGCAGATTTTTCACCAGACAATGATGATGTGCGCCGGCGTGTGCGAACCGAATTGCACCTGTCAACGCGGATACCAAAACCGATAAATGTGCCGGAAAGTGCGACACTTGATTTGCATATGAAAACAATCGAACAATCGTGGAATGAAATTATGGAACTTGCAACATCGGGCGTGAAAAACGCAAAAATCATCACGGGCGCAAGTGGAATATTGCGTATCAAATTCCAAGAATGGGTACGCGACAGTTTGCTTTCGCCATACATCGTGTCATGCACGCCAATAAATAACGGAAGTTTTGCGGTCAAATTCCGCAGGTTAAATAATGACTAGTGACACATTTTGTGCCCGGGTTCGATAAAATTTTTAGGATTTACAGAGTAACCGTTTTTCTTTACTGCATAATGCAGGTGTGGCCCGGTGGTTGCGCCGGTATTTCCGGTTTTACCGATAAGACAACCGGCGGAAACTTGTTGGCCCCGGCTTACGGAAACCTGATTCAGGTGACAATAGTTTGTTGAATATCCGTTCGCGTGACTGATGCTAAGTCCGCGACCGCAGCGCGTTCCACCCGTATAAATCGCCGTTACCGTTCCCGCCGCGGGCGCATAAATCGGCGTTCCGATTGCCGCACGCAGGTCAATCGCGTAATGCACCCCTGTGCGACCATTTATGTTACGCCGAATTCCATAGCCCGATGTTATACACGATATGAACCCAAGTGGACTGCGATACGGAATTGCGTGATTTTCAAATGAGCTATTGCGCACCGCGCATTCGGCGTTCGCGACAAAGTCGCCACCCTGTATTGAATTGTCATCCGGGAAAGGAATTTCCCAATCGTCTTCGTCATAGTATTCTTCGTCATCGTCCACGTATTCCGGTGCGGTAATTGTGCCGTCATCGTTTTCGGTATAATTGTAATTCTCAACTAAGTCCTTTTTGACCATCGCATTTATGCGTTCCATCGCCGAAAGTTCATCTTCCAGATTCATTTGAACATACGAACACCCGGAAATGCACTTTCCGTTTTCATCATATTCGCTTTCATATGGTTCATATCCGGCGGCATTTAGTGCCATACGGTCAACAAAAGAAAGGTCGGCCGCAACCTTTGGAAAGGTTACCGGTTCCAAAAATCCCGCGTAAAGCGCGGACGAAAACAAGCCCGAGATTATAAAAGAGCAGAATATTTTTCCCTTCATTGTATTAACATTTTATCACATTTGCGGGGAAAAATAAATCTGTTGAATCCAATAATTTTTTTTAATAGCATTTTTATTATGAAAAAAGTCAAAACTGTTTATGACCATATACGCGCGAATAATATCAAGACCGCGATTTTGGTTGTTTTGTTTCCGATCATATTTATCGCACTGGTTTTCCTTGGTGTTTGGTGCGTGCAACCATTAAATGACGCGATAAACACGACAACGATGGTCGCGATTCCGACAATTGTTGCGTGTGTTATTTGGATGCTGGTATCGTGGGCGTTTGGTGATTCAATGATGCTGAATATGGCGGGCGCGAAACAGATAAATGACACCGACCCCGATTATCGCTATGTTTATAAATCGGTCGAAAATATTGCGTTGGCCGCCGGATTGCCCACACCGCGGGTTTATGTTATCGAAGATACTGGACTCAACGCATTTGCAACTGGGCGCGGCCCGCGCGACGCAACGGTTGCATTGACGCGCGGAATTATACAGAAATTGGATAGGTTAGAACTGGAGGGTGTAATCGCGCACGAAATGTCGCACATTGGAAATCGTGATATACGGCTTAGTATGTTTATTATTACGGGCATCGGTGTTACGGTCTTTATTGCGGATATGTTGGCACGCAATATGATGTATGTGCGTTCCGACGATAGTGAAAAGAATAATGGCGCGGCGGTTATAATGATGGTGTGGTTGGCGTTCACTATTTTCAATTTCGCAATTTCGCCAATTTTGCGTATGGCAATTTCACGCCGTCGTGAGTATGCGGCGGACGCGTGCGGTGCACAAATAACACGAAACCCGCGGGCGTTGGCGGATGCACTGCGCAAGATTTCGGAAAATTCGGTTATAAAGAAACTGGACGGACAAAAGACGATTGCAACAATATGTATAGCAAACCCAATGCGGGCGCGCGCATTTATGTCCGAAATTTTTGCAACCCACCCGCCGATTAAAGAACGCATCCGGCGGTTGGAAGAAATGCAATCTTTTTAATATTCTTCTATTGTTGTTCTTGGGGAATGTAGACATTTATTGCAGGTCCAGCGGTAAATTCACCGGTACCGATGTTAAGTTTAAATGTGTCACTAACTGTATCATACATACCAACACTGTTTCCGGACTTTGCTGGCACACCGTTAAAGACAAGCACGTTATCTAAATAAATTTGAAATTTATAAACCTTCATTTTTGCAGGAGAGTAGTCAGCAGTATATCCAGTAAATAACATTATGTTTTTGTCTCGTCCTATATCATCTTCCATATACGTGTAGGGTGCTTCATAAACACCTTCATCAAAAAGCAAACTAATGTTTGCATCCGATGGTGTTAGACCAGCATCAAACGTCACCACATGTCGATTTGTGTCAAAAGGGATTCTTATCTGGCTACTTGACGAAACTGTTCCGCCCATAGAAATCCTAAATTGATTTGAATATAACCATATGGTTCCAGTTCGTCTGCCGCCCATTCCACCCCAAAGTCCAGAGACGGTGTAATCTTTCATTTTAAAATCAGCAATATATCTTACATGTTCACTTGTTCTGTATTTTATACCCGTATTAATATATTGTGTACCCGTGGATTCAATATATTCCAACTGTGTGTATCCCGCGGGCAAAATGCTATACGCACTTTGGTCGACGATGGTCCAAAGGGTGCAATCTTGATTCGCACATTCCAATTTTGTTGTGTCCGTCGTTGGTAAATTTGTAA
This sequence comes from Alphaproteobacteria bacterium, assembly GCA_017616785.1. GTDB lineage: Bacteria > Pseudomonadota > Alphaproteobacteria > Rs-D84 > Rs-D84 > Enterousia. Next base: position 39,632 of record JAFZXK010000009.1, read on the forward strand.
ATGTGGCGTTTAAGGCCGATGCAGTTATAAGTTTATCACCATCTGTGTTGGGGTTATAACTACTCGCATCACTATATAACCCGCGTTCACCAATTTCACCATTACCATTCACGGTATACGTCATTACTGTTTCACCCGAACCACCGTTTGTTTGACCCGCCGCGGGTATCTTTACCTGTTTTGTTGCAACCGCTGTGTCAACATATGCCTTGGATGATGCGGTTTTAAGGTCCTCTGCCGTTGGTTCCGCAACCGCACCAAAAATCGTCATTACCGTGCCCAATATCGATGTTAGCAATACCCTTTTAAACATGCTACCTTTCCCCCCGTTTCCGTTACTTTGAAATCTTAATCATTGTTATTATTGTTACTATTATTGTTGTTACTGTTGTTATTCTCGTCACCGTATACCTGTTGATCTTGGACCGTCCATAAACTGCATGTTGGGCTGTTCGCACAGGTCAATTTTGATGTGGTCAATGTTGGCAAACTTGATATACTTCCCTTTAATGCGGATGCCGTTACCAATTTATTCGCATCTGTGTTTGCGGTATAATCGCTTGGGTTATCGTATATTCCGCGTTCACCGATTGTCCCGTTTCCGGTTGTTGTATATGTGACGACCGCCGTCCCAAGTGTGCCGGAATTAGTGCCAGCCGCGGGTATTTTGGCCTGCCTGGTTTCAACCGATGTATCCACATACGCTTTGGACGATACGGTTTTGCGGTCTGTTGCCGTCGTTTCCGCACATGCGATTCCACACACAAACACGCATGTTATAAATACAAATAAATTCCTAACGATTCGCATGGTTTCCTCCCCTTTCTTCCTTTGATTTATCTGCATACAAATCCGTTGTTAAAAGTGTATCAAAAACCAAGGTTTAAAATCAACCACTTTTTTCAAAAAATCAAAAAATTTTTTCATAGTAAAAACAATAGATTACAAATTTCGCACTTTTCGCCGTGGTGGTGTAAAAAAAACCTTGGTTTTTTTATACCACCCCTAAACACAAAAAAACCGCAGATTTATGCGGTATTGACGCTGCTAACACTAACCACTTACACTAACACTTCCTTGGCATTCCTGTTTTCGGATTTATCCATATTTGCTCATCGGCAATGTTCATCATTGGTAAATCAGATTTACTGTCCGAATATGCACGCACGACATGCGGAATAAATTTATGCGCCACCGCCCATTCGTCCATCGCAATAACTTTGTTATTTCCCCAACAAAGGAAATCATATCTCCACGGTTTCATCGCATCCATTTTTGAACAAATCACCGCATCAAACGGTAAATCGCGCACAAGTTTATTCACTAAATAATCCGGCGATGCAGAAATCAATAAAACTTTATTTCCGCGCGCACGTTCATACTCAATCCTTTCGGCGACCCAGCCAAACCGATTACGAATATGTTCACGAACAAATCTCGGAACAAATTTCTTTACCATATCGGCGGTTATAAACCGGCGTATATTTTTCCGCCACCAAAGTCCGCCACGATTAAACAACCGTGCAACAAAGCACACACCAATCAACGGCAAAAACAGCCAAGGCCGCAAACTGTGCCGAAAACAATAACGTCCAAAAGACATATTCGAATCAGGCCAAGACAGCGTTCCATCAAAATCAAACAAAACAACATTAACCGGTTTTAACATAATATTCCCCTATTTGCGGCATTATATCAGCCCGAAAAATTATTTGCAAACAAATATAGAATACTGTATATTCCGATTGTCAACTTAACTAAAAGGAAAAGGAATGAAAGCATATTTAGATATTTGTAACCATATCCTAGAAACAGGAAAATGGTCCGAAAATCGCACAGGAGAAAAAGTAATCCGTGTCGCCGCAGGCGAAATATTTGTTCACGATATGGATATGGGATTTCCGTTAATAACAACAAAAAAAATGGGACTTACAAACATTGCAACAGAACTTGAATTTTTTATAAAAGGGATTACCGATAAAAGGTGGTTGCAAGACCGTGGCTGTAACATATGGAACAAATGGGCCAGTAAACCCAAATGGGAACCGGTATATAATTTAACAATCAAAGAATTTCCCGAAACCTTTGGACGTGAACCAACAGAAGGAGAAAAGAAAGAAATCGAGAACAGATGCATAGACAACGAACGTGATTTAGGACCCGTATACGGTTTTCAATGGCGGCATTTTGGTGGTGAGTATCAATTTGACACGGCGCACATAGCAAAAGACCCAACAGACAATTTTAATCATGAAAAACCAGGATTTGACCAAATCGCTGATATTTTGCGGGTTCTTAGGTTACCAACTGATATTCGTGTTAAAGATGACAAAGCGCGCCGTATGGTCGTATCTGCTTGGAACCCATTGGAAGAATCAAAAATGGGATTACCTCCATGTCATTTTGCCTACAACTTATTACTTGATAATGACCGGTTAAACCTTACATGGACACAACGTTCATGCGATATGTTCCTTGGCGTGCCATATAACATTGCATCGTATGCGTTGTTGCTTATGCTCTATGCCAAAGAGGCCGGATTAAAACCAGGAATCCTTAAAGGTGAATTACACGATGCGCATATTTATGAAAATCACATTCCACAAATGCGCGAACAAATTAAGCGCACGCCTTATCAATTACCAACCGTTGAAATACCTGATGAAAATTGGAAAGGTATGCTTGCATGGAATGCGGCAAATGGATTCAAATTACAAAATTATAAACATCACGATAAATTGTATGGCGCAGTTGCGCGTTAAAAGACGGGGCAAAACGCCCCGTTTTTTATTTGCTCTTTCTATTTTGAAAGTTCCGCACGAATTCGCATTAAAACTTTTCCTATACGATTTTCACCACTGCCTTCACCAAAACCACATTTATAACACACCGGACAAGATTTGATTAGAATCGCATCACCTGTGTTCTTTAACATTTCCGCCGCATCGGGATTTTGCGCAAACTTTGCACGCAAACCGCACTCCATAATAATATATTTTCGTTGGTCAAAATTTTTCCTGCGTCCATCTCTATATTCAGGTTCCTTTGTTAAAAGTCGTGCTGCATCGGGGTCATCTTGATTCAAAATAATACGAAAACGTGGATCCTGTACATAAAATTTCATTGCCTGGTAATAATGTTCCACCGTTGGAAAAGTAAAATTTTTACCATCCACGGACATCTTTATTGGAAACGCCGCCAATGGACTTAAGAACCAATAGTCACCTTCGGGCTTACAAAATCTAATTTCTTTTACCATTTTACTTTTTTCCTTTTAATCTTTGGCGCAATCTTTCCATCGCAAAGAACAACGCCGGTGTTAGTGTAAATGTCCAAATAAGCGATGCCAACATACCACCAATCATAACCGCCGCCATCGCACGCTTCATACCGTCGGCACTCCACAGTTGCGGCAACATACCCGCCATAACCGCAATAGATGTCATAAGCACCATATTCTTTTTATTATTCAGTTCTGTCCACAACGCAAGTTTTATATTTTCGCCTTTGCTAATTTTATTTATCGTTGGTTCCAACACCAAAATATTATTGTTCACAACCAAGCCAACCAACATAACAAACGCAAGCATCGCACCAACATTTGTCGATGCACCCGATAAAAACAGCAATATAAACACGCCGGCGAAACTTGTAATAATAGATGTCGCAATGGTAAGCGGGTGAATCAAAGAATTCAAAATCGCGGCCAATAACATAAAGGTTAAAACAGTTGCCAACAAAAACGCAGTTCCGATTTCGCCCGTCGTTTCACTTTGGATTTCCGCCATACCGCCAAAAGAATATCCATAGCCCTGTTTCCAATCCATTTTATTCAGTTCAGAAACTATTTTTGATTGCACGGGTCCACTTGTTGACTTTCCAATATTGATATCGATTTCTGTAATACGACTTTTATCCAAACGGTAAATATTTGGTGTCGCTGGTTCGGTCTTTATCGTTCCAATTTGCGACAACGCAACCATACCCTTTTGCGAATTCACAAGGACATTTTCAAACATTTTTTGATTCTTGAACGGCCGCGCAAATTCCAACACGATTGGATATTCTTCACCGTTTTCTTTGTATTTGTAAGTATCATTTCCATAAAGCGCCGTTCGCAGTGCCGCCCCAGCATACGAATTCTTTATTCCCCAAAAATCCATTTGCTCTGGGTCCGGAATAAATCTTGTTTCATTGCCTGGCACTTGTTGTGCAAAGACCGCGGTTTGAACTTCGGGTATATTATTTATCGCATTTAATGCACGCACAGCATATTCTTGACGCAGCGTATCATCATCACCATGTATATTCAAAACAATATCAGACGAAATTGATGATGACACGCCTTCGCCTGCACGAATTTGAATTTCCGCATCTGGGATTTTCGAAAGTTCCGGTAAAATTTGACGCGCGATTTCTTTATCGCTGTGCCGACGCCGACCTTTATCAACCAATTTAATTTTGACCGCAATATTTTGTAATCCGCGTTCACCAATTTTAACCGATGACGATTTTACTTCAGAAAAGTCGGATAAAACTTTTTCAATATCACGCGCAATGGATTGAGATTTTTCGTATGTCGCACCCATCGGCGCACGCGCGGTAATATTTATTTCGTTTGCATCTGTTGACGGACTAAACTCATTTCCCGTAAAGCGCATCAGCATCGCACTTGCCACCAAAGTAAGAACCGCAAACAATATCACGCGTCCCGAATGTTTATATTGATATGCAAACCACTTTTGCATGAGCGATTTTTTATTCATATTTATCGAAATATGCCGTTCTTTGGTTATGCGCAAAATCTTTGCAATCATCATCGGCGTTAGTGTGAACGAAAACACCAACGATAGCAAAGTTAAATACACAACCGTCATACCAAACTGTGTCATAAATTTACCGGCAATTCCGCCCATAAACGCCAGCGGTAAAAACACAACAACATTTGTTCCGACACCGGCCAATACGGACACAGCAACTTTTTTTGTTCCGTCAATTGCGGCATTTTCCGCCGATTTTCCATTTCGCATTTCTTGCAACGCCGATTCTATCAAGATAATCGCATTCGACACCAATGTCCCCAGTGCCGACGAATACGCCAACAATGTCATAACATTTATCGTGAAACCACTTGCATTAACAAAGAAGAGTCCCGCAATCAACGACGCCGGAATCACGACGCCCGCAACAATGGTTGAACGCCAATTTCGCGTGAATGCCAGCAATACCAAAATAGTAAATATAACACCGATTAAAATTCCAACTATGGTTCCCGATGTTTCGTTTGAAATGACAATCGAAGAATCAGAAATTATCTCCATCTTGGCACCAGGAAACCGCGCGTTCAGGTCGGCATTAAATTCAGGCAACTTTTTGTTCAACGCGCGTGCAACCTTTATCGCATTACCATCGGACGCCTTTACAACCGACGCAATAACAACATCTGAACCATTAAACCGCGCACCTGTGTCAATATCACGCGCCGAATCAGTAACAGTCGCGACGTCGGAAAGTTTGAACCTTTGCCCTTCGGCGGTCGTTATATGCAAATTTTTAATTGCATCCACAGATTCAAATTCACCGATAAAACGGACATTGGATGAATCGGCACCAACCTCTATCTTTCCACCCGGCACATTTATATTATTCGCCCCCATCGCCGACACAACATCCATAATCGTTATACCGTATGCCGCCATAGTTTCCGGATTTAGCGCAACGCGAATCGCGCGTTTTTCACCACCAAACACCGACACACTTGCGACACCATTAATTGATGTAATTTTATTGGCAAGTGTATTATCGGCATATTCTTGTAAGTCACGCAACGACGAACCATAAAGCACGATATCGACAACCGATGTCTGTAACGGATTTAACTTTTCAATAACGGGCTGTTTCAAATCAGACGGAAATTCCGAAGCAAGTGCATCAATCTTTGATTTAACTTCGCTTGCCTTGTCATTAACATTGACGCCCAAATTAAATTCCGCCATCACATAGCCACCGTTTTCAAACGCCTGGGATGTAATTTTTTTAAGTTCCGGAACTTGGGAAATTGCGTCTTCGGCTTTCTTTATAACCTGCGATTCAATTTCCACAGGCGCCGCCCCCGGATAAACAAAGGTCGCGGTAACCATCGGAAAATCAAGCGCCGGCGTGCGTTCCACATTCATTTTTGGAAACGCGACAATTCCCAACACAACCCACAGCAACACAAACATAACTGTGGTAACCGGCCTTTTTACAAAAAACTTTAACATATCCGCACCCCGCCTTTATTTGCTTTGAATATTTATTTTTTGTCCGGAAACAACCTTGGACAGGACGATAATATCGCCATCTTTGATATCACCCGTAACACAAGAAAAATCTGAATCACCCGCATTTACATTAACCGGAACGGCGGCCACAACACCCGATTCTGCACGCATAATTACACCTTCGCGCACCGCATATGTCGGAACAAAAAAACCGTTGCATTCTGCCTCGGCAAACGCAACACCATCATCAACATTTTTTGTTTTAACGATATACATACCGGTATCTAAATCTAAACTATTTGCAACATAGACAATTTCACCATCGCCAACTTTCTGTCCGACTTTTAGGCCGCGCCGATGCCCCGCCGAAACATACGCGCGATTATTTTCAACCGAAAGAGGCGTTTTTATAATACCCGTTTTCTGTTCCGCAACAATTGTTTCAACAACGATTCCTTTTTGTTCTGCATCACGCACCGGATTAAAAACATCCATACGCGATTCAATCGCAACCATAACAAAACGATATATAAACCAAAGTATCAATACGCCTAAAACCGCCGTATAGACGTTTTTCTTTACCTTTTTATCATTAAATTTTTTGCCAAATATTTTCATATTTATTCACCCAATTTTTTTATCGATTCCGCCGACATTAAAATTTTATATTTTGCATTAAGAAGCGCCATATCTAATTGATAAAGTCCATTGGATACATCCGCCAATTCCACCGCCGATGTTTGTCCGGCCGCAAATCTATCGCGTGAAAATCCATATGCCTTGGCCGCCAAATTTCGCGCATTGACAAGACCTTTTAGATTATCGCGCAAATGATTGTATTGCTTTATCGCATTTGTATATTTTTCCGAAGTAATCTTTTTAGATTTTTCAAAATCTTGACGCGCCGCTTCGGCGTTCATCACATCAACTGTGGCATTCGCCCGATTGACACCACCACTAAAAATCGGAACTTTCAACGCCAACCCCAAATATGCCGATTGCGTTGCATCACTGTTAAACATAGTTTTGAAATCTTTATCCATTGTCACATAGTTATAAGAACCGACCGCCGCAAGTGTTGGATATCCATTGGCGCGTTGTGCCGATGCCTTGGATTCATACATTTTTACTTGCTGGTCTAAAACCTGCCATTCCGGTGTATTGCCAAGTTTTTTATTTCCCATTTCCGGGAAATTTTCCGGGAATTCATCGGTCAAATTTAACGGTTCATCAATATCAATTCCTGCCAAAATTTTTAGCATTCTGTGCGCCGTATCACGATTAAATTCGGCATCAGACAAATTGATTTCTTTTGTTGCAATATCCGATTCAATTTTAACCAAGTTGCCGCGATTCGCGCGCCCTGCCCCGGTCAGTTTCTTTTTTGCCGACACCGCGTCATTCAAATTTTTCCGTGCAATTTCGACAATTTCATCGGTCATTTTTGCGGTCCAATACAAATCCACCGCGGCATAGCGCACTTCGCGCAAAACCATTTCTTTGCTATATTCACTCATTTTTATGGCATTCCGCACACTGTCAACCGCATTACCAATTTTTCCAAAAGTATAAATCGGCTGTGTTACCGTAACACCCGCCATAAAAATATTGTCCGGCACATCTATATTTTCCACCCCGGCCAATTGCGGCACCAATCCACCAAGTTCCGGTGGCAACTTAACATTGAACGAATCAAATGGCTTTTCCACATTGATTAAATTCATATACGATGCCGAACCTTCGATATTAAACCACCGATTCGAATTTGCCACATCCAATGACGCCTGGGCTTTTTTTACATTGGCATCGGCCTTTTTCAAATCGTGTGATTCGGCGGTAATTTTTTGCACCGCATCATTCAAAGATAAATCCATCGCAAAACCGTCTATACGGCAAAATCCGGCGTATAGCGCAAAAAGACACCCCAAAAATTTACGCATTTTTATTCTCCATTTTCGAAAGAATTTCGTTCATAGTTTTAAAAGAACGAATCAATTCTTCTTCATCTTTCTTGTCAATATCTTTGAACATTTCACAAATTGCGTTATGTAACATTTCGATAATTTGACCGGCAACCTGGGCCCCGCGTTCACTAACCGAATACCAAGTATTCCGGCGGTCATCTTCATCAACCGCCCGCACAACCAAACCATCGTGTTCCATTTTACGAAACGCCGTACATAAATTCGGCGCCGGCACAAATTCGCGCGCCGCCAAATCTTTCAACCGCACCCGTCCCCCAAGGTACAGACGAATCAACAACTGCATCTGGGTCCGGGAATAATCGTTAAAAGACATCTGACTACGGTTTATGCGTTCAGACAACTTCGCGAACGACAATATATTTTTCCACATTAACGAAGCCAATTCTTTATGCGCCATATTTGCCCCCTATACTTTATTAAAATCGACAATTATTATAATTTTTAACAATTAAAAATCAAGTCCTAAAACAACAAAAATTATTTTATTATTGCAAAAAGGCGAAAAACTACTATAATCCACACTGTTTTTGGGGTGTCGTCTAATGGTAGGACAAGAGATTTTGGTTCTCTTTATCATGGTTCGAATCCGTGCGCCCCAACCACATTAAACAGATTTTGAACAAGAGCAAAAATTCTCATATTTTCCAATAGTTTCACGAGTTCGAAAGTTAAAATTCGATTTTTTGTCTTCTCAAACACACTTTCGAACTACTTATAAATCGCTAAAAACATTCGAACCGACAACAATCTTATAAAACTAATAAAAATCTGCTCTAACAGGTCTTTTTATTCAAAATGGTTGTGGGGTGCTGGCAAAACGAAATACAATTTCACAATACAAACATCACTTTCTTCTTTGTGGTAGCCAAGATTCTTTTATATCAAGAGTCTTTGACAAACTTAATATATCTGTTATTGCTTGCTTAAATTTTTGCTTGTTAAAAAAACGACGCATGCATTCAGGCATATATTTTGTTTTTCTTAATTTCGATATACACAATTCTCTAAAGGACTTGTTATTTGAAAAACAACAGTTTCCCAATTCTTCTAATTCTGGAGCATTTAATTTTTCGATATTTTTACTATGTCTAAAACAACCATTCCCCATTTTCTTTAATTTTGGCACATCTATTTCCTTTATCTCTTCCGTACATTCAAAGCAATCGTCACCCATATCTGTTAATTTTGCCGCAAATAGTTTCTCAAAAATTCTATTTTTGCAAAAACATGCATTACCCATAACTTTTAATTTCTGTGCTTGTAGCTCCTTTAGCCCGCTATTATGCATAAAGCAATTATTTTCCATTTTTTCTAATTCCGGTATATTTAACACTGTGAGAATTTCATTTTCAGCAAAACACCCCATTTCCATTAACTTTAATCTTTGAGCGTCCAATCTCATCAAACATTTATTTCCAATAAAACAACTGCTCCCCATATTTGTTAATTCTGGTATCCATAATTTTTCGAGCATCTCAGCATTTCTAAAACACGCGTACTTCATTATACGCAACTTTGGAGCATATAATTCTCTTAACACATGATTAAAAGCCAAAAATCTTGGGGCAAGAATCTCCGCTTTATACAAATGCAAACTTGTTATACATCCTTTTTTGACCCTACACAATTCCCCTACATCTCTGTTTTCATTTATTAAATTTACTATTGTCTCACCAGTTTCAATATCCTTCTTTATTTGTATTTTATTGTTTGATATTTCGTTTTGTAATACTTCTGGTTCATCTCTGATCAATACACTGTCTTTAACTACACTTCTTATACTTCCGTTCCGAACATCTAAAACAACCCAATCTAACATTATCTCATAACTTGTTTTCAAAGGTGTTATTTCAGAACCAGTAAAATAATATTTTTCATCAAAGTATACATTATCTATTTCATAATTAAACCTACATAATTGACCATTTATTAACCGATAATTATCCGGCATCTTTGCTTCAGATGTCATAAAATTAACACTAAACTTACTCTGCAACGATGCCGTTAACCCAGATATTATATTATCAGGATTATTATTAAATGTTGCATCTGGATTATTAATCGTATGATTATATCTATTTTTTATTGATATAAAACCACCAGTTTTAGCAATTTGTATAGATATAACAGACGTTCCGTATTTATCTTCTCTCTGTGGATTTCTGCTACGTTTTATATTTTTAACATCTTTTTTTACTGCATGAATAATATAATATTGTTTATATCTATCCGGATCTTTAAAAGTACATAACTCTTCATTTGGTGCAAAATACTTTTTTATACTATTTTGTTGTTTCAACGTTTGCACATAAAAAGCATCATAACCAGCATCAGACAATAGTTCTATGGGATCTTTATTTACTTTTGGTTTTGCTCGTACTTTTTGCGCTTTTGTACGTATCTCTCTTAACACACTGATTAAATTATGCGCATCTTTTGGATCTTTACCCGCATACTTTAATATATATTCCAAATTTGGTACATCTAGCAAAACATTTTCACGTAATATTTTTGCAAAATCTTCACCATTTTGTTTTTTTATGTTTTTATACATTTTTTCCGTATCTATAACTATAGACATTTTTATCCTCACTTTATACGCAAACTATAACACAAAACAGCATATCTTTCAAACTCGCGTTTCGCCCACACACCACAACCACACTTCGCGTCTGCGACGCTTCGTGTGGCAGGCCTTATCAATAATAAATATCAATTGGCACGTTGTGGCCCTTGCAGAAATTTATAAAGAAATCAACAAACGCACGCACTTTCGGTGATTCGGCGATTTCCGTCCTGCACATACACTGTGTTTCCATTTCATATTCAAAATCCAGATTATCTAAACAAACAAGGTTTTCACTGCTTTCATGAAACCACGACGGAAAAACCGTAATACCATCACCATCGTTCACCAACCTATATATCAACGCCAACGAATCGGATATAGTATTTAGGTGCTTTGCTCGTTTTATAATACTTTGGCATTCAGGCAAATTCATATAGCGGTAAACCATACACAAATCATGAGTTTCTAATAAATCATTTATATTTTGTGGGGCGCCATGCGTGGCCAGATATTTCTTGCTGGTATAAAACTTTAAGTGCGTTTTGAATTTGAACAAGACAGTTCCGTGAATATTTGGATGCAACTTTGGTTTAATAATCAGAACATCCATCTCTGATATATCCGGTTCCTTGCGCATCAGTAATTCCAAACGAAGTTTTGGATACTTTGCATAGAATTCGGACAAATCTTTCATAATAAAACTGCCAAACAAACCTTCTTCGGTCCACACAGACATAGCCCCAGACAAAGAATCTATATCCAAAAAATTTTCCGAGATTTTATTAAGCAATTCTTCTATGGCGCATATATCACTATATATAATCTGGGCGGAATTTGTTGGCAAACTTCCATCAAAACCGCGGTTGATAAGTTTAGTATCAAATCTATCTTCTAAATCCTTGATCAACTGGGACATATTAGAATTTTTTATACCGTTTTCGTTGGCGGCAATTTGAATACTACCCTTATCAACAACCTCTCTCAGTGCAAGTAATTCTTTCAATAAAATAAGTTTTGTTTTTAATGTCGACATACCTTTATATTATACAGATAAAACACTTTGTAAACAAAAATATTTAATCGCGAATACATTTTACAAATTCTTCCAATGTTTTTCCAGTGGAATTCAATATTTTTGCGATACTGCCTGTGGACGGCCATCTTGGCTGACCATATTTCGACCAACGTTTGCTCTTGTTAAATGTTGTCGCATCCAACCCAGAAAATTTTGCCAGCCCCGAACAGGACATATTGTGTTGAAACGCGAATTTATCGATTGCTTGCCATATATCTTGATGTGTCATATTGAACTCCTTTTTTCTGTTTTGCACATAGACATTATATATATTCCTGGGAAATTTGTTTTATCCCGTTTTTGTGTATCGGGTTTATAAAAAGGGTAAATCATAGGAAACAAAATCACGCAACCCATTGTAAATCCGGAAAAAAATAGGTATAAAAAGACAAGTATAAAAAAGTAAAACATTCCTATTTTTGCATATATTACCAAATGGTATCAGTGCGCATACATCACAAAAAAATCAATTTTTTTATTGATAAAAACCCGCAATTCTGCGGGTGTTATCTAAAATCATTATATTTCTTGCTTTAATACGCCATATTCGACAAACCGTAATACAAATACACACTAAGCAAGATTGTGCAAACAACGGCAATTATTGCAAAAGCATTTTTACGCGACGGTGCCATCGCACGTATTATAAAGAACTCTACAATTGTCGTCAATGTGTACGGCAATACCATTATGGTCCACCAACTTGCACCGACACCAAAAACCTTATAATACGCATACGGGACAAAGAACCAAACCACAACCCATACAGGCACCAATAAAATCCAACGAATTATATCAAAAACATTTGTATTTGCATCTGACGACATATAAAACTCCTTTTTTTACAAAAGAATTATATCATAAAACATGCCATTTTTCAATTTTCATATGAACGAAGTAAAATTCTAGAAATTTCGCATTTCACCCTGTTCATTCCAACCTTCAATTTGTTCAATAGCATTCAGAAATTCACCCCACTCATATTCATCAAGTTCGGACAATTTTTTATCAACATCCACACCCAATTTTTCTAAATCTCTTATATATTTTGGTGTATTATTTTCAAAACTCGGCGCATACAATGGTATCGCTTCTCTTGGGGTTTTGTTTTGATATTTCTTGGCGTTTTCCAAAAGAAAACGAATCGCGAACCTGCCTTTTTCATAACTATCAAATGCCGCATACTTTCCACCCGGTTTCGTATCTATTAAAACACACTTATACGGACTATCACGTAAAGCCCCCGGATTAAAAAATCTCCACGCAATACTCCCCCCCCTGCGTGTAAATCCGCCTATACCAGATTTGCTCGTATACTCAATATGCATTTGTGAACCATCAACTTTTTTAATTGAATACTCGCAATCTTTTTCACCAATTTCAGTAGTCACCAATCCTTTAGCAAAATCCAAACATTTAAGTTTACGTTTCAATTGCAACATAAGTATTGTATCAAAATCTTTTGGTTTTAAATCTTGAAAGGCCACATCACATACATGATTTACGCCACTTATTGATACAAATCCGCCAGTTTTCGATAACATATCATTATATGCATCTATTACATTTTTTAACACAGTGACATCATCCAATTCACTTATAGAAATACTTGAATATTCTGAAACCATATTTGCAAAATTTCTTTCAATTACAATGCGCGCAACTTCGGGTTCAACGTATATTAACCGATCATCTCCGCCTTCACATAATGCTACACACGGCAATAAACACCACAAACACACAATTGATGCCACAAAAAAAGACCAAAAACTTTTCACCTTAGCGCCTCCGAACATTTTTCTGTAACATCAACAAAATCTTTTATCACCTTTATCTGTGTTGCATTAAATATCGTTGCTGTGGCACTTGCCAAAGTACCACCAACAGCAAGCACATTTGCCGCGACATTTAAATTTTTTTCTTTTTGCCTACCTTGGTTACTATCATCTTTTCTAACTTTATCCGAATTCGCCAACACGCTTGTTATCACACCAACAACGCCTGTTCCGGTTCCAACCGCCGAAGAAACCATGCCACCTTTGGCAAGGTTATTTATCCTTGCTATATTATCTGCATCAACATATTCAAGACCTTGGCATACAGACTCTATATTTATTGCTTCTGCGACATCGATACCATCTATTCTTGCTTGCGCAATTGCCCTACGCAGATTTTGTAAAGATACTTTGCAATTCTGTATTTGTTCCGACAAACTTATATCAACTTTATTTTTCCCACTAAGCACAACACCTGCAATATTCGTTGCAGTATTGCCAGCCATCAATCCCGTTCTCCAATTTCCAAGTTTTTTGCTCTTTTGATCAAGCGCACGTATTTGTTCAATTTGTTCATTTGAATCGTTATCAAGGGTACTATTTACTACAAATTCCGCATTATTTTCAGAACTTTCTTGAAAAATTTTTAACCATTCTTCCGAATCCAATGTTTCTACATCACCTGATGCTCCATAAGACAAATTTTCCAACAACTTGTATTTTTCTTCAATCAACACATCAGTTTTTGACTTAACAATTCCAACAACTGTTGCACCAATTCCCATTGCGGTTCCGGCCCCCGCAACCGCAGTACTTATACCGGCCTTGACCTTCATATCTTGTAAATAACCATCTATGCCAACACAATTGTTATATGTTGCACGTAATGCGCTTTCCACATCCAATACCGCCGCGTTCGCAACAGCACAACACAATATTCCGATCGCAAAAAAGATAAATGGTTTATACATTCTTTACAGAAAGTAATTATACCACAAAATTATATAAAATCCCACCTATTACCCACGATATTTAATATTTTCTTAATGGTTCATGACATTCGCCATCGCCTTCCTTTGGACAGCACGCAAAATTCAGATGTTCAACCTGCTTAAATGTTTCGCCGGCACAGCATCCATATTGATTCGGTTTTGTGCCATCATCACACAAACCACCTGCACGATTTGCATCTATCTGCGCTTGGCGTGCAGCGGCGGCCGCGGCCTCTTCGGCCGCGATTTCTTCAGGTGTCTTTTCCGGCACCGGCGGTTCAGTTGAAATTTCTATATTCGGAACTTCAACATCCATTACCGGATTCACATTTCTATAATTGTGTACCGGACGCCGCGCCGCACGTGGTGCACACTGATTGCGTTGCCGCGACAACATATATTCCAAATCGGCTTTCAATTCCGGATAAGATTTTACATCTGCACGCAACTCATCAACACGCGTATTTATTTCATCACAAGACAACCGGTCGGCAACCGCGCGTGGCGCTGGAACTTCGGCCGCCGCATCATCCGATGTTTCCGATTCGATTGCGATTTCCACTTGTTCTGGTTCAACAATTTCAACACTGTCAAACATTTCTTCATCAATCAAATCTTCAACATCATCAAATACTGCGGCTTCTTCGTATTCAAAGTCCAACGCATCATAAACATCATCCTCTGCACACACCAGTGACACCGCACATATAGCCCACAAAGCCGCAACTATTCCGATTATCTTAACCTGCATAGCGAATTCCTTTGTTTATTCTTCTATGACCTTTTGAAGTTCCATTATGAAATCGATTCCGGGGTCTAACATCTTTTCAATTTTATTCAGGTAACGCCGTGCTTCGTTTTGCATCTGTAACTTTTTATATGTATTGATTGTGGACCGAACTTCACGCGGATTCACATCACTTGCATTTATGCGCACACCATCCGCAATTTGCAATTCATCCAACGCGTTTTTGCGATACAGTTCAACATTTTCTTCGCATCCATCTTCGGCAAGTTTCGAATATACTTCGGCATTATTCAAATGGCATTCCGAAACATACTGATTCGTATCGCATCCCGAAATAATACGACGACTCAATGCGCTTTCAATTTCACGACATGGCCGTTCCACCGATTCGTTGTTTTTCTTTTGAATACCCGTCAAAGCATCCATATATATCCGTTCATTTGACGCCATTTCTGAAAAGTAATCACGATTTTCTACACAGCCCGTATTAAACAAACGTTTATAAATCAACATATTACTTTGATGCGCATTAAAAGCCCCGGGATGCGTATCATCTATATTTCTTGCAAGCCGAGTTTTCAAAACTTTTTCGTTTATTTGACATGGGGTCTGTGGTTCCGGGTCAACGATTTCGACAACTTTTTCTTCTTCCTTTACTTCGCCCTTTACGGCGGAATCCGTCGCATTCACGATTTTATGACCAACCGGCGAAAGCCCCGTCATAACCCCACACCCAAATATACCAGCCAATAAAACCCACGCCCATATTTTCTGTTTGCGTGAACAGATATAGCAATTTTCACAATTTGTGTTTTTCATTTTTCTTCTCTCCTTTTTTTGTTTAATTTTTTTTATTTAACTGTTCCGTTTTTGATGGTTATGCGTCGGTCGGCACGATTGGCCAATGACATATCATGCGTAACGAACAACATCGCCATTTTATTTTTTCGCACCAAACTAAGCAACAATTCAAAAACCGCAATTGCATGATTTGGATCTAAACTGCCCGTTGGTTCATCGGCAAGCAATATATCCGGATTATTCGCAAGTGCCCGCGCCACCGCGGTCCGTTGCTGTTCCCCACCGGACATTTGTCCCGGCAAATGTGATGCACGATGCGCAACATTTGCGTTCTTTAACAAATCCATCGCACGCCGCGCCGCCAAATCAGAATCAACACCATTTGCCAACATCGGCAACATAACATTTTCAAGTGCCGTAAAATCTGACAACAAATTATGCCGCTGATACACAAACCCCATTTTCCGCCGACGAATCATCGTCCGCATTTCATCACTCATTTTATGTATCGGTGTCCCAGACACAATAATACTGCCCCCCGATGGTTTGTCTAATAAACCAACACATTGCAACAGTGTTGATTTTCCCGACCCCGACGGTCCAACCAACGCAACAATTTCACCACGATGCAAATCAAACCCACCGCCGGTCAAAATATGCAATGGTTGCCCACCCTCGATAAAGGTCTTTTTTATATCACGCACCGACAGGACGACTTCGCCCTTTTTCACCTTCGATAAAGAATTCAATA
Source organism: Alphaproteobacteria bacterium (assembly GCA_017616785.1). Classification (GTDB taxonomy): domain Bacteria; phylum Pseudomonadota; class Alphaproteobacteria; order Rs-D84; family Rs-D84; genus Enterousia. Next base: position 56,591 of record JAFZXK010000009.1, read on the forward strand.
TCGACGCCATTTATAAAATTTCCCCACTATTCATTCCGTAAAACCTCTACTGGGTCGGTGTTTGCCGCTTTCCATGCCGGATAAATTGTGGCCAAGAACGCAAGCGCAATCGCAATCAGCGCTATTCCCACCACAGCCGAAAATTCCACACGCGACGGCAATTCCGACAAATAATATAACTCCGCCGGAAACAGGTCATGCCCCGTTATCCACTGAAAGAATCGCCGTATCGGTTCGATGTAAATCGCAACAATAACCCCAAGTAATGTTCCAAACACCGCACCAATAACACCAATGCTTGTTCCCGACAAAATAAATATACGCATCATCGAACGCCGCGAAACCCCAAACGTCCGCAACACCGCGATATCTTTGGATTTGTCCTTTACCAACATCACCAGTGATGAAACTATATTAAACGCTGCAACAATAACAATCAACATTAAAATTAAAAACATAACATTAGATTCAACTTGCAATGCGCCAACAAATCCACGATTCAAATCACGCCAATCACGAACGATGTAACCATCAGGCAAAACATCAATCAACGCGTCACGCACCGCGTCTGTATCATCGGCATCGCGCAAGAACAAATCGATATGCGTAACCGCATCGCCAAGGTTCAGATATTTCTGTGCGGTAACCAGTGGCATAAATATATATCCCGAATCATATTCATACATACCCATAAAGAACGAAGTTTGCACCGGATACGACATAACGCGCGGCATTGTTCCAAACGGTGTCGGCGTTGCATTATCGGCGGAAACAAGTGAAACACTTTCACCCATATGCACGCCCAAATTCCGTGAAAGCGTTGAACCAATTATAAGTTCCCCATCACGAATGTCCGCCAAATCGCGACCATACATACGCACCCCGCTGTTGGTTTTCGTCATCAAATCATCCATACGAATACCGCGCACCATCGCCCCAGAATTTTTACCATTTGCGGTAACCATAACCTGACCTTCGGCGATTGGAACAACGGCGGAAACGGCCCGCGCGATATTTTTATTTTCCATCATTTTTTCGGCCAAGAAATCATAGTCCGCAATTGCGCCATCTTGGTGATACACAACGACATGACCGTTCATACCAACAATCCGCGCAAGCAATGTATCATGAAAACCGCCCATCACAGACATCACGACAATAAGCGTTGCAACACCCAACATAATTCCAACAAGTGATACCCACGACACAACCGAACCAAACCCGCGACGCTTTGCGGCCAAATATCTAAATGCAATTTTTCGTTCCAACTTTGTAAACATTTTTATTCCTTTAACCAATCGCGCAACGCATCACCAACCAATGGCGAATCGTCCGGAACATCCGCCGGGTTCACAATAGAAACAATTCGCGGCGACATAAATATAACCAATTCCGCAAACGGGCTTATCAATGTTTCCGGTGTTGTTACAAACGAATGCGTCGGGATACCGATTATTACATAGTTATCACCGACACTGGACGGAATTGTGAACGAAGAAAGTTCCCCGTTACTTGTGCGCAAAACAATTTTTGCATCGATTTTATCTTTGCCACCAAAATCACCATACTTTGCGGTTGCACCGACAATCAAGTCCGTTTCCAACCTTTCTTCTTTTCCGCATTGTCCAATATCAAAACGCGATTGCCAACCATCAGGCACAACAAAATGTCCCTGGGAAATCAAGACAACGTTTGCCTGTTGCGCCAAAAATTCTTGAAGTGTTTTGGTATTCACCTCTGGCCCAACAACCAAAGTCCGCCCAACGACACCCGGTATCGACATCTTTATATTCTTTTCACCGAACGCCGGCAACATATTCATCCAAATAATTGGATTATCAGTGCGCGGGTAAACACGATACACATCCATATCCCACGCCATCACATATTTTTTTGATGCGATATCAGAAATTATACGTGCGACTTCGCGTTCGGTTTGATAGTTTCCTTCGAACACCAATGTATTGTCGGCCCAATCAACGATAACATTGCGCACATCCGCACCATGCATAGCGTCCAAAATCGCCATTACAATATCTTCATTTTTTGGCATTTTAATAAGCCATTTTCCATGACTAAACAATTTTAATTCGCCAAGTTTTTCATCGTACGAATAATACGCACGCCCAAGATGAGTAATCAAATCGACCGCATCGGCAAGATTTCCACCAACAATAGCCCCAGATATTCTTTCAAAAATTTGTTCTTGTTCAATAACCGCGATATCCGTCCCCGCCAACAATTTATCCAAAGTATCACGCACACTTTGCTTTCTAAAATCATAATTCGACACAGTTAGTTCCGGCAACGGGTCCCCAACATTCAAACGAACGATTTCAATCTTTTCATCCGGCACAACCGACACAACCGATTGCGCATCCCAATCAACCGTACACCGCCGCGGCAATTCAACTGAAAAACGCCGCGCCGTATCGGTGGTAAGCGCCGCCTTTTTGGGAAAAATCGGTACCGAATTATCATCTATGACCAAATTATCAACAACCTGAATTGTATTGTATTCAACAAATTCGATATCATCCGGCTGTGCAACCTCCATACATCCGGCAAGCCCGATTGTGGCAAAAATCCAAATAAAGTATTTTAATTTTTTCATCTTTAACCCCATGTTATATATTCATCGCCCGTTCAAATTCTTCGAGTGACATTTCGTATATCGGTTTCTGCGAAGCCGTTACCCACTCTTTAACACCGGCAAGTTGTTTTTTGAATCTGTTGATAACAGAAACGACATCCGGCGCGACATCTTTTTTTGATTTTAGCAAACGTTCACCATATTCCACAACAAATTCTAATACATCGGCGGCAAAGAAACGTCCGACATATTTTTCCATTGGAATTCCGCCCTTGTTCACACATATCGCAGACATGGTCTTTGCCATCTGATTATAAAAATTTGCCAACTTTATAAAGTTCTGAACGGTAACTGCCATCTCTTTTCTCCCGATATAGTTTTACACATTATAAAAACTATTGCCACAAAAACGCAATTAAATTATAATGTAAAATATGAAAATATTAAAAGTGATTTTATTACTTGGTTTATGTGCCTGTGCATCCCCGAACGGGGGCAGTATTGATGACGCAACAATCCTAAATTGGGAAAATGAATCGGTTACAATGGAACAATTTGTTCGCGACCACAAGGCGTGTTTGGGAATAACCAAGCCGTCATATCTGCCGCGTTCACGGATTGCAAAGTTACTTTCACCAAACCAAACCGTACGTATGCCCGATTGGGACGGACTTTGGGTAACATTCCAATCAAACGAGTATCGCGATGTGGGCCAACGGGCATTGCTGTCGGTTCCGCGCAACACAACATCGCGTTCGGTCGGTTCATACCGTAAATGTATGTTCCGTCGCGGTTATTTACTCCGCGCAACTTAAAACTTACACTAACCACTAACACTTACCACTAAAATGTGATATAATAGCCACCATGAAACGGAATATTTGGTTTTGGCTATATTTCATAGTCGCAATTTTACTGGCAATTTATTTCGCCACACGTATAGTTATGACCTTTATCGGCTATGGCCCAACGGCAATGGTGCGCAACATATCCGTATCTGCGGATACAAATGATAAAGACCTTACCCCCATTATTGCGGCCGCGGGGATTGCACCTGGCACACATACACATGCAATAAAACTTGAACTGGTGAACGCACGCATTGCACAAACACCTGGTGTCCGGGAATCTGCGGTGCGACGGTTGGCGAACGGAAACTTGGCCATCAAAGTAAACCTTTACCGCGCGGTTGCCGGATGGACCGACGGCACATATTACTATCCCATTTCGGCGGACGGAACAATAGTAAAAAATCCGTCTGAAACACGGGGCAATGGAACTGTTCTGTTTCGCGGGAATGTTCCAAACGAAATTGGCGAAATTACCAAGGCGGCAACCAATCTTATCGGCAATCTTGATTATTTAGAATGGATTGATGACCGCCGGTGGAATTTAATAACAACAGGCGGAATTACGATTATGTTACCTGAAAACGACCCTGTCGCGGCGATTGGAAACATTGTCGTATTGGACCAGAAATATAATATTTTATCCAAGGCGATAAAAGTCATAGATATGCGTGACGACACAAGAATTTTGGTTAGGTAAAAAATGCGAATGATTGATTCTTGTTTTTTGTGTCTTGATATCGGCACATGCGGTGTCCGCGGAATTGCGCACCGCATAAGGAACGCGATGATTGATAAATCCGCATATTATTCGGTTGATGATTTTGATACTGTATTGGCACTAAAATCTGTGGCGGACGAACTTGAACAACAAATGGGAACACATTTTGATACTGCATACATAACTGGAAATTTTGGAACCGCATTTTTCAACATATCAACCAAAGAAACAAAATGGGCAAACGAACATAAAATCACACCGTCCGATGTGAAATCTCAAATTGCACAAATTGATGCGCCCGATGATTTTTACCCAATGCACATAATACCGTTGCGATACGACACACCAAACGCAAGAAATATTTTAACACCGATTGGACAAAATGATACAAAACTTACTTCAACAATTTCTGCACTTTTTTTTGAAAAAGACCGTATGCAAAAATTGCTAAGTTTATTGCGCCAATCGCACATACAACCGTCGGCCTTTTACGCACCGCAATTTCTTGAATCAAATGTTTTGCGTAAAAAGAAAACAAATGTAATGTTCGTCGATTTTGGTGCCGAACACACAACCGCATCAATTTGGACGGACCGCGGCCCGGTTTGGTACGACGGGCATTTTATTGGTGGCACTGATTTAACATCGGAAATATCAACAAAACTTGATATACCTTTTGCCGAAGCCGAAAGGATAAAACGCAATGTTGCAAACCTTTATTCAAATGAAATGGCACGATTCAGCCCGGCCGACAGCGCATACGCATTTTCTTGCGCCGATGTAAATGAAATTGTTGTTCCGTTTTTCTATAACCTTGTTGAACAAATAAAAAACGATTCGGCAAGGTACATTGAAAAATATCAGCCAACCGAAATAATCATAACCGGCGGTGGCGCACGGTTAAACGGAATTGTTGAATTGCTATCGCAAACATTTGAAATTCCAATAACACAAACAGGCCCCGACACAAATGTTCGCGCACTTGCAAAATACATATGGGAATCGGCACGCCCATATCGTCGCGCATACATTGCACGCCTTAGACGGTGGCAACGAATCACAAATAAAATTTTCGGTGTTTTGAACCATCGCAAACCGAAACAGAAAAAACGCCAAACCATTGTTCCGATTATGCCAAGCACGCTTTGCTTTGATATGTCGCGACCGGAAACATATACAATGTTCCGCGCCGGCGGAATATCGGCAATACATGTTGATATTATGGACGGATTGTATGTTGATAAAATCACCGGCGGTATCGAAGAGTTACGAAAAATTCGTGCAAATTGGGCGGGACATTTACATGTTCATTTAATGACCGACGCACCATCGGCATGGGCAACCGACGCAATCAACGCGGGCGCGGATACGGTTATACTTTCAACAAACACCGTCGGATTGCGACGTGCGGTTCAAATTGTGAAACACGCCGGCAAACGCGTTGGCATCGCATTAAACCCCGAATCTTCGGTATCATTGTTAAAAACTATTTTGCGCGATATCGATGAAATTATGGTTATGGGTGTACCACCCGGCGCCGCGGGTCAAAAGTTTAATATGAATGTGTTAAATAAAATATCAGTCCTTGCGGGAACACGCAAAAAGTACGGACTTCGATTTGTAATATCTGTCGATGGCGGAATCAACGACGAAACCGCGCGCCTTTGTTGGGGTGCCGGTGCGGACGCACTGGTCAGTGGTTCATACCTTGCGCACGCACCCGACTTTCCACTTGCGGTAATGTCATTATTGCCATCGGCGAAAAGTATTTAATCTGCGACTTCTATTTTTCGCCCGTCTTGAAATTCGGTTATATATATATGAACTGTATCGGACGGCAAAAAATCTTTTGCAATATCGGGCCATTCAATAAGTGTAATATCATTTTGCACCGCGTGCAAAAGTCCGATTTCCACCAATTCCGAAACATCCGATACACGATATAAATCAAAGTGCGACAATCTATCTTTGCCATTTTCATACGATTGAACAATTGTAAATGTTGGACTTGGCACAACGGTATCAGCCCCGCAAAGCGTTTGAATTATTGTTCGTGCAATTTCTGATTTTCCAACCCCCAAATCACCATGCAGCGCAATCGTTACCGGTGCGTGCAAAGTTTTGGAAAAATCCGCCGCCCATCCTCGTGTTTCATTTATATCTTTTGTAATATATGTTTTCATATTTTACTCCAACAATAATAAGTCGTCTTCCATTTTTCGAATTGTGTCACGAATTTCCGCCGCCGTTTCAAAGTCCAAATTTTCCGCCGCATCGCGCATTTTTTTATTTAACTTCTTTATTTCTTTACGCAAAGTTTCGGCATCGAACACACCATCCTTGGTATAAACGAAACGACGCTTTTTATCGGTCTTTTCTTTTACATCGGTAACTTCATCAAACACCGCCTTGGATACAGTTTTTGGTATAATCCCATGTTCTACATTATACAACATTTGTTTTTCACGCCGTCTGTTGGTTTCATCCAACGCCGCCCGCATAGATTCGGTTATAACATCCGCATACAATATCACACGGCCATTTGCATTTCGTGCCGCGCGCCCTATGGTTTGTATCAGCGACCGTGTCGAACGCAAGAAACCTTCTTTGTCCGCATCCATAATTGCAACCAATTCACATTCGGGAACATCCAAACCTTCACGCAACAAATTTATTCCGACCAATACATCAAACTTTCCCATACGCAAATCACGCAGCAATTCTATGCGTTCCAATGTTTCAATATCACTGTGCAGGTATCGCGCCCGAACACCGTTTTCAACAAAATAGTCGGTCAATTGTTCCGCCATTTTTTTCGTAAGTGTTGTTACCAGTACGCGTCCCTTTATCGATTTTACTTCACCGAGCAAATCATCAACCTGATTTTTTATCGGCCGCACAATACATTCGGGGTCAAGCAAACCTGTGGGGCGTATCACCTGCTCTGCCACGATTCCGCCGGCCTGTTTCATTTCCCATTCGGCGGGCGTTGCCGAAACAAAAATTGTTTGTGGTCGCATTGAATCCCATTCATCAAAAGTAAGCGGTCGATTATCAACACACGACGGCAAACGAAAACCATATTGTGCAAGGGTTTCTTTGCGTGCCCTATCACCCCGCGACATTGCGGCGATTTGCGGAACGGTAACATGGCTTTCATCAATAAACAGAATCGCCTCGCGCGGCAAATATTCAAACAGTGTCGGTGGCGGTTGCCCCGGCGCACGCCCAGATAAATACCGCGAATAGTTTTCAATTCCGCGACAGGTTCCGGTCGATTCCATCATTTCTATATCCATATTGACGCGTTCGCGCAGACGCTGTTCTTCGACATATTTCATATTGTCATGAAAGTATTTCAATCGTTCATTCAAATCTGCGCGTATATTCCCAATCGCCTGTAAAATCGACGGCATAGGCGTTGCATAGTGCGTATTTGGATAAACCACAATTCTATCAATCTTTCGCAACTTTGCACCGGTCAAAACATCAAATTCCCAAAATTCTTCGATTTCATCACCCCAAAAAGAAACCTTCCACCCAATGTCTTGACTATGTGATGGGAATATATCAAGTGTATCACCGCGGACTCGAAAATCTCCACGTTCAAATGCAATATCATTTCTTTTATATTGTATATCAACCAATTCGCGCATCACTTCCGATTGTCCTATAATATCACCAACATGCAACACGACCTTCATTTCCGAATATTGTTCCGGCGTCCCAAGGCCATATATCGATGACACAGACGACACAACAATAACATCGCGTTCTTCTAACATTGCGCGCGTTGCGCTGTGCCGCATACGGTCCAATTGGTCGTTTATCGATGCGTCTTTATCAATGTATGTATCGGTTGTCGGCAAATACGCCTCTGGCTGATAATAATCATAATACGACACAAAATATTCAACATGATTATGCGGAAAAAAAGATTTCATTTCTGTGAACAACTGGGCCGCAAGAATCTTATTCGGCGCCATAAGTAACGCCGGCCGCCCAAGTTCGGCAATAACATTTGCCATGGTAAAAGTTTTTCCCGACCCCGTTACACCAAGCAAAACCTGGGACCGGCGACCATCATTAATACCAGCAACCAAATCAGCAATGGCCGATGGTTGGTCACCCATCGGTTTGTAATTACTTTCAAGATTAAAAATTTTTTTGTTCACAGACCTAAGTATAATAAATTATAATGAAAAAACAAGAGGACCGAGAGAATGCCACACAAACCACACCACAAACATATATTTTTCTGGACGATTTTAATAATCATTGCCGTTATCTTTGCGACCTTGTTAGTTGTGCCGACGTTTATGACATTGAACAGTGTTCGCGGACGACTTGAAACCGCAATTGCGACGCAAACAGGCATGGATGTCGAAATAAATGGCGATGTAACATTCGGTATCGTCGGAAAGACAACTATTCTTGCAAACGATGTTGCAACACCATTTGGAAACATCAGTGAAATTTCTGTCCAAATACCTTTCCGCGACCTGTTCGATATTCAAAACGCAACACTTACGGGAACGATGCTAATATCTGGCGCACAAATCAAAATCGATTCACTTGCGCCATTTATGCAAAATTATAACATTGCGGTCAAAGATTCAACTATAAACTTTATGGGCAAAAATTATCATGTGATAAACGGCGTTTTTCATGACGGAACATTTAACGGCCTTGTTCGCACCGGACAACACAAATACAACATAGAATTTCATGGCGACAAATTTACAATCACAAACAAAAATGTCGAATTAAAAATTGTTGGTGAACTTTATCCGTCTGGCGGCGCATTTGGAACACTTTCAATTGAAACAGACAAAATAAATGCATGGTTTGAATTTTCTGAACCGAAAATAACAAAACGCGTAAAATTGGTTACAAACTTTGTATGGGACGGCGAACACGGGTTCAAATTTAACGATATTGTCGCGAACAGTGTCCGTGGTGACATTGAACTTGATACAAACGGTTGGCGCATAATCAATTTAACATCCAGTAATATAACTTTTGATTTTTCGTTTTTGGCACGTTCAACAAAATTGCTGCGCGATACAAAGTTGAACATAGATTTCTATGGCGATTTAACATTTGAAAACAAAAAATTCGAACACCTTAAAATAAACGCAATCGGCACCGAAGATTATATTCAAATTGATAAAATTATCGCGGACGACACAACTTTTACCGGCGGTATGATTGATGCGAATGGCGCACACGATATAATGATAAAAACAAATCTTGATGGCACAGATATCCAATGTTTGTTTTCCGGCACACCAGAAAAATGGGAATGTGAAAAATTCAAATATGGAAATATTTACGGATTTATTCGTAACAATAAAAACCACATAACCGCCGAAATAAACTCTAATCAAACAATAGATTCGCATGGACTTTCATCATACATTGCAAAACTTGATGGACGCCCGGCAAACATAAAATTCGCATTTGCAAATATGGGCGGCACATTTACATCAAACGGCAAAGATTCACACACAGAATACGAATACATATACAATCAAACACTTGGTTCACTAAATCCACACTTGCGCATATTACCCGAAACAATGTTAAACGAACCCGGCAACATAGTTTGGAATGGTGACGCAATAACATTTATTCCAAATTCAAATGCTTGGTCATTGATTGTCCAAAACAATTCGTTTTATTTAACAGGAACAAATATCAAAGATTGGATTCCGAAATTTGATTTACAGTTTTTACGCGGGCTTGATTACATTGCATCGGGTTCATATAATGAACGCGGCGATATATCAAACCTGACATTAAAGATTGCCGGACATGTATTTACCGGTTCTGTGGATGCAAATGGTATAACATTAAAAACCGACACACTTACCATAGACGACTTTTTGAATCACGAATTTTTTGACCGATACGAAGAAATGGAATTTTTAACAAATGCGCCGATACTTGCACCATTTGATATCGACAGAAATTTATATCTTTCGGCAAAAACATTAGTTTATGAAGAAAACGCATATAAAAATTTTGTGTATTCACTAAAATCTGGCACACAAACATTTTCAATCACTGACCGGGCGCGCGGCAATTTGCTTGCCACCATCATCAAAGAACGTTCAAATTACGATATATTTATTCAATTAAATAATTTCGTAATCAACGGCCCATTACTTACACAAAATTTCCCATTAAATGTAATGAATACGAACATAACCGCAGAACTGGCATTAACCACATCCGGCCACATTGCACACGACATTTGGTATAACCTGACGGGTGATGTTGATTTAACATTTGACGGCGGTTACATTGACGGCATTGGACTGGACGCGTTCTATATCGCATACGACGATTTAACAAGGTTGAATGTCGAAGACCGCCTTATGACGGCATTGGAATCCGGCGTTACAAAAATCAAGAACATGCGCATAATCGGACAATATGACCATGGCATATTTAATACCACACAACCAATTGAAATATCTATGCGCCACGCGGACGCAGTCGGAAAAATGAATATAACAAACGGCGCAATGACGACCCAGTTAAATATACTTTTGCGCGGCACCGCACCCGACCCAGTAACCGTGTCAATGACGGTTGCACCAAACGGCCGCCGCGGCTATTCAATGGGCGAAATCATAAGATACTTTGACCCCGCCTATATGCGTGAATTCATAAAAACACATGACAAGTTCTAGGTAAAACAAAACCCGCAAAACTACGGGTTAGTATTTATCTGTTTTTTGCATTATGTATGACTTCGTTTTTCTTTTTCAACAGCGCGACAATTTCATTTGGCGTTTTTCCCGCACCATTTAATGGCCAAAGTTGATTAAGGTTTGAATCAACAACAATATCATCGTTGTTCAACGGCCGACACCACGCATTATAAAGATTATATTTTTCTATAAACACCGGCAAACTTTTCTGCACGGCGGTCATATCTTTCGGAAAAACCACCTTTTCGAAATAAAACGGAACGCGCAAAGTATCCCGCACATCGGACGGATAAACCAATTGCCCATCTGTCGCAAGAATAAATTTGCAACTTTTATCATCCCAAAACCTAAAACTTAACAAAGTATCCTTATCTTTGACATACACACAACGCGACAAATTTATCGGATACATTTTTTTATCAACATTATTTTTTGCATCATTAGAAATATATGCGCACCAATTTTTTACCCTGCCCAACAAATCGTCAGTTTTCCCAGATGCCAAATATTCCTGGCGTTCAGATTGTCTGAATTCTTGTCCACCTTCGGTTTTATTCCACCAATAAAATAAATCTGTATTCAAAATAAAGTTAACATTTTTTTCCAATCTCATTTTTTATCCTTTTCGGTTACCTCTCCCGCGTTTGCCAACATACCACAAAGCCGAACAATGTCAAGCGCCCACATTTCTGCGGGCGACCGTGTCCCCCGAAGCCCATCAGGCGAAGGGGGAACTTACACTAATTTTTCTTTCTCACCTGAATATGCACTTCGCGCAGTTGCTGTTCGGTCACTTCACGCGGCGCACCAAGCATTAAATCTTGTCCGCGTTGGTTCGTCGGAAACAGCACAACTTCGCGCAAATTGTTAGTTCCCAAAATAATGGAAACCAAGCGGTCGATTCCAAACGCACACCCACCGTGTGGCGGCGCACCATATTGGAACGCGGCATACATACCACCGAATTTTTCTTTCACAACTTCCGGTCCATATCCCGCAATCGCAAACGCCCGAACCATAGTTTCCGGGTTATAGTTGCGCAATCCCCCACTGCAAATTTCGGCACCATTAAGGACCATATCGAACTGATTCGCCTTGATTTTAAGTGGGTCGCCATCCAATTCGCCCTTTGGCAAACTAAACGGATTATGCCCAAAGTCAATCGCACCCGTTTCTTCGTTCAATTCATACATTGGGAAATCTTCTATCCAACAGAATTTGAATTCGTGCGGATTGACGAGTCCCAAATCTTCGCCAAGTTTAATACGCAACTTGCCCGCCGCCTTGGCCGCCGATTCGGCTTTATCGCACACAAAGAACAGCGATGAATTATCACCGGCAATTTTATGCAACTTTTCGATTCGGTCCGCATCCAGTTTTTTCGCAACCGGCCCCTTGGCTTCGTCCGCAAATACGATATAGCCAAGTCCGCCAAGTCCAAGTTCTTTTACGGCATATTCGCCAAGTTTATCGAACCAAGACCGCGGTTTGTCCGCACTGTTTGGTGCCGGAATTGCACGCACAACGGCGCCCTGCTCTATGGCATTTGCAAAGATTCCAAAATCAGACCCGCGGAAAATATCGGTCACATCCGAAATCAAAATTGGGTTACGCAAATCGGGTTTATCACTGCCGTACTTTAACATCGCCTCGTCAAACGGGATATGCGGAATTTCGGGGTCAACAATCGCATTCGGCACAAATTTTTTAATAAGTTCCGGCATAACCTCATTACCAACCGCCTGAATATCGCGCAGGTCCACAAACGACATTTCCAAATCCAATTGATAGAATTCAAGCAACCTGTCGGCGCGCAAATCTTCGTCACGAAAACATGGCGCAATCTGGAAATAGCGGTCAAAGCCGGCAATCTGAATCAATTGCTTGAACTGCTGTGGCGCCTGGGGCAACGCATAGAACATACCGTGATGATTACGACTGGGGACAATATAGTCGCGCGCGCCTTCGGGACTGGACACCGTTAAAATGGGCGTTTGAAATTCCGAAAAACCCAAATCCCACATTTTATCGCGCAAGAATTTCATAATGCGATTGCGTGTCAAAATATTATTGTGCAAACTGTCGCGCCGCAAATCGATATAGCGATATTTCAAACGCAAATCTTCGGACACCGTGTCATCATCGCCAAAGACCTGGAACGGTAAAACATCCGCGTTGGTTAAAACCTGCCATGATTCAACACTTATTTCAATTTCACCGGTTGGAATTTTTTCATTTATCTGTGATTTATCGCGCGCAACAACCTTACCGGTTACCTGTAATACAGATTCCGGCCGCACGCGTTCCAAATCGTCATTTCCGCCGTCAAGGACAATCTGGGTAATTCCATAATTATCGCGCAAATCGATAAACAGCAACGACCCATGGTCACGCTTGCGATGAACCCACCCCGAAAGCGTTACGGTTTCGCCAACATTTTTCGCGGACAATTCCCCGCAAGTATGCGTTCTGTATTTTGATTGAAGTGATAACATTTTTGTTCCTCTTTGCTTGGGCGACAAAAAACATACGGAATTTTGGCACCCATTGGTTAAACATATTTCGGGGCGCATAAAGATTTGGCTATGCGCGGTGCCACCCGAATTTATCACTTTTTTGTTTTTGAAACGGCTCCGTGGTTGTTGGTCACATCATCACCATGTTCAAAAACCTTGCTATATTTTATACATGATTTTTAAGGTTTGCAAGATTTATCTATCTACCGTTTTCCATTGGTTTTATTGGTAAAACAGATTTATCATGAACCGCGTTCCACTTCAAATTACGGCGTTCGGCACAAAACAAACGTTTTCCATTATCATCATAAAAACTAACCGCGCCATCGGCCCCATAATGATCAGGCATATCATAAATAACTTTCATACCTTTTTTTGGAACAAAACCTAAAACTTTTGGCAAAAACATTCCTTGGCCAACAAAAGGCATTCCGCCATCGGGGTTAACAAAATCCAACCTAAAATTATTCGTATTTTCATCAACTCTTGCGACTACTTTGTAAACAAATACCGCATACATGCCAGTTCCCACATACTTTGGAACATATTCTTCATAATCAGACATTATACAACTCCAATATTCCTATCCACCTACGGCGCGACACTCCTTCGCATACCCATTCCGCTTGGGTGGCCCGCCACCCAAAGCGTCACGGACGCGAAGGGTGGTGCCCTAAGCAAGAATCGGACTTGCGACTCGTCCTTACCAAGGACGTGTTTTACCACTAGACTATTAGGGCATATCGCAAAAATACCCCGTGATTATACGGACACAGACAAAAAAATCAAGAAAAAAGCGCAACCGATGACAATACTGGCGACACCTCCCGGTGTTTCACACCGTACTCCTCTGGCCAGAGGAGAATTTTATTCTCGTCCAGTTGCAATCCAAGTTCCCCTCTGGCTAGAGGGGTGGCCGCAGGCCGGGGTGTCGCGCCCTACCCCACCACCCTAACCCGTCCGGGCATTGCGGAATCCAAACGCGGTGCCGGCATTTCGGCAATTCCACCAAACGGCATTTGCGCAACCAATGTCCACGCATCCGGCAAATCAAACATATCATGCACCATATTATCAATAACCGGGTTATAATGTTGCAAATTTGCACCGATATTCATTCCTGCAAATCCGGTCCATATTGCGAACTGTAACATACCGTTCGATTGCATAACCCAATCATGAAAATTTTCGGCATAACCCGGATACGCACGCCGTGTTTCTTCGACCGCCGCCGTATCATAGAAATAAAGTATCGTTCCATACGCCGCGATAAAGCCGCCAATTTTATCACGCGAAAACCGACCACCGGTTGATTTTACCAATTCGTCATATACCGCATTCCAAAACTTTTCATGCTTTTCACCCATAACGACAATGGCGCGCTGACTTTTCATATTGAATGCGTCCGGCACATATTCGACCGCCCCGCGCACAAAGTCAACAACTGCACTTTCCATAACCGGCAAATTTTTATTTAATCCATAAACCGACCGCCGGGCTTTTAACATATCTATAAATTTCATAATATTTTCCCCTTTAGTTTTTTTAATTTTACCTTATATTCTGGCGTAACACGATAGGATTCTATGGCCTTTTGTATTGCGCGCACCCGCGTCCAAGAATCGAGTTTTTCAAAATACGGATAAACCAAATCAAAATGCTTTGCTGCGGCGGTTGCAAAATACCACGCCCGCATCATATTTACATAGTATTCGTCTGATTTTATACCCAAAACCATATCGGCATATTTTGTATCGAAATTCGCATCAATAAAATATCGCATCAGCGTCAATACGCCGAAACGCACCGTATAGACATGTTTTGATTTAATCCATTTTTTTACATACGGCAAAATTTTTTCAGCATTTTTTGCAAAAACTTTCGGTGACATTTGGTCGCATGTTGCCCAGTTATCAACGTATTGCACAAATTCATCAACTGCATGCGCCGCCAAATCAAAGTCATTGTATCGCGATATTATAAACGCATGTAACTGATTTTCTTCGAAATATTTATGCGGCAAACCTTGAATAAAATCCTTGTATACGCCAGATTTCAACATATCGCGCGCCATCGCACGCAACTTTGGTGTCCGAACCCCAATTATTTTATCTTTATCAACACTCGATATTATTTTAGAATTAAAATCCCTGTATACGGCATCCGCCGCCGCATACAGGGAATCAAGAATCGTTTTTTTACAATTCATTATTGCGCCGAAAGTTTGCCAAGCCATTCTTTAACGGCGTCCGTATGGTCTTTTTCTGTTTCGCGCCCAGGCATTCCAAAACCATCGGTCACAGTGGCACCAACCGCGATCCGTTTTATATCATCCACTGTATTCCCCAAACCGGATGTGCCATACGTTGCAAAAGGAACTATTACTTTGCCATAAAAATCATTATTTTCCAAGAACGTGTACACAATCATCGGCATTTTTCCCCACCATATAGGATACCCCAGGAATATAACATCATAATCGGCGACATTCACACCCAAATCATGATATTCCGGCCGCGCGTCGCTTTCCTGTTCACGCTTTGCGACATATGTTTTATCCGTCTTTGACTTTGGATACGGTATCACAGATTCTATACGCGCCATATCGCCACCGACCAAACCTTGGATAGTATTCGCCACACGTTCAGTATTTCCCGAATCCGAAAAATAAACGATAAGGTTATCCGCACGCGCCGCGCCAAAAACAAAAAACAATCCCAACACCAAGAATTTCAAGATTTTCATAACTCCTCCTTTCCTTGCCTTTGTTTAATCATAGCCAAAAAACATTTTCCTTTGCAACATGATATTTAATCATTTTTTCCATCTTTTAAGCGTTGGGAACACCTTTTCACAATGACGCCGCATTTCCGTCGGTGTCATATTCGCCTGGGCTGCAAAAGGCACCATCATTTCGATATATTCGGCCATGGAAACATTATCTATAAATTCACCATTTTTATAACAATAAATGCAGTAATCAGGATTCTTTGCCCCATCCGCATTTGTCCCAAACACAGATTCATCGTTCATAGGCATACTGCAACTTTGACATATTTTCGACATACAAACCTCCTTTTTTTCATGAACATTGTAAAAATTTTCTGGACTTTTTCATAGTATAATGTTAGCATCAAATTGAATATTAAATAAGGTGCGACAAAAATGATAGCAAATCCGGAAAACATTATTTCTTTAACAGATTTTAAGCGCAATGCGGCGGACGTTGTCCGGCGCATCAAAGATGACAAATCACCGGCCATTCTGACCGTCAATGGCGCGGCATCTGTGGTTGTATTGGATGCAAACGAATATCACAAAATTGCACGCGATGCAGAGATGGGATCCATGATGCGTGGCATCGAAAATGGCTTGAAAAGCATGTCGGAAAATCGTGGTATGCCTTTGGATGCCGCATTCAAAATGCTGAAACAAGATATGCGAAACGCCCTAAAACGTCAAGGTTAGACAATGGCAAAAAAATATTCAGTTATAGTTGAAGAACGTGCATATAATGATTTGCGTGATATATTCATTTATATCGCAAAAGATTCGCCTTTGATTGCAGATCAAATATATGACGGTCTTTTGGAACAGATGCATTCGTTGGAAGAGTTTCCAGAACGCCATCCGGTCATTATAATTGTTCACGACCATGAGATTAGACATTTAGTATTCAAAAAAGGATTTAGAATACTATATACAATACGTGGCAACAAAGTCCATATTTTGCACTGTTTCAGGTCAGAACAAAATTTGGAAAATATACTTTAACCAAAAGGATTACAACATGACAAAAACAATAATTGCAATTGGTGGTGGCTCATACGGTCAACTCAAAACCTATCCAGATGGTCGGCAGGTTCAAAAAACTAAGGACTCAATAGAGATAGATAAAAAAATGATAAAGCTTACTGGCAAAGAGCACCCAAAAATTGTGTTTATTGGTGCCGCACATGGTGATGATGAATCTCGTTTTTTGGTAATCAAGAAATATTTTAGTGATGATTTTGGTTGTGATGTTGAAAACTTAAATTTGATTGATGATTCAAAAAGACCGAATAAAGATGACCTTCAAAAGATTATCTTAGGGGCTGATATTATTTATATTGGCGGCGGTAATGTCACATATCTTATGCAGATACTAGGCAAGACCGGGGTTGATAAATTATTACGTCAGGCATACGATAAGGGTATCATCATGGCGGGTAATAGTGCCGGCGGCTGTGTCTGGTTTGATTACTATGGCAACGATGAAGATGATGATTTTGATGGCACATTTGAAACATTTAGCCCCAAAAAGGCACTTGGGTTTGTACATGGGTATTTCGAGCCACATTGGGATACAAAACCAGAAGAAGGTATCGCAAAAGATTCCGTATCTAAAAATGCTGTTCAACGCATGCTGGCAAAGAACAATATCTCTGGTTATGGTGTTGATGAAGGTGCCGCACTTATGATTCAAACAAATTGTGATAAACAAACAATTACAGAAATCGAATCAAAGCCGGGGGCAAAAATATACAAACTCGCGAAACAAAACTTACAACACATAAATTCGGGAAACGAAAGATAATAATTTTTGTACACTGTGGCTGTACAAAAATGAAAACCGGGATAAACCCGGAAATGATAAGTCCGCCTTCGCCATCCTTTATCAAGGAGTTTTCAACAAAAAATGCTGGGCTACGCCGCGGAACTGAATTTTCTTAACTAAAAATCCCGCACTTGCGGGATTTTTACTAACGAAAATTCGTGGTAGCGGCGAAGGGATTGCACATTCCCATTGCTTCGCGATGGGAACCCTTTCCACTCGTAAGGCTCGAACGGCGCACTTGCTTGTTCTCGCCAACTATCGTGTCGGACCATGGGGTCCTCATCTTTCGCAACTATACCAAAATTAAAACCGGGATAAACCCGGTTTGAATTTTGGTAGCGGCGAAGGGATTCGGACCCCTGACCAAAGGATTATGATAAGTTTGAGATAAAAACCAGATAACGCAGATTCCTGCGGTTTACAGCGATTTTTGGACCTATCAAAATTTTCTTTGTGTAGAGAATGTGTAGAACCACACATACAAAAATACTATATACGTTTATATCTAAACCAACCTGTATCCCATTTCCCACTAAAAACCAATTCCGCAAATTTTATAAATTGAGCTAGCCCAGGATTTTTATTGTATTATCCACAAACTTGTGCAATATTATTGCTATCAAAGGGATTGTATATGGCAACAGAATTAAAACCGATAAATGGCGAAATATTTTTATATAAAGATGACTATGGCACGGTCAAATTAAATGGGTTGATATATGGGGAATCGCTGTGGTTGACACAAACTGCTATTTCTGAGCTGTTCAACACAACAAAACAGAATATCGGACAACATATAAAAAATATCTTTAACGATGCAGAATTACAAGAAAATTCAGTTGTAAAGAAATTCTTTACAACTGCCGCAGATGGAAAAAATTACGAAACAGCATATTACAATCTTGATATGATAATATCGGTCGGTTATCGTGTTAATTCAAGGCGTGCCACCCAATTTCGTATATGGGCAACAAAAGTCCTGCACGAATACATACAAAAGGGCTTTGCACTTGATGATGAACGCTTAAAAATAGCCGGGAAACCATTCGGTGTTGACTATTTTCATGAATTATTGGAACGCGTACGTTCTATCAGAGCTTCCGAACGCCGTATTTATCAACAAATTACCGACATTTTTGCCGAATGCAGTATTGATTACGACCCGAATTCCGAAACCGCTTTCAACTTTTACGCGAACATACAAAACAAATTTCACTATGCAATACACGGACATACCGCTGCCGAGATTATCAAGGGACGTGCCAGTCTAGAAAAACCGCATATGGGCTTAACAAGCTGGAAAAATTCTCCAAACGGTCGTATATTAAAAACAGATGTATCCATCGCAAAAAATTATCTAAGCGAGAAAGAATTAAAGGACCTGGAACGTCTGGTAACGATGTTTTTTGACTATATAGAACACCAAATTGAAGACAAAAAGGCGTTTAATATGGCACAATTTGCAGAATCAGTGGATAAATTACTCACATTCAACGATTATAAGGTGTTGCATGGTTTGGGCAGCATCAGCGCCGCAGATGCAAAACAATATGCCGAAGCGATATACGATGAATTCAACAAGACCCAAAACATCGAAAGCGACTTTGACAGGATTGTAAAATTAACCAGTGAGAAATGAAAAAAATCAAGTAAAACGAATCGATTATTAACAATAACAACATAAAAAATTACAACTTTTACAACACAAAAATTCATTTTGTATTAGTTTTCTAAATACCGATTCGCCCTGTACACTGCGGAAAACATACTTTTAAAAAAGTAAAGAGAAAAATCATATACTTAGCAAATTTCTTGTATTGAATTTTTTCAAAAAACTCAATATGTTGTGTATGTACGATATGTTTGGCAACTATATGTTGTTAAAACAAGGAAAGGATCATTGTTACAGCAATAACCCTTTCTCGTATGGGATACCAATAATATACCCCGTCGACAAGGTATATTATAACAAAGTCCCAAATCAATCGCAACCACTTTGTTTTAGGTATGGTTGCCAACTTGACAGCCAAAAGGATCAAATATGTCAAGGTGTTGTAGAACATGGGGCTTAGAAGTCCATCATAAACGGGTAAGTGACGGGAATGGTTTAGACAACGCAATGGTTTTATGCCATCAGTGTCATGTCAACACGTCTTCATATGGGGACACCAACCATTCAAGTCCAGAACCCTTTACAGAAACCACAAAAATTCTTGCTTTGGTGCGCGCAGGAAATCGCTGCGAATGCACAAAGGGGGATTGTTGTCTAAAATAAAGGAGTAACAAAATGTCAAAAAACGGCATTCGCACTTCGAAACGAGTGGCACACACAGCATCAAAAGTGTTGTCAAATCCACACTCTTCACGTAGTGCTAAACGGCTTGCTGGCAGTACGCTTGGCAACCGTGGTAAATAACCACAAAACAAAAACCGGTCGTTTGACCGGTTTGTTGTTTTATGTTTTTATCTGTTCAAATCCATTTTAGAACTAAAAAGCCTATTTTTTCAGAACTTCATCTATATCAAACTTAATGTATGCAACTAAAACATTTTCGATTTTTGTATTACGTTGATAATCAATGATAACACCTCCCATTTTTCTATAAAATCCGATACTATCATTGTCAGAAAAACACCACAATCCCAGAGTGCTTGCCCCCCTTGCTTTTAGTCTTTTGGCAAACTGTTGAAACAATAATTTGCCAACACCCATGCCGATATATTCGGTATTTAAATACATTGTGTCTAATTCGCAGTCGCACTTGTATTTTTGCAAACTTGGCAAACCACCATAAACAAAACCAACAACCTTATTATTACTACACAATACAAGAAAAATCTTTCCTTTTTTTGTTTCTTCACGCAATGTCTTTGGGAATCTTTTTATATGTTCTTCAACTATGGTATCGTTGACATAATGTGCCAAGAATTCTTGTGATAAAATCTTAGCATACGCATATTTCCATCCAGCTGCCCATATGTTATAAATGGCATTTGCATCTGTCAATTTGGCATTTCTAACTTTAAACAAGAAATTCTCCTTGTTTACAATTACTTCATGTTTTCCAAAACCATCGTCATATCAGTGGCTTTGGAATAAGCCTGTAAAGGACCAGTTAAAGCAACGTATTCGACATAGTCATATTTTTCATTCGACAGTGGTTTTGTAATAACCTGATATACTTTTTCCAAACGTTCCGCTGTTTTATCACTCATAGGCGTACAATTCGCAGCCATATCGTTCAACTCGTTGATATCGCCACTACAATAAAGAGCCAAGTCGCAACCAGCTTCCAAAACTTGTCGTGTTTTCTCACCGATTGTACCTTTAAGTGAACGCATTTCCATCGCATCAGAAATTAACAAACCATCAAAACCGATATGCCCACGAATCAAAGTATCTATACCTTTTTTACTAATTGTGATTGGTTTTGTATCATCTACGGCCGCAATCACAACGTGTGCGGTCATTGCTGCTGGAATATCACGATTAGCCATAAACGGATAAAAATCGGTTTCCAGTGCATCCAAACTCTTACTGATTATTGGCAATCCAAGATGCGAATCCTCCACCGCTGAACCATGGCCAGGGACATGCTTCATTATCGGGCAAACACCGTTTTTGATAAAGGTTGCTATCATTTCCTTGCCACGTTCTGCCACCAATTTTTTATCGCTGCCGAAAGAACGCGACCCAATAACGGAACTGGTATTGGCACGCAAAACATCCAAAACTGGTGAACTATTCATATTCAGCCCCAGTTCTTTGAAATCTGTGCTGATTAAACCCGCATGCAACCGCGTTGCTTGGGGTGAAACCTCACCCAGTCGTTTTTGTGGTGCATATGTCTTAAATTCTTGCCCAACCAAACGGCATACTTGTCCACCTTCTTGGTCAACATAAAGTAACATTTTATCGTTACCGGTTACTTCTTTGATTTGTTTTATAAGTTGCTGTAACTGTTTTTTGCTTTTTATATTATTATAAAAAAAACTTATACCAGCGGGCTGATTTTTCTCTAGCCAGTATTTTTCCGCATCTGTCAATTCATAACCAGCAACAGAGGCCATAATCGGTAACATTTATAACACCACTAACTTTTACAGTTTAATACAACCATATTCATCACGGTATGTATATTATATAAAAACTAGTATAACGTTAAACATAATACGGTGTCAATCTTTGTGTAGAACTTCGTGTAGTCGTTGTGTAGAAACAATTTAAAAAATCTGTATTTTTGCAAAAAAATTACTATGACAAAAAATATAAAAAAACCGGCAAATGCCGGCCTTTTTATAAATTTTTGGTAGCGGCGAAGGGATTCGGACCCCTGACCAAAGGATTATGATAAGTTTGAGATAAAAACCAAATAACGCAGATTCCTGCGGCTTACAGCGATTTTTTTGATTACAAAAAAATTTGTGTGTAGAGAATGTGTAGAGCCAAGTTTATCCTAAAACCATTTACATTTGTAATCAAAACCACTTATTTCCCACTTCCCACAAAAAACCATTCCGAACAAAAACCAATGAGCTAATGTCAAAAAAACTTAACACAATTGACAATTTTGGGATGTAATGGGACTGACAATGCAGAAATTCTTTTTTATGATTCTGTTGTAACCAAACCAAAAGGACAAACAATGAATGACAAACTTATGACCACAAAAGAATTAGCCGAATACTTAGGTGTAGCTTGTTCAACTTTGATTCAATACAGAAAAGATGGCACAGGGCCAATTTACATAAAACTTGGCCACTTAGTCCGGTACAAAAAAATGGATGTTGATATATGGGTTGAAGAAAAGAAAACCACGATATTGTCTTGACTTCACGATTTGTGTCGGTAATGTGTTGTGTAAAGCAACAGCCGCAAACCCTTGCTGGCATTGAAACACAAAACCAACCAAAGGATAAAAAAATGGAATGGAAATGTTACAAAAAAGTATTCAGCGACACGTGGATTCGTGCGCTGCGGGCAAATACAAATTTGTTAATAAGCGACACACGCATCCCTGGGTTTCATTTGCGATTTTATTCAACAACACGTCACATAGTTTTTTATCTTGGATATATGGTTAAGAACACAAAAAAACATCGAAACCTGCTCCTTGGTAAATACGGCGAGTTCAAATTAGACGAGATTCGCAAACGAGCAATGTTATACAGACAACAGGTATCAGATGGCAAAGATCCTGTAATGGAAATTGCGAAACAAAGAAAAACCGAAGAAGAAGAACGTGCGAAACAAATCAAGATAAGCGACTTGCTGGACATTTACTTTGAAAAGCACTGCATGGTTTATAAGAAACCAACCAGCCAAAGATCAGATGCTGGCATTATAAGACAAATAAAACCAGTACTGGGCACTTTATACATTGCAGAGTTGGATCTGCCAAAGCTGATCGATTTTTATCAACAGACAGCAGAACGCACTTCTTTTTCAACAGCAAATCATCATATAGCTTTGATTTCTAATTTCTGGAACTGGTGCGAAACGTACAAGTACTTGCCATTAAATAGCAATCCCTGCAACAAGATCCCGAAAGGCAAGAACAAAAAGACACCAGTAAAGCCGTTGACATTAGACGAATACAAAAGGTTATTAACAGCAATAGACGATGGCTTTATGTATTCACAGTACAACCCGAGAATGTTCCGAGCATTAAAAATATTGATGCTGACAGGCTGCCGGACAACCGAAATAACCAGATTGAAAAAAACAAACGTGGATTTGGAAAACGGATTCATATATTTGACCGAGAGCAAAAACAATGAAGAAAAACACCCACTGGGCCAACCAGCAATAGACGAATTACGAATTGCTTTGCAAGAGGCACCAGCAGACAGCGAATACGTGTTCCCTGCCACACGTGGCGGCCCGAATGCATTGTTAGATTTGCGCAAGGCACATGAATGGGCATTGGAACGTGCCGGACTTCCAAAGATGCGCAAACACGATTACAGACATTCGTTCATAAGCATAGGAACCGACACACTGGGAATGTCGATACAGGCA
>JAFZXK010000010.1 GCA_017616785.1 Alphaproteobacteria bacterium
TCGGGACAGATTAATCTGGTTGTTCAATCTTTGTCTGACTTGGATATAGGCGATGATATAATCTGGTTTGCGGACGTGAATACGGATGATGCCGATTTATTTAATCTGTATTCTGTGTCTGGGTTGGATTACGAATTGGGAGTATATTTTGATGAAGATAATCATAAATACGGATTGCTGAGATTGGGAAATGTTCCGGTGAAAGTTTTGTCTGACGATATGGCGCAACGGGCAAATCACATAGCCGAAACATTGGTTTATACCATCAAGAATCTAACTGGTTCTATGCAAAAACGTGTTGATAACTTACAGTGGTTATCAACAACAGATACTGAAAATCAATCTGGTATAAACAATGCTTTTTGGATGCGCAATACTTACAAAGGGTTTGATGTAAATAAAAGTTCTGTGGCATTGTCGGGTGTAGAATTTGGATATGATGGCATGGTATCGTCAACAGATAATTACAAATGGTATGTCGGCGGATTGGGCTATATTTCTGGTGGTGACAGCAAATTCAAAGATACTAAATTTGATATAACTGGATACGGGTTGGGTGCTTATGTAATAATGCTTGAAAAATCTGGTTGGTTTGGTGATTTGGTATTTAGGCAACATTTTATTAATCTGGAAGAACCGGGTATAAAAACCGATTATACGGCAAGCAGTTTGAATATTGGCACAGGTAAAGAATTTGTGTTTGGTGAAGATACAGACGAACTGAAATGGTTTGTAAAACCATCCGTCACAGGAACTTATATTGCTATATCAGGAACAGATATCGGTGCGTTCAAAGTCCAAGATATTTCGTCAATTATGGCTTCTTTGTCAGTATCAGCCGGTCCAAGATGGGATTTTGCAAGCGGGCGAAAAATCCAAGCATACGGCAAAGTTGGATATACTCTGGATAGTTCTGACGATGTGGACATTGTTGTAGATGGCATAGGCACAAAACAAGCGGTTGCGACAAATACCACAGAATTGGGTATAGGGTTTGATTATCGTGGTGTTGATAACTCTGCGGATATATATTTGGAAACATCATATATCACTGGCACTGATTATTCCGAGATATCTGGCAATATCGGTATAAGATACAGTTTTTGATAAAAAATGAGTGTTATTACTGAAATCCAGCGCATGTAATTCAAATTTGACTCAGGTTGTAAAAAAACAGGTCTGGGCTATGGTTATAGGGCGCAGTATAAAAACACGCTTCCAGACCCATTACAAGCGTTTTATAGTATATTGTCGCACACTACCAATGCTTTATGCCATGAGAATCAACCGCTATAGGGTGGTTGAATGAATTATAAACAATGATATAGTTGCCAGAACGTCGTGCGTATTTCGCCTTTGGAAATTCTAAACTAAATTTGTTCGGTTTGCTGACGACTATGCTATCATCCGTATATCTGTATCTAAGTCCATTTGTTGCCATGTAAAATCCTTTGTTTGCTATTAGAACTGATTTTTATTTGTGCCTATTGTGTTGTATCGTATATTTCCTAGACAGTATCTGTATCAGGTCTTCAAGGTTGCGCATTTTCCTTATTGGTTTGGGTAGTCCGGTGCGTTTGCGTTTATGTTTTGACGGTTTATAGAATATGGTTGCAGGGGTATATATTCGGTCTGTGTGTAGTGTATAATCAAAATATAGTTCCTTGGTGCAGTATTTAATCAGGGTGGGTAGTTTATAATATGGCACAAGTTGTATATCATAGTCTGCGCCCCTATTGCTTTTGTAGTGTCGTTTGAATAGATTATTAGCCCCATTGAAACACCATTCTACAAAACTTA
Source organism: Alphaproteobacteria bacterium (assembly GCA_017616785.1). GTDB lineage: Bacteria > Pseudomonadota > Alphaproteobacteria > Rs-D84 > Rs-D84 > Enterousia. The sequence continues at coordinate 1,801 of JAFZXK010000010.1, forward strand.
ATACGGGTTGGGTATGGGTCTTTGGGTTGATAAAAGGTGCCAGGATATGAATGTGCCAACTGTCTGTATTCCACTTATTTTCACAAAAGGCATAGAACATATAGGGGTGTTTATTCCAGTTTTTATCATAGCCCAGTAATCTTTTTTCGAATTTAGCCAGTAGGTAGCGTATCGTTGTAATGAATTGGTGTATATCATGGGTTTTGAGAGAATATGGCAAGTTGATAGTGATAAAATAGAAAGGTGTATCGGCGGGAAATTGGTTATATAGGTAGTTTCGCATTGAGATTAAATCTTGTTGGGTCATTGTTTTTCCTTTGGGTTATAAGTGAAAATAGAAAAACAAGAATAGATTTAGAAAGGTAAAAAAATTGTTGGCTCTCATTACAAGAAACCAGTATAAATTTGATGTTTTTTCTGCCGATTTCTAAGCCACACATAGATTCCATAAAGGGTGCCGGCTATTCGGTTTTGACATATCATATTGCACCGGAATTCCTTTTACGTTTGGTGGCAATAAGACGGTTGTGGTGGCTGGTTTTACATTGGTGTTCCCCTGTGGTTTTTCCTGATTAAATATTCGTGCCATTTTCGCAATAAAAAGCCGGCAAGCGAAACGTGGCTTTGGTTTTCAGGATGTTTGATAAATTAGCACGTTGGCGGGGAATTATCTAAACAGAAACCCCAACCAACGGTCTGTATTTGGATGGGGCTTGCATTAGAAACTGACATCTTTTACAGACCAATTTTATAATGAATGTTTGCCTTGTTGTTTTTCTAATGCACAAACACTCATCATTTCAAAAAATAGAACTTGGACTTATATGTTTTTTCTACTTGGTTGTATTTTTATCGTCATTTAATCGATATGGATGCGCTTTATTTTTGATTATCTCTTTGTCAATTTGATTCAATACGGTTTTTACTATCTGTTCCCTGATTTTTGGACTATCAACAGTAAAATTGGCAGGGAAAGCGATTGAATACTGATGGCGGGCGGAACTGTAATAAACCCTGAACCCGTCTAAATGTAGCATCTTATCAAAACAGACACTATATGTTCCAACCAATGTTTCAGTTTGCATATCAAGTTTTTTTATGGTGATTTCATTTAGATTCATTTTTGACCTTTTATAGATGTTAGAACTTTATTTAATCGCCCAAAACATCCCATATAGAATACGCAGGTAAAAAGACACCCCCCCTTGCGCCCATAGCATACATAAAGGGCGATTTTGGGCGAGTATCTACTAAAAAGGTGGCACTTACTAAGGGCGATTAAATAACTTTACTTTTTTGTCTGGTGTGGTATAATAGGGGCAAGTGCTAAGGGTGATACGAACAGTGATACGAATTGGCGCTCAAAGATAAAAAGCGGAACACGAACAAGCCCAGAAAACCGGCTTTTTAGCGATTAGTGGTTTTGTTCCTGTACGCTCCGCCATCCGTCTTTGCCGAAGGCAAAGCCGCGCTTGGGTGCCGCGCCGTAACCTTGGCGCTTGTGCCACAAAGCTTTAGCGAAGTGGCGAAGGCGGGCTTTTTACAACAACCCTTCTAAAAATCTTAAAATTTCACGATTATTAAAATCCAATGCACGCAAGATTCGTATCAAATCCATAATATCCAAACGGCGTTCGCATGTTTCCGCGCGCCCGACAAAACAATGCGCGACATTCAGTTTTTTTGCCAAATCACGTTGGGTCAACCCCTGTTGCACGCGCAAAGATTTTAACGAATTTATCATTGCGCGGTATTTCGGGTCAAAAATTGTTTTCTTGGTCATGATATCATTTTGATATCAAAAAATACTTGAACTCAAATTGAGAACAAAGTAGAATGTTTTCCGGACAAAAACAAAGGAGTTTCCAATGCAAGAAAAATTAAAAACGGAAATATCGCCCGACATAATAGATTTTGCATATCACATTATAGATTGGTTATATTTTTGCCCCAGAAGCCACTATAACGAAATACCCTTTTTCAAAAGCGACTTATTGAAAGTTATGAACGGGTTAAGGCAGAAAAAAGTTGCTGTCAAAATTCATAAAGACATCGAACAACGCGAACATATGTGATAGGAGATAAAAATGAAAAAAATATTCTTTACTACATTTTGTGTGTTCTTGTTTCATCCAACACTGGCGGATATACTGACCCTTGCTGCGTATGACCCTACATATTATGCAATTATCGACGATTTAAACACAACAGTTGGTCGTGCGGGGATACTTACAGGGGTTTCGGATATTTACTATTATTATGAACCTTTTTCTGGAAATTTAACGCTTACTCAAACAGAGTGGTTATCTGATGGCCTTGGGGACGAAGTCCCAGCGGATTATAATTCCACATTTCATTATACCGGCGTCACATTTAACAATATGCACGATATATTATCGGGTCTTATTAGAGATGTTGATATAGAAAATTTAAGGAACCAATTTATTGAATACCAATTAACATACAGCCAACCACAAATAAAAATAATTCATTCTCTTCGGTATATTTTATTACAACAAGACACGAATATCATGAATTTGACGATTAACCGGCTACATAATCACAATGGTAAAAACAAAAATGCATTTAGAATATGGGCTCAAACACTATATAATCATTCTAAATATACCGGTGAAACAGGATTTTCTAGCGGTGCTTTTGGTGTCGCATTCGGGTTTGATAACAAGATAACAAATTCTTTTGTATATGGAATTGGTTATAATTACAATTCAACCAGTATACAAAACGTTAGTGCCGGTAATAACATTTTGTTTGCCTATGGACAATATCACCTAAACTATTTATTCATAGATGCAACTGTTGGTTATAATACTGGCGATTATGATATGGATAATAATATAAAAGGAAAAACAAACAGTTATTTCGGGGACTTTACTTTAACTTATGAAAATGATTATAACATTATGCCGTCTGTTGGCTTACGGTATATACATAATGCAATTTCACCAGATAATAAAAACATCAATAAATATGACACAAATTTAATGATGTTTGTTTCTGGGCTTGCATACGATTATCAATCCAGCAATGATGGATTACATCTAAAAGCCAGTTTTAGTTTAACTTACGATATCGCAAAGTCCGACAAGGATATTATTATAAATATTCCAGAAGTAAACTATACATTCGGATTAAACGAAACCATATCGCCACTCGGTTTAGAAGCAGGGTTCCTTGTAAATTTACCTATTGGACGGACAAACCTGTCAATTGAATATGATATCGGGGCGCGTTCAAACTATATCAGTCATACAGGCGCGTTGCGTTTAGCGTATAAATTTTAATGGTGGTTGCTTACTTTCCTCGCTTCGCGGATTCGCCGTCGACTTTACGGGTCATTTTAAGGAATTTTTCTGCACGCAATTCCGGCAGTTTTTCCGGCGCGGTCTTTTGCAGTAACTTTATTTGCTCGCTAACCGTATCCGCCAAATTTTGCATTGTTGTTTGCCAATCGGTATGTGCACCGCCCGCGGGTTCGGGAATAATTTTATCAATAACCCGCATTTCCATCATATCATTCGCGGTCAGTTTCATTGCCGCCGCCGCGGTTGCCTTGAATTTATTATCTTTCCACAAAATACTTGCACAAGATTCCGGTGCAATTACCGAATAAATCGCATTTTCAAGCATCAATACGCGGTCGCCGGTGCCGATTGCGATCGCGCCGCCGGATCCACCTTCGCCCACGTTTACGGCGATGTACGGGGTTTTAATTGATAAACCCGTTTGAATCGATGTTGCGATTGCTTCTGACTGGCCACGTTCTTCGGCCGCCGAACCCGCAAATGCGCCCGCCGTATCAAAGAGCGATATTACCGGCAAATCAAACCGTTCCGCAAGGCGCATCAGGCGTTGCGCCTTACGATACCCCTCGGGATTCGGCATACCGAAACGATGCAGTTGGCGCGTTTCAATGGTGCGACCTTTTTCCTGACCCAAAATCACCGCAGGGATACCGTTCCAAAAGCCAATACCGCCACACATTGCCGCATCTTCACCAAACAAACGGTCGCCGGCAAGGTATGTCCAATCGTCAACGATTCCATTTATATAGTCCAAGAAATGTGGGCGATTTTCGTTCCGCGCAAGCAAAACCTTGTCATATGCGGGTGTTTCACCCATACCACGTGCCTTTTTCGATGTTTCGTTTGTGGCCGGCGGTGTTTGCACCGAAATTGTGTGTGCCGGGCCCGGTTCATGCATCAACACGCGCAAGATTTTTTCAAGACGCGATTTTAATTCCGCCCTTGGCACGACCATATCAACCATGCCATGTTCATACAAATAATCCGCAGTTTGGAAATTCGCCGGCAATTTTTCACGAATATTTTGTTCAATCACGCGACGACCGGCAAAGCCGATACGCGCGCCGGATTCCGCAATGTTTATATCGCCCAACATTGCAAAAGACGCCGTCACGCCGCCGTATGTTGGGTCGGTCAACAACACGATATATGGAATCTTGGCCGCATGCAATTTATTGACCGCGACCGTTGTGCGTGCCATCTGCATCAACGAAAGTATGTTTTCCTGCATCCGGGCACCGCCACTGCACGCGACCATAATCAAAGGTTGATGCGTGTCGATTGCATGCTGTGCACTGGCGACAATACCTTCGCCCGCAACGCGGCCCATTGAACCCATCATAAATTCGCCATTTAGAATACATATTGTCGTCGGAATTCCGCCAATCTTGCCATCTGCCGTCGTGACCGCATCGTTATATCCGGTGTCGGTTCGTGCCTCGGTCAATCTTTCTGAATACGGTATGCGGTCAACAAAGTTTAGCGGATCATCAGGCATTGTTGGCAACGCAATCTTTTCCCACGTCCGGTCATCAAACAGCAAATCAAAACGTTGCTTTGGGTTCATGATGAACGCCCGCCCGCAACGCGGACATATATAATGATTGTTTTTATAATCCTTGTAATAAACCAATTTTCCGCAAGATTCGCACTTTATCCACATAAGTTTGCGGACGCGGTCATATTTTTCGCGATTCTTGTTTTTTATTCCGGAACTTTTACCGAACAACATAATATTACCCATTCATTTTTTTGGTTAGTTCACGACTCGGTCGAAATAAAATCGTCGTGTTCGCAGGCAAATTCATCGGCCGATGCGTTACGGGATTATATCCAACCTTGGTTGCACGCGGGCGCGGGCGAATCGTGCCAAAGCCCCGAATTTCAATACGGTCGCCATTTGCCACCGCATCAATCATTGCATTCACCACCGTGTCAATTACCGCCGCGGCATCCGACATGCGCATGCGTTTGAATTGAACCTTGATAGTGCGTATAATATCAGAACGTTTCATATCTATACCCTTTTGGACTTTTATAGTAACACCAATGGAAAAATAATTCAAGTGTTAGTGTTAGTAGTTGGTGAAAAGTTTCATAAGAATTCTATCTTGGGGAAAAGTGTTTCGGTTTTCGGTATCATATCAATAACCAAAGGGGGAAATTTATGAAAGAAATTATAAACGATTTTGATTATGATAACAATATACCGCTTATCGGCGAAGCCGCGCCTGAATTCGGTGCAATTACAACGAACGGCTATATCCATTTTCCACACGATTACCGCGGGCATTGGGTTGTGTTCTTTTCGCATCCGGGCGATTTTACGCCGGTTTGCACAACTGAATTTATGACCTTTCAATCAATGATAGACGAATTTCGCGCGTTAAATACCGAACTGGTCGGGTTATCTGTTGATTCAAACGCGTCGCATATCGCATGGATTCAAACAATTCGCAATGATATAACTTTCCAAGGATGGAAAAACATGGAAATAACTTTTCCAGTTGTTGCGGATGTATCTGGCGAAATTGCGCGCAGGTACGGAATGTTACAACCAAGTGCCGGCGACACGGACACTGTGCGCGCAGTTTTCATAATTGACCCGCGCGGTGTTATTCGCACAATTCTTTACTATCCAAAATCGGTCGGGCGCAACATTACGGAAATAAAGCGCATTGTTATCGCACTGCAAACATCAGACGCGTTCCATGTTGCAACGCCCGCCGAATGGATTCCGGGCGATGACGTTATTGTTCCCGCGCCGGGCAAGGTTTCTGATATTCGCCGGGGTGCGGAACGCGATTGGTTTTTGAAATTCAAATCGATAAGTCCCGAAATGATTCTAAATAAAATCACAAACAGAAAATTTATCAACGATGACAAGAAACACATGAAACATAAAAAGAAATAACGGTTATATCTCTTTCTTATTAGCACATCCCGCCACATGCGGGATATTTTGTTAAAACGTATTGACAATTTGTGTTTTTGAATATATAATACAAATACACAATAGTAAAGGGGTTAAATATGAAAAAACTGAACAATTTTCTTAAAGTGCGCGCTGTCAATGCGTTGTTACTGCTTATGATGCCGGTTTTGATGTCTTGTAAAAAGCAACCTTTTCCCGAAGAACCGCATGATAACACAACGACCGAAACACCAAGCGTGGATTCAACCTGGACGGGCGGGCACAACGCAAATGGAACGGAACCAGGTTTGTCTTATGATGGAAAAATTGAATTTAGTTGGGAATACTTTCTGATCGGTCCGCATTATGATCACATATTGTCTTATGCCGATGACCCGATGTGCTCTTCGGTGTGTGTGATATCGGATACAACCGGGCGGTCAGGCAAAAGTTCGTCTTGGCTTACGCCAGAATGGTGGAATATGGTCGCCGATTGGTGGGAATTTTATCATCAACAAACAAATGGAAAAGTAATGTATGACGGTGTTATCAAGACCGCAGAAATTTCGAATTATGCGAAATGGTCCGGAATGCACCAAGAAACAGCGGAACGTTTTGCAACCATGGGGGTCACCGTTGTGGATACACTTGGCAATGTTGTGCGGGGGGTAAAAAATGCAAAAAAAGCAATGCCTTGGAACACGGCACAAAAAATGGTTGCTAATGACCGATACAATGATAAAACCATTACGTGGGGATTTAATTATTTTCCTGGGGCGCTGTGTGAAGACCACATAATGCGCGCTGTTAATAATCCGGACAATGTATCCGTTACTTTGACACCGGAAAGTTCAGATTATTCTGTTATGGCGGCGTTGCAGTTATCCGCGGAAGATTGGGACCGTATCGCACAGATATTTCTAAAATGCCATAATAACGATATGAATCACAAATTGAAATTCCGTGGAACCATTAATTATTTTCCAAATCGTATGAGTCCGGAAACAAAACACATTTTTGAAACACTGGGATATCAAGTGGTGGAAACAACGGATGCCAAAGGGTATGGAATCGGAAATTCACCATACAATATGAAAAATAGATCCAGATAATAAGTATAAAAATGGGCGCGTATCGCCCGTTTTTATTAAAACTTTAACGGCCAATCGCGAATGTCGGCGGGCATAGATTCACTTTCCGGTTGCCATTGGAAATCCGGTAACTTTACGCGTTTATCCCTGGTGAATTTAACACCTTCGGCCTTTAATGCCTTGTACGCTTGGTCAAAAAATTGTTGGCTGCAAATACTGCCGTCTTTGAACACAACGCGGTGCCATGGCAAGTACCAACTTTTTTGATTGTTCGATGCGTACCCCACAAACCGTGCCATTTTCGGTCGGCCAATCATACGTGCAATTTGACCGAAAGTCGCCACACGCCCAGATGGGATTTTTGCGACAATTTCATAAACACTTTCGTTGAAACTTTTTCCCGACATTAGTGCCCCCGCAAAACACCACGTGCACGCGCATCGCCAACCAACCTTTGCACACGCGCATATTCACAAAGTGCGATTTTTGCGCGCAATATATCCTCGAATTGGTCCTGGCGAATATTTGCGTTTATTTCCATTGGATTTGTCTTGTACAAACCCATGTTTTCTTTGGGGTGCATGTAAAACAGAATCGCACGCATGCGGATATCCGCATCAAGCGGGCTAAGCTCTGGGAAAAACATGTCGATAATATGTGCCGCTTCGTGTCGCAGATGCTTTAAGAAAGTGACCAGGTCGTTCTTGTATTCTGGCACATCGGGGTTAACATTTACAACGCCATCCGATGTGACAGACATGAACCCAGTCGCCGAACGGGCAACATGAATTTTGGGCGGTGTCGCGTTAGCTGGTTCGCCTTCTTGGCCACCACGTCCCATGTTCGCAGACCGTAAACGTTCAACAAACCGACGAATTATATTATCCGCAATCGTCAGTTTTTCAAATTCAGATTTCTTTGCCCAATCGCGTGCCATTTCAAATACTTTCAATTCGTCACAAATGGCTATGAAATTCCATTCTATATAATCTTTTGCGAATTGCTCTGCCTTGGCCTGGTTCACCTTGCCAGATACATCTTTGGCCTGTGATTCTTTATATTGATTCCAACCAGATGATTGGGTTAAAAGCCGTGGTAAAACCCTTGTAAAGAAATTCCAATTCATGATGGCACCTCTTGGCTCTGTCATCTTATTATATAGGAAAATCGCCCGCGGTTTCAATGGGGAAATAGTGTAAAATTTGACCTTGCAAAATATCTAAACAGGTGTATAATGCCCGCACCGGAGATATGGCAGAGCTGGTTGAATGCGCACGACTCGAAATCGTGTATACAGGAAACTGTATCGAGGGTTCGAATCCCCCTATCTCCGCCACAATAAAATCTTAAAAAATTCGCTTTATGCGAATTTTTTTGATTTTATCGGCGGAGATAGGGGGATGTGTGCGAGTGGCAACGCCACGCAGCACACAATACGAAGATACACAATTAGAAAAATCATAAAAACAGAGTTTTTGTCCCCACGAGTTTTTATAGATTTTTCTTATTGTGTATCGAGGACAGGAACTATCTCCGCCATGAATAGAAAAATGACCCACGGGGTCGTTTTTTTATTCATCGGATATTCACCAGAGTGAGCTTACGCTTCGAAATCGTAATTTTTTATGGACTTTACAATTGCGGCGACAAGTTTATCTTGGTGGGACGAACTTTTCAGCAATTTTTCTTCGGCTTTGTTCGACAAATGTCCACATTCAATCAACGCACCCGGCACGGTTGAACGCAACACCGCAAGTGGCGCATGACGCACGGCGGGCCCGGCCTGTTGTTCAATGCCCGCGCGATTAAATGCGCGTGCGCATCCGTTGGCGTATTCTTCGGACATTTCCGCCACCGCGTGTTGTTGCAGTGACGAAAGCGCGATGCGAATATCCTTGGAAAAACTTTCAAATCCAGACACATCAATCTTGTCCGCGGCATTTTCAGCATCGGCCAATTTTTGTGCTTCTTCGTCGGATGCCTTTTCCGAAAGCGTATAGATTGAAAAACCCTTGACTGAACGACTTGGGTTCGCGTTCGCATGAATCGAAAGGAAAAGGTCCGCATGCCGCTTTTCCGCGATTTCCGCACGTTCGTTTAATTTCAGGTAATTATCATCACTGCGCGTCATATAGACCGTAAAACCGGCGTCTTTTAACGAATTACGCAATTTCCGCGCGACCGAAAGAACAACATCTTTTTCTTTGGTGCCGCCCTTGCCTATGCATCCCGGGTCTTTGCCACCGTGCCCCGCATCAATGACAACAATATGCTTTTTTTCGGGCGTCTTGGTTGCCGCCGCGGTTGTTGTGGTTGAATTCGCCTTGGTCGTTCCGGCGACGAAATCAAGAACCAACCTGTAATCATTATCGCCGTTCGGTTCAAGAATCATAATTTGATTCTTTGGAATTTCCGCGACCGGTTTTTTCAGGTCTAAAACAATATTCACGGAATCGCCAATTTGTGTCTGGCTAATATTTCGCACCAATGTTCCCGATGCCAATTTTGCTGACACTGAATTATCCGCCGGCGTATTTGATAATTTGACCGTAAGGGTATTTTCACCATAGACAAGTGTATATGATGGTCGATTTGCCGTTTCAACAACGAAACGGGTTTTGCCGCCGGGCTGAACCCCGGTGCGCATGGATTTTATTGCGTTGCGCGCCGCAAAGGCCATGCGCGGAAACACGCCGGCAACAACAATACCGACACCGGTAATTTGTAAAAGATGACGTCTGGATACCCTCATACTGATGGGTATTATATCAAATTTTTTTTTAGTGTGCAAGGTGATGATAAGTGTTAGTGATTAGTCCCTTTTTACCGTCATACCGCTGCAAAGCAGTATCTTGGCAGTATTGACGAATGCGTGCAGATTACCGGCTTTCGCCGGCATGACGTCACTGACACACACTATCCACTAACACTAAAATTAGATTTGCTTTTTGTTTTCTTGGGTGTTATTCTTATGGACCGTGGAAGGTTTATGATGTCAATCAAGGCAAAAAAGTTATTCAAAAAACTTATTGGTTATTCGGGTATATTGTTCTTTTGTTTGGCCGCCGCTATGCTTTGGTGGCAATTAAAAGATTATTCTTTGGGTGATATTGCCCGGGCATTGTTGGATATCCCGTTTGTGAACCTTGTAGCGGCGTCGGTTGCGTGCTTTGCCGGCTATGTCGCATTGGCGCTGTATGATTATTTGGCGTTGAACTATGTCGGCGCGGGGGGCAAGGTTTCTTGGTGGAAATGGATGTTGGCCGGAATGTTGGGTTTCGCAATAAGCAACAATGCCGGGCACGCGGTGGTTTCGGGTGGCGCAATTCGTTATCGCCTTTATACACGGTGGCGCATTCGCGGTGGCGACATTGTAAAGATTGTTACAATAAATGGTTTTACATATTTCCTTGGGGCGACGGCGATTGCGGTGGTTGGATATTTCCTTATTCCACATGATATTTTTGCCGAATCGGTTGGCGCATCAATCGGTTTGAACACATTATTTATATTCTGTTTGGCGGCATTGCTCGCCTATTTTGCGATTACAATCATTTTCCACAACAAAAGTATTAAGGTCGGGCAACTTAAATTTAATGTCCCGTCAACACGGATGGCATTTATGCAAACACTGCTCGGCATGACTGATAGTGTTTTGGCTGGATTGGTCCTTTATTTCTGTATGATTCCGTTTGTGCAGATTCCGTTTGGAACATTTATCGGCCTGTTCGTTGTGGCGCAAACAACCGGCGTTTTTAGCCAGGTTCCCGGCGGAATTGGTGTGTTTGAAAGCGTTTTCCTGATCGCCCTGCCCGACGATATTGACAAGGCAAGTATTTTCGGCGCGTTGTTGGCGTATCGTATAATTTACTATGTGTTGCCACTTATTGGTGTTGGTGGTTTGTTCTTTATCTATGAACGTTGGTTGCGCGCGCGCATGAAACGCTGGCTTAATGAAGCGAAACAACGAATCCCGCATTTTCCGGGCTTTTCAAAGAATAAGAACACCGATAAATAAAATATCTTGCCAAATGATTAGGGGCGTGATAGAATCCCACACAGTGTATAATATGGGGTTATAAAAGGTGTTATTTTTATTTCCTTTGACTTTAATTCGATACGCGCTTATGACGATTGTGGCGCATTCCCTTGGCATGGGCTGGGACGCCCCACGGGGACGGATTACTGCCCGTATATACGCAATAAACGCAAAAGGATTACATAATGTCAAAAAAGATATATGTGGACGCAGTCCACCCGGAAGAGACACGCGTTGTCGTTGTCGATTCATCCAATAATCGCGTTTCTGATTTTGATGTTGAAACCACGACCAAGCCCCAAATAAAAGGGAACATTTATTTGGCCAAGGTTATAAGGGTTGAGGCATCGCTTCAGGCCGCGTTTGTTGATTACGGAACGGGGAAAAATGGATTTTTGCCGTTTTCGGAAATTCATCCGGACTATTACCAAATAACGCCGGAACAGAAAAAGAAACTTATCGAACTTGCGCATGCGAATATGGTCGAAGATGACATTGACCCCGATGACGAGGTTGACGAGGTTGCAGAATATGATGACCACAGTGCGGGTGAAGATAACAAAGAATTTGCAAAACGCGCACGCGAATTCAAAATCCAAGATGTAATTAAACCAAAGCAAATCTTGCTGGTCCAAGGGGTAAAGGAAGAACGCGGACAAAAAGGCGCGTCGATGACGACATATTTGTCACTCGCGGGACGCTTTGCCGTGTTGATGCCGAATTCGCGCAAACGCAACAGTTACGGGATTTCCAAAAAGATTTCCGACCGGACCGAGCGCGCACGCCTGCGTGAAATTTTGCACACACTAAAAATCCCAAAGGGCATGACGGTTGTGTTGCGCACCGCGGCGATGGGTGCAACACCGGCGGAAATCGCGGCGGACTATGATTACCTTGTGAACCTTTGGAACGAAATTCGCAAGACAACACTGGAATCGGTTGCGCCGGTCGTGATTCATACCGAAGATTCACTTTTGCGCCGTGTCGTCCGTGATTTCCTTTCATCCAAGGACGATGTTTTGACAATCCAAGGGGACGAAGCGTTCGAAGCCGCCAAGAATTACTTTCAACAAATGTATGGTCATGCGCCACGTAAACAGTTGGTTTTGTACAAGGATGACGCGGTGCCGTTGATGGTCAAGGCCGGTGTTGAAAAACAACTTGAAGGGTTACATGGACCGTATGTTCAATTGCCGTCTGGCGGTTCGATTGTTATAAATCAGACCGAAGCAATGGTAACAATTGACGTCAATTCTTCGCGCGCGATAAAGGAAAAAGATATTGAACAAACGGCGCTCAATACTAATTTAGAGGCGGCGGAAGAAATTGCGTTGCAATTGCGCCTGCGCGATTTGGCGGGAATTGTTGCAATTGACTTTATCGATATGGAAGAAGAACGCAATAACCGCAAACTGGAAATGAAAATGCGCGAAATTATGAAGCATGACCGCGCCCGGACCCAGGTTGCAAAGATAAACGCGTTCGGCGTATTGATGCTGTCACGGCAAAGATTGCGCAGCAGTTTTATCGAATCTTCGTATGTCGCGTGTCCGCACTGTATGGGTGCCGGCGTTGTGCCGAGTATTCAAACGGCGTCAATTATTCTGTTCCGGCATTTACAGGAAAAATTGTTGGCCAAGGCCGCACAGAAAATCATTATGACCGTGCCTACCGATGTTGCAATTTATATCTTGAACCACAAACGCGCGGAACTTAATGCGATGGAAAATGAATTTGGAACGGAAATCGTGATTGTTGGTGACGACAGTTTGATGAACATTGACCAATATTCAATTCAACGCGTCGCGCCCGAACAGGTAAAAACCGATGAAGTTTTAATGGCTAACGCCCCATCAACCGATGCGAAAAAGAAAAATGCCCAGCATGCCGAGGCAAAGCGGACAACAATGACCGCGCCGCATCGCACGCGCAAACGCCAAAATCAAAAAGGCAAAAAGAAAACCAGTTTATGGCGAAAATTGGTTGGGTAAAAGAAACCAGAAACTCCCCAAAACGGGGAGTTTTTCACACCTATTTTAATTCAGTTATCACATCGGCGATTTTGTATGATAATTTTGCAATCAATTTACTCTGCATGGCGACAATCGCATCATAGTTTGGATATCCCGCATCAAGTTCCGGCGTATCTGCGGTTTGTGTCATTTTCTTTTGCGCGATAATTTCACCCCTATTATTTGACAGTGTCCACCAGGCGGATATCGTAATCTTGCCATTTAGTTCGGTTTCAAATTTAACAAAGTCGATTGACAACAGGTATTTCGCATTGCGCGCTTCGACCGAATTACGCGTTGGCTTCGCACTGATGTTTTTCGCATATTGGTTCATATTTTCCGAAATTACAACTGGCAACGCATTTGCCGGCCCGTCAATCCAGCGATCAAATTCCGACACCATCATTTGATTTGAATTTTTATATTTGATGACGATTTGCGGACGGTCAATCGCCTGGGGAACCGTGACATTTTCGATTGCAACGGTTGTGGTTTTTGCCGGGCCGCGAATTTGCGAAACTTCGGGTGTTGTAAAGGTATAAAAACGTGCGGGTTCGGTTGTGCGCCAAAACGCGCATGCGGAAAGCACAAATGTTGCAACAATCAAATAAATATATTTTTTCATTTTAATATCCCCCTTTTCCTTTTAATAATGCCTCTGGATGCCGTTCAAGATAATCGCTAAGCCGCGATACGGCACGCGCCGCGTCACTAACATCGCGAATCATTTTGTTAAAGTCCGCAAGCGTTGTTGTTCCCGGTCCCGCAATCGAATCTGCAAGACGATTTATACTGGTTACCGCCGCGGTCGATTGGCGCATTAGTGCCGGCATATCTTCGTGTAATTGTTGCAACACGCCGTTTATGTTTGTTGATATGTCGGACAACGGAATTTTCCCAAGGTTTTGGGAAATTTCTTGGAACATTGATGGAACAGTCGGGATTTCTATGTCATCGATACCGTATTTTTCCGCCAACAAATGTGCCGGATAGCGCGGATAAAAATCAAGTTCGATTGTCATTTGCCCCGTCAAAACATTTTGCGATTGCAATTTACCCTTTAATCCATGGCTGATTAAATCGTTTATCCAATCTTTCATTTCCGAACGCGTCATTTCGCCATCTGCGGTCATGCGCGGATCGATGCGAACATAAACAGGAATAATAATTTTATCTTCGTTATTCGGAATAAGTTGTATTTTATCAACACGCCCAATCGGCACACCGCGAAAGTAAACATTTGAACCAACCGATAGGCCCTTTACCGAACCTTCAAAGAATAAAACCGGCGTTATATAATTCCGGTCAAACCGCCGCCCGAAAAAGAATACTATTGTTCCGAAAATAAGCAAGATAACCAGAAAGATAAACCCGCCAATCGCACGCCGTGATGGTTGTTTCATTTTTTACCCCCTTTGCATTTTGTTTCACGTGTTAGAAATTCAATAATTTCTTTGTTCTTGGTCGTTTGTAAAATCTTTTGGGGCGCACCGTATGCGAGCACCGTTTTATTTCCGATATACACCGCATTCGTTGCAATTGACATTATCGATGACAATTCGTGCGTTACCAATACGATTGTTGTCCCAAATTTTTTGTTTATTTCAACAATCAAATCATCTAACTGCTTTGAACGAACGGGGTCAAGACCGGCGGATGGTTCATCGAAAAACAACGCACGCGGATTCAACGCCATTGCCCGCGCAAGTGCCGCACGCTTTATCATTCCACCACTGGCCTCGGTCGGGTAAAGATGCCAGTAACCACCGAGTCCAACAAGTTGAAGTTTTTTATCAACTTCCTTCTTTATCTCTTTATTTGACATATTTGTTTTCATTTCCATCGGCAACGCAACATTTTCGCCCAACGTCATTGATGAAAATAATGCGCCACTTTGATATGACACACCAAATGTTTCAATTATACCATCGCGCGCATCCGCGGGCAGTGCCCAAATATCTTGTCCGCCAACGAATATATTTCCGCACATCGGCCTGTTCAGTCCAATAATTGAACGCATAATTGTACTTTTGCCGCAACCGGACAATCCCATTATCACAAATATATCGCCGGTGTTTATATTGAAATTCAGATTTTCCACAACTACATTCCCGCCGTACCCCAGCGTCAGATTTTCAATACTAATAAAAGGTTTCGCATTCGTACGCATTATATATCCAACCAATTAAATATCACCGTTAGTATTGCGGTCGCGATAATACAGCCAACAATACCTAACACAACCGCACGCGTTGTTGCGCGCCCTATGCCGTCCGCATTTTTATCGGCCCGCAATCCACAAATGCACCCGGTAATCGCAATTATCCAACCGAAAATCCATCCATGAAAGACACCGACCGCGAAATTCTTGAACGAAATCCAATTCAATGTCATTTGCCAATATTCGGCCACAGACACATTCATTATTGCCATCGCAACGCACATGCCGCCCAATATGGAAACCACATCCGCGATTATGGTAAGGAACGGCATAGTTATCGTCAGCGCGAACACACGCGGCAAAACCAAAAACTCCATAGGCGAAATTCCCATGGTTTTAAGTGCATCGATTTCATCATTTGCCCGCATAGACCCGATTTCCGCGGCATAAGATGCGCCTGTGCGACCCGCCATAATAATTCCGGCCATAATTGCGCCAACTATACGTACCATCGAAATCGCAACCAGTGCCGCCACATAAATTTCTGCACCGAAAAGTTCCAATTGCATATGGCCAACAAACGCGATAATAAGGCCAATCATAAAACTAATTAGACATATAATCGGAATCGCGCGCAGGCCGGCCTTGTCAATTTCAACCCACAAATCAACACGGCGCATATCGCCACGTCCACGCAATGTATAATACATCGCACGAAAGACACGAAATACAAAACGGAAATTTTTATGAACCGATTGCGCTACACAAAAAGAACAATCACCAAGACGCCCAAAGATATCTATTTTATTTTTGGGCGTTTGGCTTGATGATTTTAATTTTTTTCTCCCCCCGTGCATGTGATTCTGTCCTTACCACATCTTGTATCCTGGGTTACAGGTTCGGATACATTTCTTGGTGCGTTCATCCCAAACCTTGGTCCCGGTTTCGTCAGATGCATTTTCACAAATCGGAACACATTCGTTATTTTGCAGCGCGTATTTCTGACCTTGGTACATACACGCGGCAATTTCGCATTCGTATATATAGCCACTGACCGCAACCTCACCATTCACACGACGATTAGCGCATTCATCACACGCGGTGTAACCACTGTTCGGTTCATATCCCGGATCGCATTTTGTAACATCACAATCAGACCATCTCGATTCATTATTAATCCATGTACGGGTACCCTGTCCATGTTCCATAGTGCAGGTTTCCGTATCCTTTACACACGCATTACCGGAAACATGATAACCTGGGTTGCATTCGCTAACGGTGCATGGGCCATATGTTCCGATTGCCGGATTCCATACACGAACCGCCCCGGTTCCTGGTGCATCCGGCACCGAACACGCCTTGACATTTGGTGTGCAGACGCCATGTTCAATGTGTTCGTCTTCGGCGCAACACATCGGATCAACGAAACATTCCTTGATCGATGTAGCGCCAGCCAGTGATGTCTGACAGGTCGGACAAGGTGTGCAGACCTCACCATCTTGGTATGTGCCGGCCGGACACTGCGTGCATGTCGCTTGGCACAATTGATTATTGTCGCCATCACAAACTATGTTCGGATAAGCATAACCCGGACGACAGGTTGCCGGTCCCCAGCCACACATATTATCAGTTATCGACTTTGTTCCGCACGATGTCGCACCTGTTTCAGTATTGGGTTCACATTTGCATTCTTCGCAAACACCATTGACCTCTACATCCGTACATTCTGTACAAGACGCAGTGCAATTTGTTGTATCATCATTACACACGAGTGTCGGATCAACATAACCGGTTGAACAAGTCACAGGGCCCCAATTGCATGTATTCGTATCTGTTGCCACTGTTCCACAATCCGCCCCATTAGTACCCGAACAAACACACTGTTTACAAGTGTTGTTTGATAACGATATTTCATCATTTGCACATTCTTCCCAAATCGCCCTTAACCCCGTGTTACCAACATAATCATATGTGTATGTATGACCTAATTCTGGGAAGTTACCGCCGGACACGCTATCCCATTGCGTCATTTTATGATGCGCATATGTGAACGTTGTACCGCCTTTTGTTTCAAATGTTGCATCGTATGTAACCTGCTGGCTTACAGTTTGATTTTGACCGTTATTAGAGTTATATGTAACAGTGTATTCATCTGGATCGCACCCACCACCATTTACATGATACCCCGGATCACATGTCAATGTACATGAACAAACGCCAGGTTCAGGCATAGTCAGAACATTTGTTCCATGCGCCACAATCGCGCAATTGTCGCAATACACCGCACTAAAGTCCTTGCTTTCTGTGTAGTTCCATGTAACCACATCGCCCACCAAGTGCACCACTTGATCGCCGTTAAAGTACCAACCGGCAAATGTGGAATTATCACGGTGGCACCCAACAACCGCAAGGTTGTCAAGAACAGTATGTGTCGCACCATAGGTCATAGCAACACTGTTCGGTGCGATACCTTCGCCACTGCCGCAATTATAGTTTGCATAGGATGTGGCGAGTGTACAGGTCGCATTACATGTCGCCCCTGTGCAATTTGATTGCGGATTTGCATACCCTGTTTCACAGGTAACAACCGCATCGCAGGTATTATTTGCACTGAACGGATCGCAAGTATCGACACCCGCACCAGGGTTACACACACACTGTGTGCAAACATATCCCGTTGCCGCCGTAGAGATATATCCATCGGCGCACTGTGTCCAATGTGCGTACAATGTCATGTTTTCTTCGACCCCAAATGGTGCAGATACCTGAACACCGCCGGTTGCCGCATTCCACCAACCCTTAAATTCGTATCCGTCACGTGTCGGTTCCGGCAAAGAATTCACGGTTGCCGCCAACCAATGTGCATACCATGTTTGGTCGTCCGCAGTGTTGATACCCGCGTTGTTACCATCCGCATTAATATACCAATTATCGTTGCTCGTATTCTGTGCTATATATTGCTGACCATTAAATTGTGATTCGTAATAACCCAAGAACGACAACGAAAGTGTTGTTACATCATCATTTGTTGTCGGTGTTGCACATGAATTATTTTCGCCATCGCAATACTTTAATGTCAGATTTGCGGACTTTGTCGGGACAGCCGTCAACGGATATTGTGTTTCCGTCATTTGCTTGGTCCGTGCCTCATCACGATATACACCCGTGCCAAATATGGTATAAAGTGTGCCCTGGCCATTTGTCCCGGTTGCGTTATCACCAATCATATCATCCAGTGTGATTATATATTGGTCCGCAGAACACACTGCAACAATGTTTGCATCATAGCGTCTATTCCACTGATAACTGTTACCATTGTATTCTTCGGGTATAAGGTCACCGTTTTCCTGAATCTGCCATTTGGTACACGTGGTTCCGGTGGTTTCACAACTTGACGGATTTGGTACATTTACGTAACCACCATAATTTACATCATTGTATGTAACAAACGGATCTGCATTAGCCGTGCACTTGAATCGAACTGTGAATGGTCCGTCATTGTTGTTCCAATGCGCAATCCAAGTTTGACTTTCCGCTATATTTGGTGACGGCACAATTATACCGTTCGCGGTAATCATTTGGTCCGCACCAAGATAGTAACCACCAAATACTAAACTCTGGTTTGGCACACCGGGCAATTCATCAGTGTTCAAACTTGTCAACGTGAATGGACCTTCTGGATCTTTGCTCCAACCATAGTTATACTTTTCATACAACTTGCCCACAAAGTTCGAATCAGTTATACCGCCATTGGCATCCAATGTAA
Organism: Alphaproteobacteria bacterium; assembly: GCA_017616785.1. GTDB lineage: Bacteria > Pseudomonadota > Alphaproteobacteria > Rs-D84 > Rs-D84 > Enterousia. Next base: position 21,110 of record JAFZXK010000010.1, read on the forward strand.
ACGAATAAACGTTCGCGGTACACTCGGAAGTACATGTTGCACCATTGCAATTCGAGCTGAAATTACCGTAACCTGTTTTGCATTCGCCATTTGCTACGCATTGATTACTGTTATTCGAAGTGGCACTGCAAGAATAGACACCTTCACCGTTGATGCAATCACATGACAAGCACACACCATTATACCATATTTCCCCAGGATTGCACGGTGTGCAGGTCGCGGTGCAACTGGTGGTATCTTCGGAACAATTGATGGTCGGATTAATGTACATTGGATTACAAGTTGGTGACCATGTACAAATATTTCCATTTGTTGACAATGAACCACAAGATGCGGTGTCACTATCGTTGCATGTACACGGTTTGCAAACACCACCGACCCAGATTTCATTCGCGGCACACGGCACGCATTCTGTTCCACTCCAAACGGTGTATCCCTGACATTGTTGACAAGTACCATTTATCAAGTGATAACCATTAACCTCGTCACATACGCAAACACCATTGACCCAGATTTCACCCAATCCGCATGGGCTATACTGTGCGGTGAATGTTTGATTCGATGTATAGTTCCACATATGCTGATCATCAGGTACCCGATCACCCGGTTGATATGTCAGGCCATTACCACTGAACTTCCAACCGCTAAATTCGTATCCAGATTTCGAACAATGTATGAATGGAAGTGAATTATCTTTTACAGTATAGGGTTGGTCATATGTTGCAGTATCATACGCAGGTCCACCATTATCATCACCACAATCGTATGTGACATTATATTGATGCGGTGTGCATGTTGGATTACATGTGTATGTCGTTGGTCGATCGTATCCGTCGAAACATGTCGTAAAACATACACAAATTCCACTGCTGTTCATAGCATAACAATCCTGAACATGTGAATCATCAGAATACGTACATTGACAAACATCCCATTGTGCTTGAATCTCGGTACTTATTCCACTGGTTACACCGGTTTCACCGACTGTGTCGAATGTGCACATTGCAGAAGTTCCGGCGGATCTAATATCACCGTTCGCCAATTTCCAACCCTGGAACACTGCACTGTTATGTGCCGGTGCATTTGCTAAGGTCAACATGTTTTCTGGATCCGTGTAACATGATTGACAGGATATGGAATCACAACCATTGGTACAGAATTTACAACTGCCGTTATCGATTGTATTACCACCGTTTTCATCCCAATCGATTGTGATTGTGTTACCAACGCATTGTGTATGGTCAACTTGATGATACCCAGAATCGCACGGTTCACATTGTGTCGCACCGGCCCCGGATACAGTATTTCCCGTACATGGCGAACATTGGGTGCCATTTTGATATGTTCCGGCTGGGCACTGCGTGCAACTAACATTAAGTATGTTATTGCATTCCCCACTATAGCCGTATGATGCAACAGGAACATATCCGCCATAGCACGCAAACGTCGGAACACAAGTATTGTTTGACACCGATGCCGAGCACGATTGAACACCTGTTCCAGAATTACACAAGCATTCCGCCCAATGCGCTTTTAATGTCGTGTCTTGGTTAACGTTGTATGTATATCCATGACTCAACAATGGGAACAGGCCACCAGACACGGTATCCCACTGGCAATTTATACTGTCTGTTTTGGTAATGTCGTTTCCACCAAGCGTTGTAAATGATTGATTATATGTCATGTTATACACGGTTTGGACACCGTTACTCACCGTTCCACCATTTGGATCATATGTCAATGTCAAACCGGTCGCCGCGACACAAGCACATTGTGTTTCATCCCAAGCATATCCAGTATTGCATGCAAATGTAACTTGGCAATTTTGGGCATTGCATGATCCGTTTTGTATGCTGGTATCTGGGCAACTTTCACACCAATGCGCATACAAGGTCGTATTTTCACCTATTTCAGTGTTATAATCAACTTGTGTTCCACCCGTTGGTTCGGTCCACCAACCATAGAATGCGTTCACCGCACAGGCATTCGTATGTGACGGATTGCTTGGCCATCTTTGGCTGCCAATAGGACTTGCCAACCAATGGGCATACCATGTTTGGCTGTTGTCCGTGTACCCTTTACCCGCATTCATACCACTTTCAGTGATATACCCTTTTAACACGCTGGATTCAGAGCGTGGTTCTATGTAACGCGTACCGCTGGTTAAATTGCTATAATACCCATTGAACGGCAAATCAACAGTTACTGGGTTGACCGATGAAACGCATTCCGGACAATTAAATGTCACAACGGCGTTATTAGTTGGCAAGTTTTCTTTTTCCAATGGGTTTTGGTTGGTCGTCATCTTATGTGTTCGTGCCGATTCAAGATAGACACCGGTATTATAAATTGTATAGAGTTTATCTTGTCCAGCATAGACCCCAGAGTTATTATTCAAATTCGGATCAAGTGTGATTGTATATTCATCCTGTCTTACACAATGTCTGCCACAACTGGGGTCATCAGGGAAATAACCCGCACCTTGGTCGCACCAGACACACCATCCGCAATTTTCTACCGCGGCATCACAAGAACCACCGAAATATTGCGTACCAGTATAATTCACGTTAGTGTAAGTACACGCAAGCGCACCCGGTTCATGGTTCTCTACCGGTGGGCAAACCTCTGTACATGGAAGTTCGCAATCATCCTTGTAACAATGCTGTGGCGATGTTGCATCTATGTTGGAATGCGGATAGCCATCCGGGCATTGGTTACATACGCCATTTGCGTAATATGTTCCATCACCGCATTCTGTATAATTGGCCGTAAAGGTTGGATTATCAATCGTAAATGTCCAAGGATTAAATGTGAACCCAGGATTATAGTTCGCATAATTGCCACTGAAGTTCCAATTTACGAATTCTTCGGCCCTTCTTCCTTCTATCACATTGGCGGGTTTTGAACATGATACCACACCACCATTGCCTCTGCCATTTGGCAGAACGGTGTATGTTCCATTGTAATATACCGGATGTTGCGAATCTTGGGCACTTCCACCTTGGCCATCACCGCAATCGTATGTTACATCCGCATCGTTTCGATTCCAGTGTGCGTACAGTGTTATATTCACAGACACCGTCGCAGGATTAGATACCATCGTTCCGGTTTCATCCACTGTTGTCCACCAACCGGTAAACGCATAACCTGTACGTGTCGGGGTTGGCAAAATGGCCGAACCGTTACCAAATTGTGCGTACCATGTATGTGGTTCTGTATAACCAATACCGGCAAGGCGTCCAGAATCAGTTATAAATGCGTATTCGGTATTATTTATGGTGCGAAGCGCGATGTACGGTGCCACAAAACCCGGGGTTTCAGAGTTATAGAACCCATTGAATGAAAGCGGGACCTGGGCCGTACGTATTTCACCGCTGTTTCCACCCCAATTAACCGTACCGCCATTGGCATTAAGTGTTACGGCAACATTCTTTTCCGGATATGCACGCAACGGGTATTCATCAGGTGTCATCATTTGTGTCCGATTATAGTCACGATACACACCAACATTTTCGGTTGTATATAGCGTTGATGGGGTGGCCACACTGCCGCCATTGGAATCAAGCGTGATATAGGTCTTGGTATCCGGTACACACTGATTGTTAACAATATGATAACCTGTTTCACATTCGGTTATACGGCAGTTACAGTCCGGTACAACTTGTGCGTCTGATGGTGACCAAATATCCAAAATACACCTATTTTCATACCAATTTACACCCGGATATTCAACAATATCAAACGTGGTTGATACAACATGTTCCGTTGGGCAAACTGACTGATTTCGTATGCATTCTTTTGAACATGATCCATCATAGCATTCTGATAATGAACCAGGCGCCGGGTTGTTGGTGTACGGTTCTGGGCATTCCTTGCAAACACCATTATCGTAATAGTGATGGTGCGGGCATTGTGTCCATATTGGCCGCCATGTTTCGTTGTTTGCTATCTCTGTATTTGACCCAGGTGTCCACACGCCATTGACGTTGACATTTCCGCGGCTTGCAAGTGTTACCACTTCTTCGAACCCGGCAAAAGAGAACCCTGTTTTCTTTGGCAATTGGTTACCACTTAGTGATGTAATCTGATTTTGTCCATTGCTATCCAATGCCCACCAACTGTCATACTTTTCATACAAATCCGTCACACCATATGTGGTTGCACCGGTTTGATCTATCGTTACATGATATGTGTTACCGGCACCATTCCAATCTGGGACGAAAACTTCGCCATAACGATATTCCCAAGGATATAGATAGGTGTTGGTCCTGGCATTAAGCATGGTGCCATGTTCTGTACCCTTCCATTTAGTAAATGTATAACCAGTACGCGGACACGCAGATTGCGCCTGGACCGTTATATCTTGTCCATACGTTACATTGGCGGTATAAAACGCATCACCATATTCATCACATTTAAATTGAACTGTGAATGGACCATTATTAGTACTGCAACGCGCATACCAAGTCATATTATTCGCATAGATTGGCCGTTGCACAACCGTACCATTGGTGCCATTGAAACTGATCATCTGATTACCGCCCGTCGGCGAGTCATAATATCCCAAGAATACGTAATCCGAATTATTTGGTAACGGCAATTCATTTTGATCCAACACCAAGTATTGTGTGAACCCGTCGGTCGGCGACTTGCTCCAACCAACATTATATTTTTCATACAGGTTTCTTAAGATTTCTGTATTAGATTGTGAAACATAACTTGCACAATTATTCCAGTTCAATGTAACCGTATATATCAAATCGGTCCAACGTGCGTACAATGTTACATCATTGTTCACAATACTGCTTGCAGTCACACGATTGCCGTATTCATCGTACCATCCGGCGAATGTATATCCTGGGCGCGTTGGTGTCGGGATAGAACCATTTTGACTTACTGTGCCAAGTGCTTGCCCTTGCCACTGTGCGACCCATACCAAATCACTTCTGGTCCCTTTACCAACACTTTGCCCCTGTGCCGTGATAAGACCTGCGTCCGATATATATTCTGATGGACCTGTTGCAGAATCAAAGAACCCAAGGAACCCAAATGAAACATTTGCGCTCATAACATCCGGATAGGTGTATGTTTGACCATTCCAGTTGAATGTCGCACCCTCACCGTTTAGGTTGAATTTTGCAATGGCATAATTACTTGGTGTACGATTTAGTGGATGCGTACTTGGGGTCATTTGGTATTGATCAATATAATCTTCGGCCAAATACACACCCTTGTTATGCCATGTATACAGGAATGCTGGATTACTGCTGGTACCATGTAACAAATTTGGATCCAATCTTATTGTCCAATGTGAATCTTCTATACACACATGATTATTATTTGGATTTTGGACATAACCCGGCTCACATTCCACATAGTAATCGCACGCAGGGATAATACCATCGGAATTTGTGCATACGTTCAACGGGTTCGGATAGTAAACCATTCCGCTATACTGTTGTACGTCGTAAACACATTCACTAATGTGATTCTGATGTGCGACACACCCCGTGCTGTCGCAAGTGCCGGTACAATTTTTATAGCAATCTTCATGCACGACTGGGGACGGATTGTCATGATAATTTAAATCACACTCTTTACATTGTTCGGTTCCATAGTCATAGTAATAATAGTTCGGGCAAGAACTCCACTGCGCTTTCCAAATCTCATTACTGCTTAGATCCGTTGTTTGTGGCAACACCCACCTATCACCATTGAAATATCCACGTTGTGTACCGGATTCATTCTTGTATCCTGCAAATCTAAGTGGCGCATTTGTTGGTAATTGATTACCGCTAAGCGATGTAATCGGATTCGTCAATCCCGCATCCGTGAACCAATCCATGCCGACCGCATCCCACAATTCTGTGACCGAACCGGAATTTCCACCATTTGGATTCAGTTCCACATGATACAAATCTTTCGTATTTGGGACAAAAACTTCATCAAACCAATAATTCCATGATGCATATGTACCGGCATCAAGTAAAATATCCGGATGCCCGACCCCCTTCCATTGGTTAAACGCATACCCTGAACAGAAACTTGCCGCAGGGACAGTTAAATCATCACCGAAGTGCACGGTTTGAACGGGTATTACATCCGAACCATTTGCGGTGCATCTGAACCTAACGTTAAATGTGGCGTTCGTATTCGGCACATAGTGTGCATACCATGTTTGATCATCGTCGCCAACCGTATTTGCCGGTAAAGGTGTCGTACCGTTTCTGCTTACGAAACCGTTTGGTTGAATCACCCGGCTGCCCCCGGATGGCGCGGTCCAATAACCATCGAATATTTTGGTTGCATCTTGCCATTGTGGTAAATCAGATGAGTCCAAAATAAATTCCAGATTGAAAGTACCATTCCGCAATGTATCCCAACCTGTATCATATTTTTCATATAGTGTATCCACGCCTGGAATTCCGCCATTTGCATCCAAACGAACCTCGTAAATATCCGGGTCGCAACGTAACATTATTGCGTTCCACTGATAATGATCCGGGCATACAGGATTGCCAAGCAGATTGCATGTATCCGGAATTATTGGATCATCATAGTAAGGATCAAAACATTCCCTGCTGTTTTCTGTTGGTCTATAACCCTCTTGTGCATTGGGTGATGCGGGATTATATGTGCAAACTGTGCCTTCTGGATAGGTTGGTGTTGGACACGCAACAGGATTCGTCGGATATCCAGTCCATGTACAAGGTACTTCACACCTGCGCTTGCATTCACCATGCACCAATATATAACCAGATGGACAATCACTGTAATAGGCCGTAAAGGTCGGCGGCGTTACACGATAGCGCCAAGGATCAATCATTTGACCTTCGTTATATGTCGTACCAGGGTTACCATTAAATTCCCAATGATTAAACTGACCGGTTGATGATGAACAATTAACGACGCTATTATAAAGCACGTTATAAAATCCACCATATGTTATCGGATGCGCCGTGTCAGAATACGTACTGCCCCCGTTACCGCACTTGTATTCGGCGGTATATGTTGCCGGTTCACAAACCACACCGTTCAAAGCGTCGCCATCATTAGGTTGACCGGTAATTGTAACTATACCATTGTTACTTGCACTGTTACCGTAAGTATAGCAATCGTAATAGGACGACATATAGCAAGATTCACATTTGACCTTGTATGTGCAAACACCATTTCCATAAGTTACGGAGTCCAGTGTTGTATGCGCTGTGTTCGACAACTGTGCCGGGCACATTTCTGATGTTCCGCTACATGTTCCACTAATATACGCCGTCGCGCCGTTTGCATATACCCCAAGGTATTCCTTGGTACATGAAATCGATTGACCACCGCTAAATGGTCCCGTATATTGGCTGCCATTTGTGGTCCAAGTATTAAATACATAACTTGACCCGACCATTGGTGTTGGTAATGTAAGTTGACCACCATAAGTGCAACTTGATGGTTGCGTTGGTGCGGTGGCACCACATTGATTAGTAAAGTTATAAACTATATTTATTGTATTCCCATCACCGCACGTTGTGCCGTTCCAAGTATAACCATCTTCACAACCCCACCATGCATAATAATCCTTGTTGCCACAATCCATGCTACTTATTACTGGATTTTGCGTGCAACCCTGGGTCAATTCGGGATCTGTGCACCATCCCTTGAACACCTGATGGGCCTGTGTTGGATTTATTGAACAACTGATGGTAACGGTATTTCCAAAGGTATAACTTGTCTGGTAACAACCATTGTATACTGCACTACCATTATGATAAGTAATGGTGTAATTCCCCGCCGTCCAATGGGCATACAGATTTGTTGTAGCAACGGTCGGCATATATGTCATACCAGCAGATCCAGCATACCCTAAATCTTCAAATTGATTCGTCCACCAACCGTTAAAGGTATAGCATTGACGTTGCGCGTCCGGCAATGTTATTGACCCATTTTGCCATTGTGCGTGCCAAACGGTTGAATTACTCTGATTCTGTTGTGCCGCTGTATTACCACTGTCCGTTATAGCACCAGTATCAGATATGTACTTTGTTCCACCGATTTCAGAAGGATAAAAACCATTGAACTCGAAATTCACGTTTGTAGTTGCTTGCGACATCGGATAACCATTCCATGTGACAGTACCGTTATTCCCATACAGATTCACAGTCGCAGATTTTTCCGGCACAGCGTACAACGCATTGCTCCCATTGGTGCCCATCTGCAAGGTGCGGGGTTGATCCAAATATGCACCACCGGTTTCTCCGTATCTTGTATAAAGGACCTCTGGCGAGCTAGCGTGACCACCGAAACCATCAATATGACTATTTAGTGATATCTGATACTCATTCGGAATACATTCGGTGTTGGTCTGATTTTGATGGTAACCCGTTTCACAATCAACCGTATAGTTACATGTTATAATTTCGTTGTTAGTATTCACGCAATTCGTTGTGGGGTAATACATATAACCGCTGTAATTATTTTGATTTGTATCATAGTGACATGCGGTAATATGATCTTCGCCTACGGTGCACCCTGTCTGAACACAAGTATGGCAAATCGCATAGCATCCATTGTGGGTTCCTGGATACATATTGTCATGATATGTTTGTTCACACTCTTTGCACTCGCCATTTTCATAATAATAGTACAGTCCACAGGAATTCCATTGTGCATACCATGTTTCATTGCTGGCTATTTGTGGCTCCACTATTCTCCATCCATTATCAAATAATACTCTCGGTTCACCACCATTTGGTGCGGTGGTGTATCCGTTGAAATTATTATCTTGTTTTGTCGGTAATTGAGCGGTGGTAAAGTATGAAATCTGACCGCCCTGCTCGTTATTGTTATAGATATAGAATTTATCATCGAATATTTCTAACAACTTATTAACCGAACCCGGTGTTCCACCGTTTGCATCCAATGTCATTACATATTGGTTTGCATTCCAATCAGCGACAAATGTTTCACCGTGTGTGTGGTTCCATTGGTACTGATATGTTGCACCAAGAGCGTCAAGCGTTGCCGGGGCATTATTTATGGTCGCCTTCCATTGATTATAAGAATATCCCTCCTTATTGCACGCCGAATCCGACGGAACGGTTATATTTTCATTATATGCCACATTGAAATCATATCCACTAATAACCGAACCAGTTTCACTGCACTTGAATTGGACATGATATTTTGTGTCCGGATTCGGCACACAATCCCATACATCTGAATTCCAGATGAGTGCAGAATCGTTACACACCACATCGTTCAATGCACACACACCAAGATTTATGATTTGACCGTAATTCGGGTTACTTGGAAGATATGCACAATTTCCATCATCGTCGATATATCCATCAATCGTTTGTTCGGTATAAGAGCATGTTACATAATTTGGATATGACGGGGTATGATCCGGGCATCCACTCGGTACAGTACAAGACCTTTGACACGTATTACGGCATATACCATTCACAACAACTTGATTTGAACCACACGGTGTATAAGTTGCCGTAAGTGTTCCATTGCCATAAGTCGCGTTCCACGTTATCGATTGACCCGCCAAATAAGTGTATTCGTTACCACTAAACTTCCACCCAGCAAAACCTTGGTTCGCATTTAACGATGTGCAATATCCCGGCGTACCTATAACGCCACCCGCGCCATTCGGCAATACTGTATATGTGGCGCCCGCGACAACTTGATTTTCACTATCCAGGAAGTTACCAGTTGGTGTACCGGCGCCACAATTATAACTGACGGTGTATTTTGTGTTCGGATCAGTCACACAACCGGTACCGTTCCAAATTTCCCCGGCGGCGCAATACTGTGGGTAAAGGGTGCGGGTGCCAATTTGATTTGCGGACAATGGACTTTGTGCAAATGCGATTGCATTACTACTGTCTAACCCAAGGGCTTCTGTGACATATTGCGTCGCGTTGCTGCTGGTACTGTCATAATATCCTTTGAACGATGCGGACGGGGCGTCCCCACCATCTGGATTTGGTGCAAGGTCGGTCGGATAGATTATGAATGTATATTTTATACTGTTATTTTCCGGTGCCACGCTTTGCTGCCCAAGACCGACAACATGACTCCAAATCTTTGTATCGCCCGTAAGATATCCAGATTGATTTGGGTTACGATTACCGATTATATAACGTGTTCCAACCTGTGTAGAAGCGCGATCTACAAAACTCATCAACGATTCCATAGGCTTAAGCGCACTTGTTCCACCGACCAAAACACGCGGACAATATTTTATGCTTCTATCTTCACAGACATTGAAACGATTGGGATTATCCGTTCTTTCATTCCCATAGAACGCGATTTGTTTGTTACCGGAATTGTTCGCTGGCGACAAGAAATTCACTGTGTCATAACTGGCAAAACCTAAATTATTATCATAGTCGCATTCCCAATCACAGAACCTGTAACACTGATTTATGCTCCAGTTATATGGGCTGTGGGCATTTGTGTAGCCGGCCGGGCACCCCGTGACCGCCGGAACACAAGAAGTTCCATTCCAAACCTGATTATCTGGACATGCGACACAGTCATCTTTGGTATCATTCAAATGATAACGACCATCTGAATCATCGCAAGTCCATTGTGCATAAAATATTTTGTTATTGCATGTATTATTTGAAAACTCTCTTGGCATATCGCAATTTGTGGTCAGATCATTATCGTCGCACCACGCCTCAACATGACCAATTACCACATTATTTTCATCAAGAAGTTGTGGTGCACCGTTAATGGTTGTTGAAGAACTGTTGCAAGTATAGGATGCGGGCATATTACCGTCACCCAATACCAGGGTATGACCGGCCGCAGTATGACCATTGGTGATTGCTGGAATCTTTTCATAAGTTATTGTCCTGGTATTCGAACCTGTCCAAATTGCGGTAAATGTTTTGTTTTGTGTATAGTTCCATGTAAACTCTTCCCCAGGTTCTTTTGTATCATTTACTTCACCTGATACGCGCCAGCCAGATAATGTATACCCGCTAATACTATTATTACAATTTGGGGCTGTATTCGCCGCAACAATTTGATTACCGGCGTATATTCCAGTTACTTGATCTGGCGGTGTGCCGTCATCACCATCACCGCAAGAATATGTCAATGTATATGTTGGATCCGCCGTGTATTGCGCGTACAGATTGCGGGTATAATTGCTGTCGCCTATAATCGGGCTCATGTTGTTCATTGCGGGACTTAAATTCGTTGCGTAACCGATGATGTTCGCAGCATTAGCGGCGGTCAAAGCCAAGTTACTTTCAACAAATGTTGTTCCATCACTTTGCGGATATGCGTAACCCCCAAACGTATAGTGTTGCAGGTTTGTTGCCGCTGGGGCAAGTGCCGCAGGGTATATGATGTTTATAATCGGTTCTGGTTCACTAAGTTGCGCGGCACCGACAACCTGGCTCCAAGTAAAGCCGTTAGCAAGTGTATAAACACCCCCATTTACACTACGCCCGCCGACAATGTATCGTGGCGAATCAATTTTTTCATAAGCACCGTTCGCGTCAAGTTTTTGATAAAAGTCGACCGCGGCCGCCATGTTTTTATTGGCACCCGTATACCCCGCCGCCAAAAACCCTTGAGGACAATACGCCGCGCCCGTCGATTCAAGACAGGTGTTAAACGCACCTGTGGTGGCATATTCATTACCATAGAAAGAAATTTGCTTTCCGGTGGTTCCATTTATCAAGTCATCCGGCAAAAACTGTTCCATATTATGACCCGACACGAATTCAACAACGGAACACGTTTCTTGCGCACCCGTTCCAGAACCACATTCACGATAACATTGTTTTACACTCCAATTATATGGGGCTCTAGTGTTCCAAGTATATGAACGTGCATTTACGTTTCCGTATTCGCCAATCCATTCATTACAAGTCAAACACCTGTTAGTATTATCATCCCAAAACTCCCCATTATCGCACGTTACACACACGCCGCCTTCATCGTGATATGGGAAATTACATTCATAATGTGCAAATAACCCGGTATTGTCAGCGACTGTCCAGCTTCCACCGTCCGAAGTTAAGGCACCATTTCCGTCCACACCGTAAAAGATTTGTAAATTCGGGGTTGGAGTTTGATCGTAATAACCAACAAATGTCGCATTTTCTTTGGTCGGCAAATGGCCCGCCACGGTCGGATTGTTATCAGGCGTGGTACAGGTTGCATTTGAATACCATACGGTATTGTAATCACTGTTGCGATGTTTTTTGTAAAACGCACTGTGCGTACCACTATTGTTTGGCGTGCCACCATTTTCGTTAAATGTTACCGCATAACATGTCTCGGTCCAACGTGCATATAACGTAAGATTTTCGGATACTTGATTGTACGTTCCCGCGCCAAAAACATAGGTGCCAGTATCTGGAATTTCCGTTCCATCTGTGGTATACCAACCCTGGAAAGTATGTCCCGCCCATACCGGTTTTGGTAATGTTATCGTGCCATTTTCCCAATGCGCATACCAGGTTGCATTGCCTGTATAGTACGTGCCGGTATGAATACCGCCACTGTCACCATTGGTAAGATACCAGCCATCACCATCGTTACCAGATTCATTACGATCTATGTATTGTGTTGATGTATCTGTACTTGCATAGAAACCGTTAATAGCAAGATTTACAGATGGACTTGCATGATCATTATTCTGATTAGGATAAGTTACACCATCAAAAACAAAAGATGCGCCATTACCATTCGGATAAAGATTTACCGTAACAGATTTTGTTGGCACTTCATACAACGGGTTATCACTGGCGCTCATTTCTTGTCCCTGCGGACGGTTTGAATCACGGTATACACCGATACCGTACTTTGTATAAAGTTTCTGTTTGCTTTCTGGTACGGTGCCCCAATCACCATTATTAGCATTCAATGTTATGTAATATTCGCCCGGCAACCATTTTGCTACAAATCTTGGACTATTATCAGTACACAACCAACGTTCAATTTCGTCACCATCATCATAAGGCGTTTCTGTAGAACCACAATGAAGGATCCAACCACCAGGGACAAACCCAACAGGCACATTACATTCAATTATTTCATCATCCGTAAAACTGGAACCCGTGTGTTGTCTGTTAACTTTATAGTATTCGGCATACGTTGCGCCACCATATTGCCCACCAACCGCATCTGTTGCGGTCTGATTTTGTTGACCGTTGTTACAATCATATGTCACTGTATAACTTATGGCCTCGCAATCATCACCGTTTGGCTGATAGCCCTCTTTACAAGTATATTGTGCATACAATTCAGTAGCATTATCTATCGTCCAATCAGTACCGTCAGAAGTCAGTTCACCTTGGTAGTCGAAAATGCCAACACCCGATCCGCCAACATTTGTGTTATATCCAATAAATTCTGCATTTTCCTTGGTGGGCAAATTACGCGTAATCACTTCTTCAACTGATAACTCCTCGCCACTGCAAGTATTATCAGTTGCGGCATACCACGTTGTTTGGTTGATATCTTTATAAAACGGATCATTTCCACCATTGGTGCTTTGACCATTATTTGCCGTATCATTAAAGGTTACCGCAACACAAGATAACCCCCAATGTGCATACAATGTGGTATTATCCGTGACAGTATATGGACTGGTGATTTCAGTTCCACCTGTTTCCTCAGTAAACCATCCAAGGAATGTATGTCCCGGCCAAAAATCATCGGAAATTGTTGGTAGCGTTACACTGCCGTTACCCCATTGTGCATACCATGTTTTATTGGATGTATAATACTTACCATCAAAATCGCCTTGATAGGTGATATACCATTTTTGGGTGGTTGAGTCAAAAGATATGTATGGCGAACCCGAAGTCGCACCCCGATAAAATCCGTCAAACGCTATTTCTACTTCTTGCTCGGTATCCGAATGCGTAGGATTTGCACAGGAATCACCATCGCAATATTTAAATGTCACCGTCGCGGTCTTTTCCGGAATCTTTTCCAATGGATTATCGGTGATCGTCATTTTCTCCCCGGGTTCCCGTGTCGAATTAATATAAACCCCATCGGAATATATGGTATAAAGTTTACGTTTCTCAGCCGGAACATCGTTATTCCATGCGCCACTTGTCGGATCTAATGTAATTTCAAATTCGCCTTTGCCCCATGTCGCCGTAAATGTACCATTGTCATCCCAAGTCCATTGTTCTATTGGCTCATGATTATCGTACGTTCTGCTGTCAAGATTAAACAGCCATCCGGTAAAAACCTTTCCGGGTTGTGGTGTACATTCCACATTTTCATCTTCACCAACAGGCAGTATTGGACTATACACAACCCCATTGACTTTGTATGAATCATTGAAATTTACAGTATCTGTCCCGGTATACTGATTGATTTCATTATCACAAATATATGTGACAGTGTAATTGTTTGCGACACAATCCCCGTTTACAAAATGGTACCCGGTATTACAGTCAAAATGCGCATAAAGTGTACGCCTGTTGGACGTGGCGACCCAAATATTATTCGACACCAACGTTGAATAATCCCCGGTGGGATGCGGTTCAAATACATATATTTCGCTCGGCGATGGTCCATAATACCCAGTAAACGTTGCGTTATTTTTTGTTGGTTTGCCGTCCACCTGTGGATTTTCAATCTGTTTTTTACAACCGGCCTCGTACCATTTATTACCTGTCTCACCATCAATTTTATATAACTTGTTATGACCACCACTTGGGGCCGTGCCACCATTTGTGATATCATCAAAAATTACTTCTAAACACGTGCCCGTCCAACTTGGAATAAATATGACCGGATCGTTAACACATGGCCAACTGGCAATTGTTCCACTGCTGGTTCCAGGCATATATGGTCCAGAGTAGTTATCGTTGGTTAATATCCACCCATCAAATTGTTGACCATTACTTGGCGGTGTACATAAACTTGCTGAACCCGTCACGGTGTATGGTTGACCATATATGGCATCGTTACCAGTGGCAACAGACACCCCATCTAAAGAACACCGGTACTGTGGGGTTTTATTGGTTTTTGGTACACATGTCTCGCCATCGCTAGAAGGAACATAGCAATATTCATCACAAGTTATCGTTTTACATTCTTGCGATATGTTACATTGGGTATCACCGCAGGATAACGTTCCACCTACCGTTTCAATAATTGGGAAACAACCGTTTGCCTCCAAACAGTCGGCGGGTATTATACATGCACCACTACATGTTCCTGTGCACGAATCCGCTTCTGCGGCACCCACTCTGGTTGTCAACCAATAATTATTTGTTCCACACTCAGACCTACAAGGTGCTAGCCCTTGATCTTCTGGGACTTTTTCTTTGTAATTTTCTGCATTCGGACAATAAACCCCCTGGTCAGTGCCATCAATACTTTTGTGTCCAGGGCATTCTGCACATTGATCACTGCCCGCGGGCAGATATTGTCCCGGATTGCAAACCACGGCCCATGCATCGACAAATGGCGTGATGCCAAGCGTCACAAAAAAGCCCAGAAAACCGAGGAATCTAGCGAATTTCTTCATATTTTCTCCCTTTCATTTACTTTCATCTTAGAAAAATACAAAATCTAAGGCAAGAGAAAATAGTTGCATTTTTTTTATTTTTTTTTCTTGCTAATTCATTGCGAATCGTTATACGTTTTTTTTAGTGGTTAGTGCAATTCCCCTTTCCGCCGGAAAGGGGGGGAACCACTGGAAGTGGTGGGGTATGGGGCTCATCTATGTTTCATCGCGACAATGTTAATTGGCGCGTTGCGCCAAGAATTACCCCGGCGGGGTTCCCCGCCACCCCTTCTTGGAAAGAAGGGGAACTTGCTTCGTCCCGCGGTCCCCCCCCTTTTTTCACAAGTGAATGGGATTAAAAAACCACGCCGTCAAAAGACGGCGTGGACGATTTTTCAATTATAATTGAGAAATCAAGATGGTGGGTTATGTAGGACTCGAACCCACGACCAAAGCGTTATGAGCGCTCCGCTCTAACCAACTGAGCTAATAACCCAACGCGCGCATTATTACACAGTTTGTTCTGGGTTGCAAGAAAAATTTAGTGGGCAATCTTTTTCGTTTGGTTGGCCGATATAATGCACGCCACAATGTGCGAACAAAACAATATCGCGATAAAGTACTGTAAAACACCGTACAGGTTAAATGTACCGATATACATCAGGCATAAACAGCCAGCCCAACGCCCCATGAACAGCACTATATCACGCATAACAAAGTATTCTGTGCGATTATCTTTTGATACAAATTTGGATTGTCCAAGGTTCAAAATATTGGTGCCACATACTTGATTGGTGGTTACTATGCCGACCGCATAGGCAAACGCGTAAAGCAATATACTAAAACGGTTCACGCCAATTATTAGCGCGGCGGTCGACAAAGCGAATAAAACAGAGCAAGATATTATAATCCACTTAAAATCACGATTGGAACAAAAGCGCCCAAATGCCCAAGACGCCACAATCGTACAAAACGCAAAAACCGTTGACCATATCCCAAGGTTCATATCGGTATGAAATACATTTACGATGTATAACACAACAACTGTTTCCAATATCCATGCGAAACCGCGCAAAGTTTCCGATAAAAATATCCTGCGCAACACCGGCGTTTGTTTCAAATGGTTATAAAAAGCAACTAGGTTCACAGGCGACCGTTTTTCGCATTTACATGGGGGCAACAAAAACAACATAAAGAATTCTATTATGGCCATAATCATGATAACCCACGCAACATCTTGCAATGATGTTAGTGTCAGCATTGTACCCAATACGATGGGAAGCAAAATTTTGAATATGTTTCTTATTGCCTCTTTGGTACCGACAAAGAATACCATCCTTTCAGAACAAACTTTTTCCGTTGTAATTAAGTGTATTGGCAAATTATAAAAACCTTCAAACGCACCATACATTATCCCAAGAACAACCAGCCAACTTGCCGCATCGGATCCCAGCACCGCGATCAATCCCATCAAAGCGATTCGGGTGACAATGTTCATTCCGAAAATAACCCGCATGTTGCCATTCTTGCACCAATTGGCCGTCATAATAAATGTTAAACATATTGCCAAAATCTCGAAGAATCTGTATGCGGACACGGACACCAATTCATTAATTGAATTGTGTATCAAAAAAGATACAACAAAAGTCCCAAGGAATAAATTTGAAACGGTATGAAAAACCGAAAAACCGGTTAATACCCACTCATTCTTGGTTAATCGATGACAATTCTCTCTCATGTGTGTGAATTTTATCACATTAACGCGGACAAGACAATATAAATTGCTTTATTTTTGGCTTTTTTTGTGCAAGGATATTGCCATGTCTGAAATCGTCCCCATTTTAAGTGATGAACAAATGCGCGCCTTTAATACTATTGAAAAGACGCGTTCGAATGTTCTGATTTTGGGCAGTGCCGGGACGGGAAAATCGACTTTTGTGAACTATTTGAAATCTGCGACGGCAAAGCGCGTGGTCTGTGCGTGTCCGACCGCGGTGGCGGCGCTTAACATTGGTGGACAAACTATACATTCGCTGTTTCAAATTCAGCCACGCGATTTTGTGTTTCCGGAATTTCTAAAACTAAAAGCCAAAGTGCGAAACATTTTGACCGCGACCGATGTTTTGGTTTTGGACGAAGTGTCTATGATTTCGCCCGATGTGATGGACGCGATGGATATTTTGGCCCGCCAAGCCCGCCGGAACAATGAACCCTTTGGCGGTATTCAGGTTGTGGCGATTGGTGACTTGTTTCAATTGCCGCCGGTTATAACGCGCGATGCAACCGAATATTTTCGCCAAGCATACGAACATGAACACGCATATTTCTTTGATAGTAATGTATACCGGCGTGCGGATTTTGTGCGGTTTAATTTTGATTTGGTGTATCGCCAAAGCGATACAGAATTACTTGAAAAACTGAACGCGTTGCGCGATGGTGACGCGGGTGCGCTTGGGTTCTTTAACGCGTGCCGTATTGCAGATGATGCGCGGCGGCGAAACGCGGTTATAATTACACCTTTTCGCGCGGTCGCCGAACGCATAAATGCCGAACGGCTTGCCGCGATTGGCGCGCCCATGGTGCGATACACCGGCGAATTGTCCGGGAACTTTGCCGAACGCGATGTGCCGGCGCCGATGAATTTGGAACTAAAAGTCGGGGCGTTGGTTGTGTTTGTAAAGAACGGCGATAAATGGCACAACGGGTCGATGGGAATTGTTCGTTCGCTTGGCGTACGCGATATTACGGTGGAATTGCTGAATCAAAATCGCGATGTGGTTTTGGTTAAACCCGAAAAATGGCAAAAGATTGAATACACGCGTGATGAAAACGACAAACTGCAAGAAAACGAAACCGGCGCGTATAAACAATTTCCGCTGAACCTTGGGTATGCAATGACAATTCACAAGGCCCAGGGTAAAACACTGGACGCTGTTATTGTTGATATTTCGCGCGGTGCGTTTGAGCATGGCCAAACATATGTCGCACTTTCACGCACACGCGCCGCGGCTGATATGGATATTGCGCGGCCGCTGTCGCCACGCGATGTTATCTTTGACCCGCGCGTGTTGGAATTTGTCGGAAAATGAAAAAACGGCAAACGCCGTTTTTTCATTTTTGTATCTGACGCAATTGCATCATCAACCGAATGACATCGCCCATCGGCATTTCAAAAACTTCTTTAACCTTCATTTCCAATAAATCTTGGGGGGATGTTTTTTCCCGAGGTTTCACGGTCGTGGTCTTTTTAGTTTGGTTTGCTGTTTCAGATTTTTTCTTTGGTGTACCAGGAACCTTGGCCACTGTTTTTGTTGGGGTCGTTGTTTTTGTCACGTTTTCTGGTTTGCCTGTTCTATTCTGTTCAACAAAAAAAACCACATCACCAACGGTTTGTATGGCTTCTTGTTTGTCATCCGGAATACTTAGATGAAACATTTTTTCAAATTCCATCATCAGTTCGACCAGATCCAAAGAATCCGCCCCAAGGTCGTTTACAAATGATGCATCCAGGGTCACCTCAGCCGGGTCCACGGCAAGTCTTTCGGTGACCTGGGGAACAATTTGGTCAAGAATAAGCTGCTGTTTTTGTGATATTTGTTTTGCCATTTTAGTGTCCTTTTTTACTAAACGGTGTGAGTTTACCACACGAAACAAAGTTGTCAATAATTAAATCTCTTTCTCCATTAAAATCGCATCGATGCAGTTATTTTGTTCTTTGTAATTTGTTCTTCTTTCTCGTCGAATTTGTGCGTTTTTGGTTGCTAACGGCAAGCCAAAGTACAGCAGGACCCGTTTTACTAACATTCTGAACATATTTAACAATATCGCCAACTGTCTGCAATGTTACATCATCATCAATATCATAATCTGTGTGCAAAAGGATTTGCATTACTTTTGATAACAGTTCAATCGCTTCGAAACCTTCTTCATCAAAGTCCCTGATTTGGGATAATGGTAAACCCATTGTCACACGTCCATCATAAAGTACATTGTCATCAAGTATTTTTTGAATAACATCTAAAATTTCTTGTTCCGTCATAATTTATGCCTTTGTAAATATCTTTGGGAGAAACGATACACCAAATATCAAAAATATCAAATATTCTTTTCCATTAAAATTGCGTCAATGCCGTCATAGTATTTCGGGCGGCGACCGTTTTCGATAAATCCACACTTTTTGTATAAATTGATTGCCGCGGTGTTTTCCGCCGACACATCTAAAAAGATTTTTTTTATGCCGGCCTTTTTAACTTCGTGCTCTAAAAGTCCCAACATTGCCATCGCGATACCATTGCCGCGTGCATCGGGGTGAACACCGATTGTGATAATTTCCGCCGTGTCTAAAACACTTCGCCAAACGATAAAGCCATTTTCGGATGCGACAATTTCGCAACCGGACTTTTTCAAATCCGCAAAATCGGCCGCCGTCCACGGTTTGTGCGGGAAACAAAGTTTATGCAAATCGGCAAGTTTGTTAAACATTTTTATCTTGATGTTCGACCGCGTCGTATTGATTCGCATACCGCGGCAACATAGCCGGCAAATATACATCTTTCAGCGACGCTGTGAAACTTATGACAATATATGTCATACAAATATTTCTTGGCTTTCGCCGCAGATTTGCAATTTTCCAATTTAATCCTTTTAACCACTTCTTCTTTTTTCAACATTTTTTGTCCTTTTTCGCTTCTTCGGCGTAACTTGGGCGCAGGTACATTGGTCGAACCGGTTCGACCGCGCCGCGTGCAATTTTGTCCGCAACAATCGCGGGCGCCAATTTCAAATCAAATGGTTTGTGCCCAACGGTGCGTGGACACTTCATTTGTTCGGTTTCCACCTGTTCTATCGTCATTGTACAGGGTTCATGTTGTTGGGACGCCACAAAAAAATCGCCGCGTCCGGAATCGATTGCAACAAATGCTTCTGGCGTCGCGCGCAGGTATAAATCAAACGCGCTTATTCCGACAACGGGGACACCAAGGCCCATTGCCAAACCCTTGGCATAGGCGATTCCCATGCGGATTCCAGTGAAACTGCCCGGGCCGGTGACAACCCCAATTGCGGTTATGTCGCGCCACGTGGCGCCACATTCGGTCAAGAATTTTTCCGTTTCCGTGGGCAGTGCCAAAGATTGCTTTTCGACCGCCACCGTTTTATAATGGCTGTCCAAAACAAATTCTAAACCCGCCCCCGAAGTATTTATAACAAGAATCATTTTTAACCCTATATGCTAACGCCGAAACCGATGCGCTTTGAAAAACCGGCGGATTGGTGCAGCGAAAGCAAGTCATCAATTTTTTGAATTGTGAATTCCGTTGGAATATCTTCGCCATTATTTTCAAGCAGCGACCGGCGCAAAATTGCGGTGATTTCACGCTGCAATTGGCGGACGCCCTGTTCCGCCGTATATTTGCGAATAATGTGGCGAATTGCATCGTCGTTCATTGTTATTTTGTTCGCATCCCAACCGGTATCCGCCGCCGCCCGCGCAATTAAATGTTCGCGCGCAATTTGCACCTTTTCATCTTCGCTGTATCCCGGAATTTCAATGATTTCCATACGGTCTTTTAGGGCGGACGACATATTCAAACTGTTCGCGGTCGCGATAAACATGACGTTCGACAGGTCGAAATCAACCTCTAAATAATGGTCGCGAAACGCCCTATTCTGCTCTGGGTCCAATACTTCCAGTAACGCAGATTCCGGGTCGCCGCGCCAATCGCGTCCCATTTTATCAATTTCGTCCAACACGATAACCGGGTTATTCGATTTTGCACGCTTTAAAGCGTCCATAATGCGACCGGTTTGCGCACCGATATAGGTTTTGCGATGCCCGCGAAAATGGGCCTCGTCCGAAACGCCACCAAGTGAAATTCGATGGTATTTCCGCCCAAGTGCCGCCGCGATTGATTTGCAAAGCGATGTTTTCCCAACGCCCGGCGCACCAACAAAGCACAGAATGCTACCCTTGGTGGACCCGGTTTTTTTCATAACCGCAATGTGTTCCAAAATGCGTTCTTTGACCGGACGCATGCCGGAATGTTCGCTATCCAATGTTCTGCGGGCAACATCTAAATCGATTTCGGATTTATCGGCCCTGTCCCATGGCATGGCAAGTAATTCTTCTAAATATGTTTTTATCAAACCGCCTTCGTTAGACATTGGCGACATATTGCGCATACGTTTCAATTCCGTCATCGCCTTGTCCTTGACCGCCGCCGGCATTGCGGACTTTTCAATTTTTTTGCGCAAAGACGTCGTGTCTTCCATTTCGTCGTCTTCGCCCATTTCTTTTTGTATTGCGCGCATTTTTTCTTGTAAAATCGCCTCGCGCCGGCCCTGTTCCATTTGCATGCTGATGCGGCGATTTATGCTGTCTTCGACCTTGGATGTTTCCTGAATAACCTTTATCTTTTCATACAGCATAACCATTTTATCGTACCAAAGCGGTGTTGTTAAAACGCGCACCGCGGTATCAGTATCGATTTCCATCGTCTGAATCACAGAATCCACAAACGCCGGCATTGGATAATTCTGTATCACGCCGCGCAACTTGTCGATTTTAAGTTTGCGAAAACTGGAAATGCTTTGTATCGTTTCAAAAACCTTTTCCCGCATAAGAACCGTGCGTTCGTCCGCGGCGTCATTGCCCATCGCAATGGTTTCCGTATCGGCACAGAAAACACCGTCAACAACCGATATGTTATTTAACTTTACAACATTTGTTGTACGAATAATCGAATGAATCGAACCGTCCGGCATACGCAGAATCTGAACAATATCGCCAATTGTGCCGTATTCGTATATGTCATCGGGCGCCGTTGGATATGATGCGATGTGTTGCGGAACGATAACAACCCGCTGGGTCATGCCGGCGGCGCTTTCGATACAAGAAATCGAAATTGGATTATCGATATAAAGTGGCACCGTCATTTCGGGGTGCACAACCAAATCGCGCGAAGGTAAAATATATTCTTTCATAGCGATATTAAATATAGACCTATTTTTTCCACTTTTCAAGGGTAATAAAAAAATCCCCGATTTGGGGACTTTTTGTATGGCGCGATGCCAAAGTTTAACGACGACGGGCGCCGTTGAATCCCGGTTTTTGCTGGGCAACACCACTGCGGCGGGACAAATAACGCGCAGCAATCAATATCAACCATTCAAGTGACAATGCCGCCAAGAACATCAATTTTCCTTCGTCCATGGAAATATAGCCCAATACATATACGAACTGTGCAATAAATGAAATATACAATGCACAGAATATTCCACTAAAAAATATTTTCTTCATTTTTCCTAACATTTTTTCACCTTTTTTCTTGTTTGTTTTTTACCTAAAGTTGCCGGGATTTCTGGTGCCAGGCACCCGGCGGGCCCCGCAAAAGCTAAAACGGACATGGTCAACAATCGCCGACCGCGTCCAAGCCATTATTAGGCAGCCATTGCAAGACGAACATTATCGTTCGCATTCATATTTTATTGGTATTTTACGACAACCATGTCGGATTCAGCCATATGCCTTTATTGCGTCTGTCGAAACTGTTACACCCCCGTATGTTTTATTGGTGGAGGTGCCGGGTACCGCCCCCGGGTCCAAAACGACTATTCCGCATCGGGTTCAGAATCATCATCACATAAGTGATAGAATGATTATAATCTTTATAGTGGAAATTGCAAGTTTTTAAGTTATAATCGTGGTATGAAATTCCTTGATAAGGCGAAAATTTTTATCAAAGCGGGCGATGGCGGCAATGGTGCGGCCAGTTTCCGACGCGAAAAATATATTGAATTCGGTGGCCCGAACGGTGGTGATGGTGGGCGCGGTGGCGACGTTGTCTTTCGCGCGGTACCAAATGTAAACACCCTTATTGACTATCGTTTCAAAACAAGTTTTGCCGCCGAGCGCGGTGAAAACGGCATGGGTAAAATGCGCACTGGGTCATCGGGCGAAACACTGGTGTTGCCGGTGCCGACGGGAACAGTAATTTTGTCTGAAAATGAAGAAATTGAATACGCCGACTTGAATGTGGACGGCATGGAATATTTGGCCGCGCGCGGCGGAAACGGTGGATGGGGAAATTTGCATTTCAAAAGTCCGACAAATCGCGCCCCGCGCCAAGCAAATGACGGTTTGCCGGGTGAATCACGAACGGTTGTGTTGCGTTTGAAACTTATTGCGGATATCGGGCTTGTCGGATTTCCGAATGCGGGCAAATCAACTTTGCTGTCGGCCGTTACATCCGCACGCCCCAAAATTGCAAATTATCCGTTTACCACACTAAACCCGCAACTGGGGGTTATGTATGCGCATAACCGCGAATTTGTTATGGTTGATTTGCCAGGGCTTATCGAGGGCGCACATACCGGCGTCGGCCTTGGCGACCGGTTCTTGGGTCATGCCGAACGGACAAAGATGATATTACATGTTATTGACGGGACCGAACCCGACTGGGCGGCCCGGTATAAAGCAATTAGAGCAGAGATGGACAGTTATGGCGGAGGATTACTCACCAAACCAGAAATGGTTGTAATTAACAAAATTGATGCCATCGACAAAGATACTTTGGATGAAAAAATGGCCACGTTCAAAAAGTCATTTGGTCGTAAAAAGAAACCACAGATTTTAACCATCAGCGCGGCGGGGCGCACAGGAGTAGAGACGTTGATAAGTGCAATAGAAAAACTATTCCTGGGGGTTGAAGATGTCGACAGAAAATGAACCATATACAAAAATGTCCTTGGAAGAAACGAAGCAAACAAAATTGTGGGCGGCGATACAAAAAAAGTTAAAAGAGAGAGAACGCGCATCTAATGTGAAATTCTTTTTGGGGATTTTGAACAGGTTGGCGGATGAAAGACAGCGTCCATCACTGGATGACCGTGCTGTGAATGAATTGGCGCCATATTACGCTAAAGCTAAAGACAAAGAAAAACAATCCGAGCAAGATAAACTGAACGTTGCGGCAAAGCGTGTCGCGTATAATCGTGCGCTGGACGATGGCGCTGTCGCATATGTAGGTTTCAAACAAGCTGTGCCGCTTGGGTCGCCGGGTGCCGAATTCAATGATGTTGAATTTATTGGTGGATTGTGGCGGGTTCAGAAAAAGTTTCCATATAAAATAACCCAGGTTCGCGATAGGCAATTTGTCTTGGTCAAAAAATTGCCACGCGCCGAGAAAAATAAATTTGAATATTACACGGCCGCCGCTGCGATATGGTCGGGAACGGGTTGTTCGGCGGATGTTGCAAAACCCGATTGGATTGTTGCAAAATATGAAACACCAAATGGCGTATTTATGTCATACGGCCAAACAATAGAGCAAGCACGTGCATTCTTGGCCATTAGTATTTACGATGAATACCAAGATTTGATTCATAATGCCGCGCTTGCAGAAGCAAATCAAAAATAATTGTTTTGCTTTTTTGCGCAATACTTGTTATTATCGGTTCAGTTTTAACCCAAGGAGAAAAATATGTCCGTATCATTAAAAGGAACACAAACTGAAAAAAATCTGCTGGCCGCGTTCGCCGGCGAATCCCAGGCACGCAACCGCTATTCTTTCTTTGCGTCCAAGGCCAAAGACGAAGGATATCAGGCGATTGGTAAAATCTTTACGGAAACGGCGGAACAAGAACGCGAACACGCGTCGCGTTTGTTTAAGTTCCTGGAGGGTGGCGCAATCGAAATAACCGCTGCTTTTCCGGCGGGTAAAATTGGTACGACACTTGAAAACTTGCAAGCGGCCGCGTATGGCGAACACGAAGAAAATACACTTATGTATCCGCAATTTGCGCAAATCGCCGCCGAAGAAGGTTTTGATTCCATCGCATCGGTGTTGAAAAATATTGGATATGCGGAGCGCTATCATGAATCACGTTTTCGCGCGTTGATAGATGCAATTGAAAATGGTACATTGTTTAAGCAAGATAAGATCGTCATGTGGCGTTGCACGAATTGCGGCATGTGGCACATTGGAACCGAGGCACCGACCGTTTGTCCGGCGTGCCTGCACCCCCAGGGTTATTTCATCAGTGAAGGCACAATTTCGCGTTGCGATACAAGCGAGGGTTTCTGTGAATACGCAAAAATCGATGAATAATACACAAAAACCTTTGCTATTAAAAAGAATGTTGCCTATGGCGGAATTTGCAGAAATGATTGTGGAACAATACGCAAAAAAAGTCCGCCGATTAGCGAAGGAATTTGAGTATTTGTCAAATCAGACATCCAAGTAAAAAAGGTGCGAAATCGCACCTTTTTTACTTTTCGTTATGCCGCAATTTATCATATGTGTATCTTTTGGCATAAAGTTTCGCCTTGGCATAAACATCAGGATTTAGTTCCGCAGGTTCAAATTTATTGATAATGCTGACAGCTTTGTCGGGATTCGTTCTAAGCCCCGCATCAATAATACAGGACCGCATATCCAAATCTTTGACGGTTTCCTTATCGTTTGCGATTAATCTATCAAAAATACCGGGGTTGTATTTGACTTCGTGACGAGTCAACAAACGCAAAAGTTTCTTGTTCTGTATTTCTTTGTCAAAATCCAGTGTATATCCTGGAAACTTTAAGTATTTATAAAATTCTGTTTGAATTGCACGAATATCCTGTTCCATGCTCTCTTTTCTTGCATCGACATTGTATGTTCCCCAATATATCATCGCTAAAAAAGCCACAAAATATGGAACAATCAGCCATTCGGGATAATCAAGAATATTTTCCTGTTTTACTGCGACACTTGCGCCACCAACCACAGACATAACCAATGCCGGCCACCAATCTTTTATGTTAAAAAGACCCGAACGCACCATTAAAAACGGCGGCAGCCCATTTTTGCGTTTTTCTTGACGTTCACGTTCACGACCGATAACCTTTGCGGCATATTCATCTTCACGCGCATGTTTATCATTATTTGGTGTATTTGCCATATTTTTACCCTTTTGTTTATCTTTTAGGAATTTTGTCAAAGAAATTTCGATTGTCAAGTTTTATTCTTTGATTTCCAATTCATCCAAAAATCTATCAAGTTTGCGCAGGGAACTATTCTGGCACCCGCGTCCGCGCCAAGAAAGAATTTCTTCACCGGTTTTCTGATCCGCGATGGAAACATTAAAACGCCACCACCAAAATCCGTTAAAAATGCACCAATACGGCATAAAGGTTTCCGCCTGTTCACTTACGCGAACAACATATTTGGTGTTTTTCGGAATTGTGAATTTATCAACATCAATTGATGATTCATCTTTCAAATTCCCAACATTTACGGTAAAACCACGCTCTTCAAGTTTTTCCTTGATACCGCGCGTCATAGTATTTCCACCACGCGACGCATACACCATTGAATTCGGTTCCATGGTGTTCGGTTTAAGATAAACACTGTTACAGGCGGTTAAAAACAATGCGAAAAATAAAGATAAAATTTTCATAATGATAATCCGTTAAAAATGGCGCACCCAGCAGGATTCGAACCTGCAACCTTGTCCTTCGGAGGGACACGCCATATCCAGTTAGGCCATGGGTGCACTTGTTTTCATTATATATAAAGTTAAATAAAATGCAAATTTATTTCATTTTGATTTTATAACATTATCCGCCGACACATCTGCTGCGGTTTGCGCGTTGATTAAATTGTTCAAGGTACGCATCAACAATGCCGCGCACAGTTTGTTCATCGTTTTCGGTTTTATACGGAACATTTATTGGGATGTTAAACCAATTCATCCAAACATCCATTTGATAAGCATCAGATATTTTAATAGATTCACAAACCGCATTATCAACTTTCGTTCCACCCAATGGGGTGAATTCTATGTTAAACCCCTGCGCATACGGCACCGGAATATCAAACAGCCGCGGCATATGAAAGACATATTTTCCAACCAGTTTCCCATCCGCCGAATAGTGTTTATACGGCCTGATATGACTTCTAATAATTTTACCCAACAAGTGCCCGCGCATTTTTATCTTCCTTTGGCGTGCATTAAACTATCGCGATAGTGTTCGACCGCCTGTTTATATTCCAAGTAATCCGCCGGGAGAGTTTTTTCATATGCTTCAACCTGTTTATTCACGCGTTGCGTTTTTTTATTCTCTACATAGCTTATTATACCTATAGCTATAATAATCGATCCCCACAACATGAAGGCAATACCGATTTGTTGTCCCGGGGTCAGATGTTTTCTATCTGTCTTTTTTCGTTCTTCGATACGCAAAAAATCAAGTGCGTTTTGTTGTCTTTCTTTTGATTTATCGGCATATTTAGAATTACACAACCTATACAATTCTTCCAAATCCGGTCGTGACCCATAAAACTTATAAGTTTGGTAGTTTATGTTTATATTGTATTTCGTACCATTATTATAACATCTCTGAATTTGAAAATATTTTTTCCTACCAATATATACACTGTAAATACCATTATCACATAAATCTTCCACCCAGGCCTTTTTATTGCGGATAATATCCAAACATTTTTGGATCATTGGGTCATCAGATTGTATTTCTTTTTTTTCAAAATTATCGTTATCTGTCATCTTGACTCCTTTTTTATTATCTGTTATGACCAAACTGACATGAGTTACATATGCCGGTCAATTTATGTCTGCATGCATCTAAATCGGCCTTGTTCGGCAATCTTGCATCCACACAATTTTGTGGTATTGGACGATCAACACCAGTTATACGGGTTGTATTCCAATTTATAATATCGCAACTTTCTTTTTTGGCATATTTATATGCGGGGCAATCTTCCACATTGGCTTCACATTTAGCGCAAAGTTCAAACCATTCTGGACCATCATTTTGCGTAATCGTAAATTTCCTTTCTTGTGGTTTTTGTTTTTCTTTGAACCCCAGGTTGTATTTAACATCGCTCAACATTCCATGATCTATTTCATTTGGAATAACATTCGTCCCATTTGTAAAACGTTTGTAATCGCCTTCCAATGCTTCAAAGCCGTATTTTTCTGCGTATGTCAGATAACAATCAGCACGCAGATCATAAGGGCAATCACTGTCCAACAAATTAAACACAGCCGGATTCATCCCGTTCCATTTATATGCGTGCCAATGGGTTGCCGTTGCCATAAAGACATCAATAAAATCTTGTTTGCTTAATTTACCGTATTGCATCCATTTTAATGCACGATAGTTTGCCTTGGCCGCATAAATGCAAATTTCTTTATATTTACCCGGTTCCAAGAATTCGGGATCCACCAATGCCATCTGTTTTGCATACGTGGGCCCGGCGGTATCATCGATATTTGCGCGCGCCAAGTAATGTTCCGCACTTACCGCTATTTTTGCCAATTCATAATATGTTTTCTTGGACAATTTGTGTTCTTTTGGTTTTACCAATATAAATAATCTGCCATCAATTGATAATGGGGTCTTGAAAATACGAATATATTGGGATTCGTTGATTTTATATTTTATCGGATCAACAAAAATAAGGTTTTGTTCTGCGTGAATATTCCCAGAAACAGGTTCCATAAAATCTTCACAGATTTCCGTATATTCTTCGGCATCTTTTGGGCCGCCAATAACATCTATCATTTGCATATATGAACGCAAGTTATAACCATTGTCAAAACCTTTTTTAGCATAATCTTGCACCGCATGTTTGTGTTCTTTGCGTGTCTGTTCACGCATCATTTTTTGCATAGGGTTTTCGGTAGTGTTTGTCATAGTTTCATCCTTTTTGTTTTTATAAACCTAAACCAAATATTTTTTCAAATTCTTTCCGGCGCATTTCACTGGCGATCTGTTCTGCTTGTTTTTTAACCACCCAGGCATAGTGTTCAACCACGCTTTTTGATGGATTTTGAAACAAAGCAAACACTTTTTGTGCGTCAACTCGTTTTGCGTGCGCCAAATCCAGTAATCCCATATGAACTTGATCATTTTGGTATTTCAAATCCTTGATATTCGGGAAACCACGATATAAAGCAACCAAATATTTATAAAGTTGCGTTGTTTGTGCCATAACATTTTTCAACTGCTGATATACAGAATCTAATGTGATATTCGATACTATATGTTTTTCCCCGTGGCACATTTTTTCAAATGCGCACAACAATGCCAATTCCTGTAATGCGGGATATTGAAATTTTATATCGCCAATGCAATCTGGACGACAACGAACCGCTTTTTCTTTGACGGCTTTGCTTGGGTTATGCATCTGTCCAACCGTAGAACACTGATGCCACCCAACGGCATTCATCCGAAATGCTTCCAATTGCGCTGGTGTTAAAAATGCAGATTGTGATTCAAATGTTCGAACCAATGACATCAAAGTCCCATCAGACCAATAATCTCCATTATCATAATCAAATTCAATCATACGCTTTTTGTGTTCGGTGCTTATTTGATTTAATCTTAACACCCCGGCATTTAACGCATCGATTTCGGAACGCATTGTCCTAAAATCCGGTTTTACCAACAATATATTTTTGATGTCACGCCTAACAACCTCGTCAACAGCAAAAGAATCTGGTTCGTCCACAAATTGTATGACACGTGGCGATTTCCTGCACGCTATAAGTTGTAAATATCCGGATGGATTGGCACAGCGACTGATAAGACCCGGTTTTTCAAATAAAACCAATTCTATTTCTTCGTTGGTCATTATTTGTTCTGCCGGATTTGTTTTTTTGTGGCAAGATTCTATACGGCCAACCAAAAACGACTGTAA
Organism: Alphaproteobacteria bacterium; assembly: GCA_017616785.1. Lineage (GTDB taxonomy): Bacteria > Pseudomonadota > Alphaproteobacteria > Rs-D84 > Rs-D84 > Enterousia. The sequence goes on from JAFZXK010000010.1 coordinate 51,314, forward strand.
AGACCTGTATTCTTGTTGAAATTCTTGATCATCACGCATTGCCTCCATAACATATATACCGCCACAGCATTTAACATCATCACAGGAATTTTTACTGCGTTCCTGTTTGGTTTTTTCAACCAACCTGCGATAAACGCCAAGAAATTTTTGGGTACGGAAATCAAAATCTTCCTGTTTACCATATTCTAAAATACGTTTAATCAAATCGCGCAAATCACGATAGTAGAAATATTCTTTTTTGTCCGCAAAAGCGTATTTGATGTATTCTTTGCGGTGTTCCAATTGGTAATGTGTAAAATCAGATCCCATAACTAAAACTCTTATGTTATTTTATTATCTTTGTTTGCCGTATTTATCGGGCCAGAAAACTTTACCGACATTTTCAACGACAAACGGGTCTTTACATTCCCCCCGTTTTAATTTGCGGAAACACCCACCAACACTGCGTGCGCCACATAACGGATTCAGGCCATATACACTGCATACGCCGTTTTCGATAATGGACTCTATGATTAAAGTTTGCTTAAAATTTTTGTTATACGGATAACCTGTAAA
>JAFZXK010000011.1 GCA_017616785.1 Alphaproteobacteria bacterium
ATTACTACCGTCTTGGAATGCAACCATGCCAGAAAAACTTGATATTTTATGTACTTTTGGACGTGGTGCAAGTTACAACCGTAAAGATGAACAACATGCTATCATAGATTTTAGGATGTCACGTTATCCAGATGATAAAAATGTTGTATTAAACACGCTTTTTCATGAATTTGTACATATGCTAATAGAAAAACCGATTATTCAAAAATACAAAGTTCCACAGGATTTGAAAGAAAGAATAGTTGAATTGATTTGTTATGAATTTATCAAGGCCCCTGTTCGTTCAATGTTTGCAGATTCTTTTGCTAATGCGTATATTACACCAGAAACAATAAAAAAGGATTTGCCTGGTGCGGTTGAAAAGATGATGACCGATTACATGAGTTAACGCAAGTTTACTATAATCCCAATTTGTCTTTTGCATTGTCGATTTCTTGTTTGATATTGATTAAATAAGAATAATCAATGGTTCGCAAACTGCGAGATAAGCACGACCAGGTTAAATAAAAAAATATCGCGCAAGGCGGTATTTTTGTGGGCTGGTTTTAGGAAAACTTCGTTGACAAGGCAAGGGCGAATAAAATAGAATGGGTCTTGTCAAAAGGAGTATTTTTATGAAACTTTTTCGTTTTTTGTTGATTTTGCTGTGTGTGTGGATTTCGATTCCTGGCGCAGCATATGACGATTTTGATGAATTCGAAGCGGCCGAGTTTGAAGGCGCGTTCGAAGCGTGTTTCGAAATGCAGGAATTGTTAGATGATGACCCGCAATGTCTGTGCATATACCGGGTTGCACGGGAAACTTTGTCAGATGAAGATTTTGGGCGCGCGGTCCAATTGCTGGAAAGTGGGCGAAACGGTTCGGCGCGGCATATCTTGAAACAAGCGTTAAAGCCGGCAATGGACAATTGTTTTTAGTTAATATTCTGTCTTAATAATTTAATTTAACAATTGAAATTTACAATATATTTTATCGCATAGTTCGCAGTGAATAATCCGAATGTTCCGGTTACGGTTATGATTGAACCCATGTTTTTATCAGGCGTTTTTTGCGGTGCCGGGATTTCGGCAGAAAACACGACGGGAAAATCCGGAATATTGTGTTCGCGGGCCAATTTGCGGACTTGTTTCGCAAGCGGACAGGCATATGTTTTCGATAGTTTTGCGATTTTTACTTGCGTCGGGTCGGTCTTGCGTGCCGCCCCCATTGAAGAGATAAAAGGAATGTTGTTTTGTTCGCACCACTCATAAAGTGCAACCTTGGACGCAACCGTATCAATCGCATCGATAACAAAGTCGGGGGACACGGGGGGCAGGGTGTTTTTATCGAAAAAAATGTCCATTTCGGTTACCAAAATGTCCGGCGATATTGCGGCAATGTGTTCACGGGCCGCTGCGGTTTTCTTTTGTTTCAATGTGTTTTGTGTGGCAAACATTTGTCGGTTTATATTTGTTTCTTCGACCTTGTCGAAATCGACCAAAATTATATGTCCGACACCCGAACGGGCAAGTGCATCGATGGCAAAAGAACCGACCGCGCCACACCCCACAACCATTACAGTTGCGTTTTGTAACTTTGTCAAATTTTCTTCGCCGAGTAACAGGCGGCATCGATGCAATCGGTCAGACATAGTTTATAACCCTTTGGAAATTTTGGTTTATTTGTTCGTTTAATTCCGCGACAGGCATGCCACGCATCCTTGCCATTTCGCGTGTTGTTTTGGTCAATATTTGTAATTGGTTGGCACATGTGTCGCAATCGCTTTCGACAAGTATTTTTGTCGCCACGGCAATTCGGGCGGTGTCGGAAATGCGTGAGTCCCTTAATTTATATGAAAAATATATGTCGCGGTTGGCAATCTGGCTCATTATATCCCTATTGCCGTTAAAACCATGGACGATAATTGGTGGCAGTTTTTTATATTTTCCCAATATGTGTAACAATTTATCCCATGCGCCCACAATATGTAGATGTGCGGGACGATTTAATTCAATGGCGATTTCAAGTTGTGTAATGAACAATTCGATTTGTTTGTCAATGTCTGGGTGGTACTTATCTATTCCGATTTCGCCGACCATAATATGCGGATTTGATTGCAGAATTTTATACATGCGTTCAACCCAACCGTCGGTGGCCGTTTGAATGTACCACGGATGAATCCCGATACAAATTCGGGTTTGGTCATTTGCAATTTCTATCAGTTTTTCCCAATCGGCTTCGGTTGTGGTGTTACAAATCTGTGCGATTATGTTGGAATCGCAGAGTGGGGCGGTAATATGACAATGTGCGTCTGTGTATTTCATGGTTTCTAATATAATACGCAAAGGGCGTTTGTGCAACCATAGTTTTATGTATTTATTCGTGTTGCCTTTATTTTGCAAATGTGTTAAAATGCGCTGTATCGGAAATTAAAGAGGGCGAATATGCAGAATGGTTTTGTGCCGGGAACGCGGCGTGAGAAAGTAGGTGAGGTCATAAAAAGAATTTATCGCAACACGGCGCCGCTTTTGGTGGGCGAGGCGATATTGTTCACCGTTGTCGGAATTTTAATGCTGTTACGCCCAGTGGAGTTTTTATCGGCTTTGACATTTATAATTGGGGCGACGCTTGTTGTTTTTGGACTGTACCGTGTCAGTATGGTTTTTGTATCGAACCTGGGGTTTAGTATTGGAACATATGATGTGTTTTTCGGCCTTGTTACATTGATATTAGGCGTCGTTTTTTGTGTTTATCCGCATGATGCAGCCGTTGGGTTGATTTATGTGTTTGCGGTGTTGTTCTTGCTGAATGCGTTGCGAATGCTGTTCTTTGCAATAAATATGTTGCGTATTGGTTTTGGGTATTATCGTGTCGATTTGGTCGCGGCGGTTGTAATGGTTGTCTTGTCGGCGTTGTTGCTGATTTTCCCAACGCTTGTGGGTGGGTTTTTGGTTGTGTGTCTGGCTGTATTTTTGCTACTTTATGCCGCAATGGATGTATATATGTTCCTAAAGTTGTTGAATTTGCATCATCAAATTAGGGCGGGGCGCAAAAATATATTGAAAAATTCCTAAGGTTTGTATATAATCCCGAACATGATGTGGTCAAAAGGTTTCTTTTACGCGTTCCATCACGCCCGTTCGGGTGTGTGTTTCTAGGTACAATTTTCTTTTTAATCGTGGGGCAAACGCCCAAACTTAACATATTGAAAATAGGGGATAAAGATGGACTTAAAACCAACAAAACCTTTGTCAGGATTTATAGAATTATTACCGGCACAACAGCGTTGCTTTGACGAATGCGCCCGCCGGATGCAGGAAGTATTGCGCGAATGCGGCTTTTCTATGTTGGATTTGCCGGCGATTGAAAGGGCCGAAGTGTTATCGGACAAAGATAACTGGGACGAAATCGAAACGCAGATGTTTTTGTTTCAATACGGTGATACAAAAATGGGGTTACGCTATGACGGTACCGTTGGGCTTTCGCGTTTTGTTGCGGGGCACCTAAATGATTTGGTTTTTCCGTTTCGTGCGAGTCAGTTTTCAAAACGATATCGTGGCGAAAGGCGTCAGCGTGGACGTTATCGCGAATTTTATCAAATGGACATGGATATTATGGGAATTAATACATTGTCAATGAATTATGATGCGGAAATCATATCTGTGATTCAAAGGACATTGGATTCTGTGTCGGAATTTATCGGTGGCAATTATGTTAGGATTGGTTCGCGACCGTTTTGGGATGCGCTTTTTGATTATTTGGGACTTGATCCTAATCAAAGGAAAGAGGTGTTTGTGCTTGTTGACAAACGTGACAAGATGGGCGAAGAAGAATTTGCTTTGGGCCTTAGTGATACGCTTAAAAACAAAAAAATTGAAAATAAAATTAAATCAGTATTTATCAATGGTTACAAGGATTTCTTGAACAAATCTGATAAGTTAGATGCCGCAATTTCAGAACTTACTGATTTTATGGAAAAATTGAAACAATTCGGTGTAAAAAACGCCGAAATCGATTTGTCTATTGCGCGTGGTTTGGCGTATTATACGGGGCTCGTTTTTGAATTCAAGTTGACAGATCATCCGGAATTGCAAACCGCGGCCGGGGGCGGTCGTTATGCGGATTTGGTTGAAAAATTTAGCAAGACCAAGATAATAGGTGTTGGTGCGGCAATTGGTTTTTCGCGAATCTTTGTGGCTTTGATGGAATCTGGGGCGATTGATTTGTCGCGGTGGGAACGACCGATTGATGTTGCGGTACTGGTTATGGGGGATGAAAATTTACCGTATGCATTGAGTGTTGTGAACGCGCTGCGGGATGCGAAAATCCCATCTGTGGCGTATTTAGACACCGATAAAAAGTTCAAAAATCAGATTGAATATGCCGATAAAATTATGGCTAAATACAGTATGATAATCGGCGAAGATGAAACAAAAAATAAACTTGTGTCGGTAAAGGATATGGCGTCGGGTACGCAACAAACCTTGGACCTAATGGACGCGATTAAATTGGTAACCGGGGGCGCAAAAAAATGATAATTGACCAGAAATTATTAGACATAAAAAAACGCGCCGCCGATATTCAGGCACAAATGAATTCAGGTGATGTTTCGGGCGCGGAATTGACGCGGCTGTCCAAGGAATATTCGCATATGGTGGAAATTTTACCGCTGGTTGATGAATATTTTCAGACAAAGCAGGGCATAGATGACGCAATCGAAATGCAGCATGACCCGGAACTGCGCGATATTGCGGCGGAACAATTAGAAACACTTAAACATGCGTTGCCTGATATAGAAAAACGGTTACAGATTGCCTTGCTTCCGCGGGATGATGCGGACGATAATAGTGCGATTATGGAAATTCGTGCGGGCGTCGGGGGCGAAGAATCGGCGCTGTTCGCGGGCGATCTGTTTAATCAGTATAAATCATATGCTTTGAGACACGGGTGGAAAATCGAAATTATCGAAGAAAATGCGACATCACTGCATGGGTACAAGGAAATTATATTCAAAATTGACGGCGATGGCGTCTATGCGCGCATGAAGTTCGAATCCGGCATTCACCGGGTTCAGCGCGTTCCGGAAACCGAGGCGGGCGGTCGCATACACACCAGTGCGGTTTCTGTTGCCGTCATGCCAGAGGCGGACGATATCGACGTTGCAATCGAAGACAAAGATATTCGTATCGATGTTTTTCGGGCGTCGGGTGCGGGCGGTCAACACGTGAACAAGACCGATAGTGCGGTTCGTATTACTCATTTTCCGACCGGAATTGTTGTTACGTGCCAAAATGAACGCAGTCAGATTCAAAATAAAGCGACGGCTATGGCGGTTTTGCGGTCAAAACTGTATGAAAAACAGCGGGCAGAGCAGGACGCGGCGCGCACCAGTTCGCGGCGCAGTATGGTTGGTTCTGGCGACCGCAGCGAGAAAATTCGTACCTATAATTTCCCGGAACAGCGCGTAACCGACCATCGTATAAAACTCACACTTTATAAATTAGATGATATTTTGGCGGGCGGCGTGGCATTGGACGAAATGATAGATGCACTGATTGCCGCCGACCAATTGGAACGCCTTGGCGCAATGGAATAGTGGAATAGGGCGGTTTTTATAAGATTTTGCAACTTCATACTGCGGCAATGCGGTATCCGGCGGTTTCAACCGTAATGACGGAATCCCGGCTTTCGCCGGGATAACGGAAAAAAGAGTAGTATAATTAATCTGGGAGAATCCAAAGCCAGCAATAATCTGGGTCGTTTTCGTGGCCGGTTTCGTAGCCGCCGCATTCTTTTTTACGTTGAACCGCGGACATGATCGCGACCTTTGATGCGTCATTTGTTGAATCATATGTTGTTGAACCGTCGTATGTGGCAACGCCGGTCCCCAATGCGCCGGTTGAATCATAGTTTGCAAGTGTGTTTGCTGTACCGGTTGGTGCCGAATTTTGTATTTCTGTATGCAACGCACTATACACATCCTTTAACAGTTCCAACGACACCAGGGCGTTTTTGATAAGGTTTTGATTGGTGGCACTATCGGAGCCGAATGTGCCGGTTGTAAATGTTGTCATGGCTGTGGAATCCGTAACCGCCGTTCCGTTTACATAGCCGATAATCGCCGGTGCGCCACTTCGCGTGGTAAGTCCAACCGACCCACCCGCGGCGATATATGCACTGGCGGTATTGCCCGCGGTGCTGCGCGTAACCGCCTGTGCGCGGGCATTTGACGCCTTTGCATCCAATTTATTTTGTTTCAATGCCAATGCATGGACAAAGCTGTAGCCGTTTATCACATTGTTCTGGCTTCCGTTCCAATTGGTTGCGGCGTTTCCAAATGTTGTACTATATGCATTGAGTGCGATGTTTTGTTGGTTGCTCCAAATAAGGGAAGATAATGCCTGCGCTACTGCACGAACCGTTGGAACAAAATTATCCATTCCGTCATAATTATAAACAAAAAGAGGATCATCCAAAATACCAGAACTTAAAATACCGATTTTGTTACCCAGCAGCCCGTCAGTGTTGTTTGTACCTGTTCCATACGATACAAGCGACGGGAGGTTATGTGTTACATCATTTGGAACATCTTGAAACTCTACCAATCCAGTGGTGATTATATCTTGTTTTGTATCAACATATGCCTTACTTGCGACGGTTTTCTGGGCGGCGGGGTCCGGGTCGGTTGCGAACGCCGGAATAGTGATGAACAGCGCAAGGATGGACACCGTCACCCGCCGCCACAGATCCCCTTCTTGTCGGGACCCGCAAAATTTGAAAAATTTTGTGGGTGACTTAAAAGAAGGGGTGGCGCCGAACGGCGACGGGGTAATTCCCCTCTGGCTAGAGGGGTGTCTCGCTGTAGCGAAGCGAAAGCGGACAGGGGTGTTGCAAAGAAAACGGGTGTCAATAGAGCCATACCCTGTCCGCTTTGTGTCCACCCCTTTCCGCTTGGAAATGGATGCCCATACCCCCCGGCGGTTCCGCCGGACCCCTTTCCCCAGGAAAGGGGAATTCATTTGACGATTGAAAAATTTGAAAAATGTTTTCATTGTGTTCCCTCTTTTTTGTTTGTTGTGTAAAAAAACCGTCAAATAGGACGGTCGGGGTGTTAGCAAATCAGATTTTCAATGATTCCGATAGGTTTCGGCATATGCCTGTTCTATGACCCCACCGGCACCCCAACCAAAAAGTTGAGGTTTTTATAATATCGGTGCAAAATACGGAAAACGTTTTTTCGGGAATAACGATGTTTCTTTAATTTGCACCGGAAAATCTGGGCCTGCTACAGCCCCCGAACCAGATTCCATTCTGATTCAACGTAATGTTATCATGAATCGCACTTTTAACGCAAGAACATTTTTTTGGCATGAAAATACGCGTTTTTTGCGTTGGCGTTTGTTAAAAAACACTGTAAAAACCGATAGTTGTTCATTGTTCGTAATAATACGTGTTGGCGGAGTGGGGCGGTGCAAAATTTTTGTGAAAATGGGCGAATTTGCATAAATGTGATTCGGTTTTGTGTATGATCGGGATAAATTGTGTGATGATTGTGTATGTTGTCCTTTGTGGGGCCAAATCGTTACCGGTCGAAGCATAAAAAGTTAAAATTGTGGACAAACAATTGGTTATATCAATCTGTTTTGTTGTAATTATTTTGATTTTTATGGTTTTGTAAAATTAGCGGCAGGGGGCTTATTTTATGTTGATGCAAAAGGCGCATAATATATATTATGTATAGTTTTATATGCTGACGCATGATAAAACTATACATAATATGGGTGCTGATTGTTTTGACCTTTGGTGCTTTTCGTTTTATATGCTGACGCATAGTAAAACTATACATAATATGGGTGCCCCAATTGTTTTTGGGTTTAGTGCTTTTCGTTTTATATGCTGGCGCATGATAAAACTATACATAATATGGGTGCTGATTGTTTTGGCCTTTGGTGCTTTTCGTTTTATATGTTAGTGTGCCACCGGGCGCCCGCCCGCGGCGTTGTGGTTCAGATTTTTTTGAATCTTGGTTCACCATTGACGCTTTCTTGCCATATTTTAAGTGGCCGACACCATATTTGGCCGTTTGGAAATTTGTCGGATTCATATAGTGCCTTGTAAATTACCATGTCTTCCAGTGTTTCTGAATTTTTGCCGATGGCGATTACTTGGTAATTCTGATGGTTTTTATAGTGTTTATAAATTGCGCCGATTTCTGGCATTTTTTATCCTTTTTTGTCAAATTTTGTCAATTTTTGCCCTGCTTTGCTCTGTAAAATTGCAAAAAAGTCCCGGATTTCTGCGATTTTTACGGCTTTCACACTCGGCTTGGGCCTGAAATCCCCTATTCTATCCAAATTGCAGCGGTGCCGGTTGGGGCGTTGTTGGCCGCGGGCCGCCCCGTTCCAGATGCCGTAACGGGAACCGAAAGGTATGCCGGTGTAACTGTACCAGATGTTCCGGTGGTCAGGACCTGGTAACCCGTAGATTGTGTTTTGGAAACCTTGGTTTCGACGGCGGTGATGGTTGCAATGCTGTTGCCATTGGTAAGTGTATCATTGTTATATGTTGCGGCGTTCGCGGTCGGTTGTCCGTCGCCCAAATCGCCGTTCGAATCGTACATCGCGACATTGTTTGGTGTGCCGCTTGGGGCCGGGGGCGTTGCGTTTGAAATAGCGGTCATTACCGCGCCCATTGTTGGAATCCAGTCGCCGTTGGTTAGTGTGTTGCCGTTGTATGTCGGTGCGGTGGCGATACCGACTTGGCCGGTTGTGCCGGGGGTCGTTGTAGTTGTGATCACACTGCCCGCCGCGGTTGGGTTGGTCGATTCGTTATAAGTATATGCATTATTCGTGGCGTCAATTTTGGGTTGCAATGTTGCATCTACATAGGCCTTAGAAACAACGGTTTTCCCGTCGGTGGTGATATCCGCCATCGATGCAAAAGGCCGGGCCGCCACAAGCAACAGCAGTGACAACAATGTCAATTTGTTCCTAGGTTTTTCTGTAAACATTCCCTGTTTTCTGCGATTTTTTCGAGAAAATCCTCCTTTATTGACCTACTCTACTAAAAAAGAATCTTGTCGTTCAAGGGGAAAAATTAAAGGAATTGAAATGATAAATTATGTGCGGATTTTACTTGAAAAAAAAATTAAATATGTGATTGGACGTGCCGTTTTTGCGCTTGAACGATGGTGCCCGTGGTGGTATAATTTGATGGAAAGGAAGTTTGTTGTGAATTCGCGGTCAAAGTTTCTAATATTTATGGTTTTGGGTGCTATGTTCGCCGCCGGTGCCGCGCGGGCGGTTGACGAGTGCTATGCTACACGGCAAGTTTGCTCTGACGGTAAATATAACAAGTATGGCTGTCAAATTGGTGGGCTTATGCCGATAACAGGTTATAGTTGTGTTTCTTGCCCTGCACCGTTTAATAAATCGGGTACATCTTTGCCACAAACAATTAACGATTGTTACATTGAGTTAAATTGTGGGGAAAGCGAGTGCAACATTTATTATGATGGTCGTGTAGATTGCAATGGCGGGACAGGAGATTATCATCTTGAGGTGATAAATAGTGTTGCAACCTGTATTGAAAATACGCGGGCGTGTAGTGTTTTCGACATTGATGTGGCGTACGGTGCATGGACCTGTAGTAAGAATTCGCAAACGGGAAGTGCACAGTGGACACCATCAGAGGATGCGTGGGATACCAGTGGTTGCGGATGTAATGTCGTGAATAAAGACATTGACATGGATATTGCGAATACAGTGGTAAAATGTAAAAAGGCAAATGCGGTTTACTATGTTACCGATGCGGATAAATACGCAACGAAAAAAGTTAGTGATTATGTTCATTATAGTACCAAACGGCGATGGTGTGCAAAATGTTATCCGGGATATTTGCCGGTAACTGATGGGTCGCCCGATAGTTATGGAATATATTTACGACCCAATAATAACGATAACTGGGGTGTTGCGTCATGTGCCACCCAGGTTATTGTGCCCGACTATGCACCCGGGTGCACAATAAACTTTGGCTTGGCGACAGGTGATGATGTAATGGCGGAATGTCGCGGAATTTGTCCGACAGGGTTTGAAACAGAGGCAAACGGTGCGACAAGTATTAGTGATTGTGTATCGCAATATACCGAAACTTATGAGGATAGCACGGGGACATTTGTGCTAACTTCACTTGATTCTTGCCCATAAAAACATTCTGCTTTGGGTGTTTATTTTGTTTTTTGCAATAAACTTTCAAGGTATTCAATTGCGTGTGCTTCGGGATAGTCGTTCCAGTATTGTGATCTTTTTATTTTCATGTTTTTTAGTTGTCTCAGTTTTCTTGCCCTTTCTGGTGAAGACATGTTGCGACGAGCAGTCAGGTCGAATACGGCCTTAAGGTACGGTAACTTGTTGTTGGAAACAAAAAGATGCATATTATTGTATATTTGTTCGAACTCTGGTAATTGTTGAAACACCTCTACATTTACAATGTTGGACAAGGTATTATTCCTGTGTGGATCTTCAATGTGGATTTCGTATATAGGTTTTATTGGGTCGTTTTCATTGGTCAATGCCCTTACCGCCGGTCCCGGGTTCCAACCATTATAGTATGTAACCCAAGGCATTGGTTTTAATTCTTCGCATACCTTGGTCATTGTTTGCAACAGCGCCAGGAATAGAAGTTCTTGTGTTTTTTCGCGTTCCGCGTATTCGCGTCGACGTGTTTCTGCTTCGGCCTGTTCTTGTTCTTCCCTTGCACGTTGTGCGGCCTCCTTGGCTTCGCGACGTTGGTCGTGTTTGTTGCGGATTGTGTAAAATAGCCAGAGCAATTGATTGCGTAGCATCGTTAATCCTTTCTGTTACTTCACCGATGATTGCTTGAACAATTCTTCGGGTTTGACCGATTTTTCTTTTTGTTTCACGTGGGTTAGCATTTCATCCAACGCTTTGCGTTCGAAAATCATGCCACGCAGCATGGTTAGTGCATTTGGATTTTTATTATAAAATTCAAATAATTGTTTGGGGTCCGGGTAACGTGCGGCCTCCGCCCAGATGGCCTGTTGCAAATCGTCACGCGTTACTTCGACCTTGTTCTGGGTGCCCCACTCTGCCAATATCAGGCCAAGTTTAACGCGGCGTTCGGCGTCCTTGCGTTCTTTCTTTTCGTCGAATTTGCAATCGCCGTCGCATTTACCGTCACAGTGCGCATGGTGATGTTCGTGTTCGTTTTTCGCCATCTGTAATTCTTGTTCGACCAATGTTTCCGGTAATTCAAGTTTTACTTTGTCCGCCAAAGCATCCAATAATTCGTTGCGCATTTCCGTCTGGGCGGCATTTTCATATTGTTCGTTCAAAATATTGCGGATATGTTCACGCAGTTTTTCCACCGATTCTTGGCCGATTTCCTTTGCAAAATCGTCATTTAATTCCGGCAAGATATGTTTGCGAACCTCATGCACCTTGACCGCAAAGCGCGCCGGTTTCCCCGCCAAATTGTCTGCATGATAATCGCGTGGAAATTTCACGTTCACATCGAATTCATCGCCCGATTTGTGGCCAATAATTTGGTCTTCAAATCCCGGAATAAATGACCCCGAACCCAAGACAAGGTGATGCATTTTTGCCGCACCACCTTCGAATTCCGTATCACCCAAAAATCCCGTAAAGTCAATGACCGCGGTGTCGCCCTTTTGTGCCGCATATTTCGCCGGTTGTTTTTCGGCAACGCTGCGCGCACGGCGCAGGTTTTCGATTGCGGTTTCAACCTCAGATTCCGGCAAAGTGGTCGTTTTTTTCGTAACCGTAATTTTATCCAGATCAATTGCCGGCAAAGTTGGCAAAATATCGAATTCCAATGTGTATTCCGCATCTTTGCCAATTTCCCATTTCCCAAGGTCCGCGCGCGGTGCGCCCGCAAGGCGAATTTTCTTGTCGGTGGCGTATTTTTCCAAATCCGCATTCATCAATTTATCAACCGCATCGGCCATCGCAGAAGTATTATATTTCTGGCGAAGGACGGTAAGTGGCACATGCCCCTTGCGAAAGCCGGGCATTTTCGCGTCCGCACCGTATTTTTCAAGAATTTTGTCGGCCGCGGCCTGTAATTCATCGGCGGTAAGCACGCCGGTTACAACATAATGTAAATCTTTGATTTTGTCTTTTTTAATCATAATAAATTCCTTTGGATCATTGAATCTGTGCAAGTATACACGCAATTTTTCGAAAATTCAACTTTTTTTGGCGCAAAATGGATATAATCCTTTGGCTCAAAAGAAACCGTCGGTTTCCCGACGGTTTTCGAGTTGTGTTCCGCAACAGATTAACGTTTGCTGAACTGTGTTGAACGACGTGCCTTGCGGTAACCGTAATGTTTACGTTCGACAACGCGGCTATCGCGGGTAAGGAACCCGGCGGCCTTTAACGCCGCACGCAAATCTGGTTCGGCCTTTTCCAATGCCTTGGAAATTCCGTGCTTTACCGCGCCCGCCTGGCCGGAAAGTCCGCCGCCCATAACCATTACGAATACATCGTATGCGCCTTCGCGTTTGGTGACCGCAAACGGTTGATTCAAACTCATTTGCAACACCGGATGACGAAAATATTCCGCCATTGAACGTTCGTTGATAACAATGTTGCCCTTGCCCGGTAACATATATACGCGGGCGACGGAATCTTTACGCTTGCCGGTGGCATAGGTCGCGTTATTCAATTTTGGTGTCGCGACGGTCGCACCCGTTTTCTTTGCCGTGGCGGCTTTTGCCTTGGGTGTTGCCTTGGTCGCAGTTGTTTTCTTTGGTGCCGGGGCCGCTTTCTTTGCGCTTGTTGCCTTGGCAGTTGTCTTTTTTGTTTCGTTTGCCATTATTCGCCCCTTTTGTTTTTACGATTCAATCCCGCAAAGTCAATCACAACCGGATTTTGTGCGGCATGTTTATGTTCCGCGCCCGCATAGACGTGCAACTTGGTCAGACGTTTGTCCGCCAATGCGACCGCGGTGCGGCGCCCCATCATGCGTTTAACGGCATTTTTTACGAGCAAAGTCGGTTTTTCAGTGCGCATTTGGCCCAGTGTCCGTTCCTTTATCCCGCCGGGATATGTTGTGTGCCAATAGAATTTCGTTTTGTCGGCCTTGGTCCCCGAAAGTGCCACTTTATCGGCGTTAATAATGATAACATGATCACCGCAATCCATGTTCGGTGTCCATGTTGGTTTATTCTTGCCCCGCAGGATGTTCGCGGTGTATGCCGCCAAACGCCCAAGCGTGCAATCGGTTGCGTCAATCAGATACCATTTGGCATCTAATTCGCACTTTTTCAACGATTTTGTCGCCACCATTTTTGTTTTACCTTTGGTTTTGTTAAAAGTTCGCGTGGTATTATGTTTCAAATATGCGGAAATGTCAAGAAAAATCGATACGGTATTATTATACCGCAACAAACAAAAATGTTAATGTGCTTTTGGGGATACAGTTCACAACGAAGGCCTTTTTTATTTCATTATTAATTTGCTTATTATTGTGCTTGTGATATTCGTCCCCCTGTTACCGGATTACGTTCACCGTATAAAAGACCGTCATCATATGCGGTATATTCAGCACCATTATGCCAAATATGCAATTTCGATAAATTGTGATTTTCACTGCTTAATGGAATATAAAACCTGGATGAATCTGGCATTTCCATGTTTATAGACGGTGTTGTTATTTTGTCTTGTCGTGCATATATAATTTGATTATCCAAATGTAGTACATGCCCACAATCGTCCTCGCTATCCGCACCATGCCCATACCCTGGTGTGGTAAGTCCCACCGCACATTTATAACGCCCACCGATGTCGCCATAATTAAACACAGGCGAAGGTGCATAATACCCCGCACCAACATCAATACAAATATCACGTGTCACCACATTGCCCGCGGTGAATTTCCCTGTACCCATGTTAGTATAGAAAGTATTATTTATTGTATCATACATTCCGATGGTGCTGTCACTTTTCTGGCGCGCTGGTATAAGGTTCATTATTACCTGATTATTACTTGTTAATGTAAATCCGTAATATTTTGCCTTGCCAACACGCCCAGTGATACCATTAATACCACCAACATAAATCGACTTATTTATGGCTGATAAATTACCAACCGTCAAATTCTGCGTTGTATCATCCATTGAACATGTCCCGTTTTGTGTATCCAAGACAAATGTGTGCTTGCCGGTGTCCGCGGCACCTATTGTTGCATTATTGCCGGCATCGCAAGAAAATGCTTTCGTGGCATTTATACCGATTGTAAATTGTGCGCCGTTTGATGACACTGCGGCACCACTTTTTTTGTTGGCTTCGACTGTTGTATATTGCATGGTAATCGACATTACTGGATTCACCAGTGTAGAAACATTGATTCCCGTATCTATGTATTGCGATCCAGTTGATTGTATAAACTCAAGTTGTTCATAGCTGGCCGGTATTTCTGCATATGTTCCTAGGTATGTTCCGGCAGGACAAGAAATTTGACATTGGGTTACGCTTGTTTTTCCAGAATTGAGATTAGAATTAAATCTCGTTGGACAACTCTTACAAGACGCCGACCCGGTGGTGTTTGTATATGTTGCGCCGACACACGCATTACATGATGCAATGCTTGTTCCTGTTTCAATATTTGAATATGTTCCCACTGGACACGGTGTCCGTGTTGTACTAACATCGCCAAAATTTACCACGTGCGATTCCGCATAATGCCCCAAACCGACATTTACACAAGCAGAGGGAAAGTTCTCGTTATATGAAAAATTACCAGTACCGCTATTTGTAAAGAACCGACCCGTGACGGTATCAATAATTCCGATAACATTATCTGAATCTTGTACAGGTAAAAAGTTATGGACCAGGTTGCCATCTTCGTATAATTTTATGTAATAAATACGACCCGAAAAATTTTGACCGGCTTGTTGTATACCATTATCAAACAAATGGATTGGGTTTGTTGTTACAATTCCGCCCGTATGCGACCCTGTTACTGTTACCCCATCATATGTCAACAATCTTGTATTTGCGGTCAATTCAAAAACAATGTCATGTATCGAATTGGCCGGAAGGGAGTGAGTTGGCCCACTAAGACGCGAGCCTGTTTTTTCCACCCAAAGCTTGAACACAGACGGCGCCCAACCTATGGAATATCCGCCTTTGGGGCTAACAGTTTGATTTCCCAAAATATTGACATTGGATGTAATAGCTTCGTTTGTTCCAATACGAATTTCACCACGTATATTTGTTGATCCGTGCACAAAACCGGTGTTTATGTATTGACTTCCTGTACTTTCAAGATACTCCAATCGCGTATATCCATACACCCCGGGTTCACTAACATAAGTTCCGGCTGGACACTGTATCTGACATTCCGTTACCGATGTCTTCCCGGGTGTATCGTTGTAGGTATATCCATTTGGACAGGGGGTGCATGCTTCAAGCTCTGAATCATAGAAATCCGTGCCGCTACAAATTGTATCGGCATAACACACACCGACAAACATGGTTATTATCGATGTTAAAAATGCTTTTAAAAATTTCTGCATGATTCTCTATAAACCAGTATATCTGCGTTTTTTTGGACTTTTAAACACCCGTATCAAAAACCACAAATACACCTAATTTTCCCCTTTGACGACATGCTACTAAAAGCGTGAATATTTATGCAATCGTTTTTTTACAGCAAAAAACAAAAAACTTGATAACGCTTTATAAGTTTGGTAACCTTTTACGCAACGATTTATTCAAAAGGGGCGCATTATGGCATCTGATGATATAAAGAAAGTTATTGAACGCGATGAAAAATGGCAACGCCGGTGGGCGGCGGCGCGCGCGTTTGTGCCAAAAAACAACGGGTCAAAGCCAAAATACTATAATTTAATAGAGTTTCCTTTCCCGTCGGGTTCGGGCCTGCATGTGGGGCATATGTTGCCCTATACGGGGATGGATGTTATGGCGCGGTATAAACGTATGCGCGGGTTTGATGTCTTGTTTCCGATTGGATATGATTCTATGGGCATTTCGTCCGAAAAGTACGCGACAAAAATTGGCAAGCATCCACGGGATTCGGTTGCGGAACTTATTAAGATATTCGAAAAAGATATTTCTATTATGGGGCTTTCTTTTGACCCGGAATCGAAAATCGCAACTTCTGACCCAGAGTATATTAAATGGACGCAATGGATGTTTATTCAATTCTGGCGTGCGGGACTTGCATATAAATCTGAATTGCCGATGAATTGGTGCCCGAATTGCAAAACGAACCTTACCAACGAAGAATTGGAAGATGGTTGTTGCGAACGCTGTCATGGGCCGGTTGAAAAGAAAATGAAACTGCAATGGAATTTGGCAATGACAAAATATGCCGACCGTTTGATTGATGATTTGAACTTGGTCGATTATCCCGAAAAAGTCAAAACTATGCAGATAAACTGGATCGGGCGTTCGTATGGTGCCGATGTTGATTTCCGCGTGGGCGATGATATTATGACGGTCTATACGACGCGTGTGGATACAATATTCGGTGTGACGTTCTGTGTTATTGCGCCTGAACATAAACTTGTGCAAAAATGGATTGATGATGGTCACATTAAAAACGTTGATGCTGTGCGCGAATATATCGCCGCGGCAAAGGCAAAGTCCGAAATTGAACGCACCGATATTACAAAGGATAAAACAGGTGTGAAACTTGAAGGTGTTATGGCGACAAATCCGTTTAATGGGCGTGAAATTCCAATCTTTATATCCGACTATGTCTTGGCGGATTATGGCTTTGGGGCGATTATGGCGGTGCCGGCGCATGATTCGCGCGACTGGGACTTTGCGAAAAAGTTCGGTTTGGAAATTATCCCAGTGCTTTCGGGCGGTGAACCGGACAAAGTTTGGGAAGGTGACGGAAAGCACATAAATTCATCGTTCTTGGACGGAATGGGCAAAGACGATGCAATTGCCGCCGCGATAAAATATGGCGCCGAACATGGCTTTGCACGCGGGACCAAGAAATATAAGTTAAAAGATTGGGGTTTTTCGCGGCAAATGTATTGGGGTGAACCAATTCCAATGGTTTATTGTGAAAAGTGCGGATGGCAACCAATTCCCGAATCCGAATTGCCGTTGTTGCAGCCGTATATGGAAGATTACAAGCCGACCGATACCGGCGAAAGTCCGCTTGCACGTGCAACGGATTGGATAAAGACAACCTGTCCATGCTGTGGTGGGGTGGCGCGACGCGAAACGGACACTATGCCACAATGGGCGGGGTCGTCGTGGTATTTTATGCGTTACCTTGACCCGCGGAATGATAAAGAGTTTTGTTCACGCGCGCAATTGGATAAATGGATGCCAATTGACCACTATAACGGTGGCATGGAACATACGACGCGTCATGTGCTCTATTCGCGGTTTTGGTACAAGGCGTTGGCGGATTTGGGCTTTGTTCCGGGTGTTGAGCCGTATAAAAAACGTACCAGTAACGGCCTTATTATGGGCGCGGACGGGCAAAAAATGTCAAAGTCGCGTGGTAATGTTGTGCCGTCGTCTGATGTTGTTGCGCGTGTGGGTGCGGACGCATGTCGGCTTGCGATACTTTACCTTGCGCCATGGGAACAAAATAACATGAACTGGTCTGAAGATACTTTACGTGGCGTTGAACGTTTCTTGCGTCGGGTAGAGGTGGCAAGTGACAATTTAACCGATGACGCACCAACCGCAGAGCAAGATGTTCTAATAAACCGCCTGGTGGCCGATGTGACGGAACGGTTGGACGGCATGAAGTTTAATACCGCAATTTCGGCGATGATGGAATTTTTAAACGCTTTTTCGGGTGGAAAAATGCCGCGACGTGCGTACGAGGTTTTAATTCAGATGTTGAATCCGTTTGCGCCGCATTTAACCGAAGAAATGTGGGAAAAGTTGGCGCACACCGATATGTTGGTCTTTGAACCGTGGCCAACGTTTGATGCGTCAAAGTTGGTACAAACCACAACGACCTTTGCGGTAACGGTGAACGGCAAACGTGTTGGCGACTTTACCGCCGATTTAAACGCAGATAACGAAACATTGACAAATATGGCGCGCGAAGTCGCCGCGGGCAAAATCGCCGGCGCCGAAATAATCAAAACCATTGTCGTGCCAAAGAAATTGGTGAATTTTGTGGTGAAGAAGTGATGTGTCCGTCTTCGCTGACGCTCCGTCGCGATGGGTGTTAGTCCCGCCTTCGCGGTGAGCAGGGGTTAGTGAAACACCGCCCGAATGGGCGGTGTTTTCTTACACTTATCACTAACCACTAACACTTACACTATGAAATTTTTTCAATTCTGCGGCGGCGCTTTTCGCAGTCATCAAAGGGGCTTTCCAAAAATGCCCTTGCGCACAGGAACGCCATTTCAATATCTATGTCGTCCGCGCCAAGTGCCAAAACATTTATGTCATCGTGAAAGCGGTCGTCGCGGGCCTGGTCCGGCCGATCACAGCGCGATGCGCGAATATGACGATAGCGGTTTGCCGCAATTTGAACGCCCGCACCGGTCCCGCATACCAAGATTCCGCGTGTTTCGGGTTCGTCCAACATCGCATCGGCAAGTGTTTTCGCAACATCCGGGAAATCCACCGGTGTATTCAAATCATCCGTCCCAAGGTTCACCATGTTATAGCCCAACGCACTTAACATTTCAATAAGATAGAGTTTAAGCCCTACCCCACGATGGTCGGCGGCAATAAACACTTTTTCGATGCTTTTGTTCATGTTATTTATCCTTACGCTTTGCCAATTTGCATTCAAGCCCCGTATTGGCGGTTATGTTCAATGTGCGGTATGACAATGTGCCAATCATTTGTGCGTGACTGAACACATTTGCGATATCGACCGTTGCCGGGCCGTTAAGGGTGCCGTGCAAGAAAAGGTTTGTTGCCTGTATTTTACCCTCTACCACACCGCCGCGGCCAATTACGATTGTATCGGCGGTAACGTCACCAACAATGTGGCCATGAATTTGGACACTGTGTTCGGTTTTAATATCGCCGGTCAACTTACACCCCGCGCCAATTATGGTCGGTGATGTCTTTTCATCTGCGTTTGTAAATGCCAACATTTTGTTTTATTCCTTTACGAATTTTTCAGGGTCAAATGGATCGCCCTTGTACCGTATTTCATAGTGCAAGTGTGGACCCGTTGACCGCCCCGAAGAGCCCCCAAGTCCGACGATTGTTCCCGGACGCACCCAATCGCCACGTGATACCGTGATTTTCGAAAGGTGTGCATATAATGTTGTAAAGCCCAATCCGTGGTCGATTTCAACCGTTGTGCCGTATCCGACGCGTTCGCCCGCAGATATGACACGACCCGGCGCAACCGCCATCAATTCCGTGCCAATTTTGCCGGCGAAATCGATGCCTTTGTGTTGTTTTTGGTCACCGGTGAACGGATCTTTGCGTTTGCCAAACTTTGATGTTACGCGAACCTCTTTAATCGGGGCGCCAAGTGGCAAAGTTTTCTTTAATTTGCTAAGGCCGTTCCAAAGGGTTATGTTATCCGCCAATTTTTGATATTTTTCGTCCAATTCCTTATCTATTTCAAGCGGATCAAATACCGCACCAACAAACTGATTTGAAAACCGATTCGCATTTTTAACCAATGTTGCCTCTGACAGGCCAAGTGTCGCAAGGGTTCCGTTTATATGACGCAATTCGTCACGCAGTTCGGCAACCTTGTCCCCTGCAAGTTTTGAAACCGCATCAACGATTTTGTTGTCCGCATCGATTACCTTGGCCACCGTTTCAAGCAGTTCTATATCGCGCTTTTTGATTTCAATGTTTTCGGCCAATGTGAGTTCATATTCGACCGCCAGGTCCGAAACCTTGGTATATTCGGGTGCGTAATCTTCGTCGGTGAACATTTCGGTTACGCGGGTTTTCAAAAAGTCCAATTCACCCCAGGTTTTAAGGCGTTCGTTAATTAGTGCCTCTTTATCTTCGGTGGTAAGTTTTGTGTCTTTGAGTAATTTATCGTCGATGACATTGACGTTTTTGGTTAGTTCATTGTACTTTTCAAGGTAATTTTGCAAGTCAATCATATGGTGGGCATATTTTTGCTTCATATTTTCCAACTGAATTGTTCGGCTCTGCAACATTGGACGGTGATAAAGAAACACATATGTTGACCATGTTGCCCAAACAAAAAGCCCTATTTTACCACAGAATTTCGTGAAACGCCAAAAACTGCTCTGCTGAAAAGTGTAAACATTCCCGCGTGGCGTGTCCATAACGGTAAATTCGCGCGGTGGAAAAATTCGCGTGATAAGACGCCATATCGCCCGAAAAGGCGCGGTAATGAACGCCCAAAGGGATGTGAAATATCGTGTTATAAAATTTATCATAACAGGTAAAGCATAGTGCAATATTTTTGAATAGTCAAGAAATCACATTTTATCCTTTGTTATCCTTGGGTTGGTGTCCCGATAATATCTTTGATTCCAAGTCCATCGCGCAAAATTTCATTACAATTCATGGAAATTCCGGAAAAAATTGTTGTATGCGGTGCGCGCCCAACCCTGCACGACAATAAAACCCGTTCGGCGGTGTTTTTATTACTATAAAGTGGCAAGATTTTAATGTCGCCACAATGCGCGGACATTTCAGATATGACGGTTGCGCATTCGGCGGCGTCAACGATTGTTATAAATGTTCCATTTGGGCGTGTGCGCGCGATACACCGACGCGTCCAAAGGCCAAGGTTTGCGTTATGATGTGCATTGTGCGTGGCGGGCGTGCCCTTGAAATAAGGTGGGTTTGTTACAACCAAATCAAATGTTTTGTTTGTTCGCCAAGATAATATATCAGCATTTATAAAATTGGCCTGTTTATTGTTCAATTCAAAATTCTTTTCGGCGGCGGCAAGCATTTCCGGCGATATATCGATTGCGGTCATGCTTGTTCCCGGAATTCGTGCCATAATGCAAAGTGCGACCGCGCCAGTTCCGGTGCCGACATCCAAAACCGTTTTGGGCGCACCGTCCACAAACGCGGCAAGCCACACCGCGTCGGATGTCGGATTATATGGACCGCATAGTATCCTAACCTTGCCACCCATTATGGTAAAAAAATCTTGTTTTTTAGTCATATATGTATAATAATCTTTTGAAATCAAAAGGCAAGTTTATGTTTCAAAATACCGTTGTAGTTAGCAGTGCCGTTAGTGCATTTAATAATGCCGCCATTGTGTCGCCGGCGTTCTTTTGGAATGCGATATTGTGCGCACCATTATTTGTTGCAATTTATTTGCTGGGGCGTTTTTATGGTCAAAAACTTGGGCTTGTTGGTTTTGTAAATGGGGAACGCGTTTCGTTTTGGTCCATTATTATGATTGCTTTGTGGGTTGTGCTGATGGGCGGAAATTACGATGTGCTGCGTGATGGTGTGTCACTTTTGCCGTGGGTTACCGCCGGAATTTTGTTCGTGTCATGTTTGTTTGTTGGGACGCGCACACGTGCGGCGCCTTTGCCGATATGGTATGGAAGTGCGCGGGCCACTATGCGTCGCCGGTGGTGGATAAATATTATATTGTTTGCGCTTTTGATGGTGCCCGTTGGGTTTAGTGATATATTAAACTGGTGGGGACCGATTTTACAGATTGGTGCCGTATGTGCCGGACTTTTGATTGGTCGGTGGCGTGATTGGCGTATTCGTGCTGTGCCTTGTATGGCGGTTTTGATGTTTGCGGTGGTGGTCGCGCTGTTGATGCAACCGGAATTTTTTAGGTTTGGACAGTTGGGAAACCTAACCCCTATACATTTAATCGGAATTTTGATGACGGGCATATTACTTGCGGCGGCGGTTGCGGTTGATGTTGTGCCGGCGCGCGCGCGTATTCACAAAAGTGCGTTTGTGAAATTAAAGTGGCTTGTTCGAATTGGAACGGCGCTTTGCATGGTTCTGTTTTTGTTGACCGAGGCGGTTCCTATTTTCATTGCAACCGTATTTATGTCTTTTGTGCTGTTTGCTATGTCGGTGTGGCATCGGGAATCGGTCGCCGATAGTGTGCGTGGCAAAATCCTTGGGCTGGCGGTCATAATGTTTGGAATTCTGATTGATTTGCCGACAATAACCGCAATGGGTGTGTTTTGGATTTCGATCTTGAATTCGGGTGACGCGCGGCCGGATGCTCGGTTTTTGTTATAATTCGTTATATTTATTGAATAACAAAGTTTTCTTTTGTGCGGTATTATCCATATGACATATGGGGTAAAATTATGACGGAAATACATCCAAGTGCGGTTATTAAACCGGGTGCAAAGATTGGTGCGGACTGTAAAATTGGCCCGTTTTGCATTGTTGGACCCGAAGTTGTGTTGGGCGATAGGGTTGAATTGGTGTCGCATGTTGTGCTGGGCGGGAAAACAAGTATTGGCGATGATTCTATTATTTATCCCTTTGCGGTTCTTGGGGTTATGAGCCAAGATTTGAAGTGGCAAGATGAATCCGCGATGACGGGACTGCGCATTGGAAAGCGTTGCAAGATTCGTGAATATGTAACAATTCATTCGGGAACGCCGGCGTCGGACGGCACGGTTATTGGGGACGATTGTCAGATTATGGTAAATGCGCATGTTGGCCATGATTGCAAGGTGGGAAACAGTGTGGTTATGTCTAACCTGGTCCAGGTTGCCGGCCATGTCGAAATCGAAGATTATGCAATTTTATCTGGGGGGGTTATGGTTTTGCAATTTGCGCGCATTGGACGCAACGCCTTTATTGGCGGAATGTCGGGTGTGCCAAATGATATCTTGCCATACGCAATATATGACGGACCGCGCGCAACATATCGAACGATAAACCGTGTCGGACTTATGCGGCATGGGTTTACAAACGAAGATATGCATGCGATTCATTCGGTCTATTCGGCGGTGTTCCGTGAAACGGGTGGCACGGTTGCGGAACGTCTTGCGCGGGTTCGGCGTGAAGTCAAGAATAATAAATATGCGATGGACGCGATTGATTTCATAGAAAACCGTTCAAAGCGTGGAATTGGAACATCCGGAAATGCCGAATAAAAAAATCTTTATCGTTGCTGGCGAAGTTTCGGGCGATGCACTGGGGGCGCGCATAATGCGGCAAATGTCCGGGGTTGAATTTTCCGGTGTTGGTGGTGCGGAAATGACGGAGTGCGGCCTGCAATCTATATTTCCAATGTCTGATTTGTCGGTGATGGGCGTGGTGGAGGTTTTGGGTCACCTGCGCACACTGTCGCGTCGCATAAATCAAACGGTCGATGCGATAATAAAATATACGCCGGATGTTGTTTTGACGATTGATTCACCGGGATTCGCGCGGTCGGTGATAAAGAAATTGCGTAAATCGCCGATTGGCAAAGAAATGATTGCGCGTGGATTGCGTTTTCATCATGTCGTTGCGCCCCAGGTTTGGGCCTGGCGGCCGGGGCGTGCGAAAAAATATGCGCGAATTTTTGATAAACTGTATGCGTTTTTTGATTTCGAAGTGCCCTATTTCACCAAATATGGGTTGGATACTGTGGCGGTTGGGCATCCCATTGCCGAAGGTTTATTGGGTTCAAAAAAAGAAACAAAAACCGATGAAAAAATTATAACACTGGTTCCCGGAAGTCGCGCCGGCGAAGTCCGTCGTTTATTACCGCTTTTTCGTGAATTTATTGACAAGATTCCAAACAGGGACGAATATAAATTTGCAATTCCGGTTGTGGAAACGACCGCCGAATACGTAAAGTCGGTCGTGGCAAATTGGCGGGTTCGGCCCGAAATTGTGCCGGCGGCGGCGCGATATGACCTTTATCGGCGGACATATATCGCGGTTATCGCAAGTGGAACGGTGTCGGCGGAACTTGCCATGTTGCATGTGCCGGCGATTGTTGTGTACAAAATGAATCGCGTGACGACATGGATTGGACATTTGCTGATACGGGTAAAATGGGTGTCGTTGGTGAATATATTGCTAAATCGTGCGGTGTATCCCGAATTTTTGGGTGAAAAGGCAACGGCGGAAAATATCGCAAATGCATTTAATTCAATGACAAAGTCGGGTGCGCGTGAAAAGGTTATTTCGGAACTTTGCGCCGCGGACAATATGTGGGTTCGCCCTGAAGGCGCCGCGAGTAAGATAATAGCGGAACAAGTGTTAGTGTGAGTGGTTAGTGATTAGTGTTATTTGTTAGTAAGTTGGAATACCATCGGGAACTCCGTTTGGAATCGCGCAATCAGGATTTTGTGAACCAATTGGACAAACCTGGTTTGTGTTGGTGTTCACTGTCGATGTGCACCAATCTTGCAGAGTCGGAATTGTGTTTATTTGTATTGTGCTTGGATTCATATTCCAACTGCTTGGGTATGCGATAACGGAATTTTGTACACATATATCCGGTGTGCACAGATCCTGGGAGGCGACCATAGTGCAAGCAACATCGTTATAATGATCTAAAGACATGGTGTGTGTTTCGTCATTAAAAACTATTATTGGTTTAACTGGTATAACAGCAGAACACTTTGAAAATTGAGCATTTTTACTTCTGCGGCCCCCGTTCTCCCAACAAGAACATATACCCCATGTAGGTGTATCTATATTTAAAGTATAATCCTTCGGGCACATGTTTTCGTATCCTGTTGGGGTATACCACCATGCACCATAACTACCAATTGGGGTATCGTTATTCATATTGTGGTAGCATAAATTTATATCTAAATCATACCTCCCATGATCAATAAATTGTGCTTCGATGAATTTACCTTGCAGATTCATGCACTGGGTGGTCAGTGTATCGATTATTTGATTATAAACCTCGGTCGCGACGCCAGTCGGGCGCAGGCGGCGGTTCTTAAATTTATAGTTTGGGTTGTTCCATGGAACTGTTGTTACGCCGTCATCCAACTTTGCCCAGCCGTATCCGTATGCGTTGTTATTCGCGGGGGCCGCGTATGTATATTGTCCGTACCTATCGGTGCCACGGTCGGCGATTACGGCGTCCATGCCACCGAACACTAATTCAACCTTGTCGGCGCAGCTTGGAATTTCGGCGACACGCTGCGCGCATTTTGATTTGTAACCATCCTTGCGGTTGCCGTCTTCGTCGTATTCATAAAGCGAAAACCAATCAAGTGCGGATATTTTGTTTTCAAAATTAGACGAAACCAAATGGTCAACCATGCCCGGTTCAAATAATCCACTTGATGGGTAATAGAAATTTTCATAATTCGTGCCGCCAAAACTGTCAAAGCATTGTTGCACGACCGCCCTGCACGCCGCGGTTGTATCGGTGTCCGCCTGGGCATCCACATATTCCGCGATAATATTGCTGTCGCCGAACATATTGTTACAAGAATCGATATAGTTTGAACACATTTCGCGCGTAAGGATGATTTTGTCCGGTAATAATGATATTTCCGTTGTCCCGTCGATAAGTTCCGCCATGGCCGCGGTTATTGCCGTTTCGCGGTCGTCATAGCATTGTGATATTAAATCTATGCATCCGGTCTTAATTGTTTGAACTTTGTTCTTTTGTGCATAGTATATATCAAGTAACGCCTTGTCCAAATATTCCGCCCATGCGGTGTCGGCGTTTTCAGTGCATTTGTCCAATGCGTCCGCCGCGAATTTTTTCGTTTTGCTTTCAAAGTTTTTGACAAAGTTTCGGTTACTTGGGTTTTGTGCCAACTTTTGATCCATGTTATCTTTATTTTGGTCGAATTTTAACATCTCTTGCAATTCATAGAAACGCACCACGCCGGCAATTGGCGCGCCGGTTGTAACATCAATAAATTCGCCGTTATCAAGGCATTTGTGATAATTGGCGCCACAAACCTGTTCACTAAGTACCGCGGATTCTATATTACCGATACAGGTTGCAAGGTTATCCGAATTATGCTTGTTGCGATTTTCAATTCGCGCAAGGTCCAACATTGCGCCGCTTTCGCGGACGGCGGCACGCAAATCCTTTTGTTTTGATTCAAGTGCGGTTTGGACCGTGTTGCAATCTTGTTCAATCGCCATAAGGTACGCCGTAACCGCGCGTTGCAGTGATGCGTCGTTACAATCGGCGGCAACAGCATTGCGGCACGATGGATAGACCGCGTTATAAAGTTCGGTGCCGTTGTATGATGCAATAACCTGGGCCGTGTCGGTAAGGCCAAACATATTCACCGTATCGAACGACAGATTTATGCTGTTCAAATCGGACATTTTGCCGCCGACGGTCGTGTCGCCACCGCGTATAGAATTCATTATCGCGTTAAGTAATGCCTTGGACGCCGATGTGTCCGCCGTAAGTGCGTTTTCACCGTCGGATGCGGTGTGAATCGCCGTTGCCTGGGCCGCGGTAAGGCCGACCGCATCAAGATTTTCGGTAAATTCGGTCAATTTATTATTTGTGTCAATTATGTTTTGGCGAACCGACATTAAATCATAGATGCGCGAACTGCAAGAACAGCGGCGATAGCCGTCGTTCTTTAATTGGCAAAATTGGTCCATGCATTGAAAATATGCGGATTTGCAACGCGCGTACGCCGCGCCCGTTCGGGTTTCAAGAATTTCGTTGCTTGGGGTGCCGGCGACGGCGGCGCGGCCAACCTGAACCGTGCGACGCGGGGTGGATTCAGATGAATCAGAACGCGCACGAACCGTTGCGGTTGTGCGTGGTAATGTGTCTATCTTAAGTGTGCCGGCGCGCGCCGCGGTGTTGCGTGTTGCGCGTGCGTTTGCCTGTGCGCCTTGGGGTGTGGTGGTGCGCGGTGTGGTTGTTGTGCGCGTCGTTGTGTCGGCCGGTCGGGTGTTGGATGTGCCGTCGCGCACCGCAGAATATGCGGGCGCATCGGCCAACATGCCGGCAATTGCGCACAAAATCAGAATTTTATTCATCTCTGTGTCTAATTTTATCAAAAATCAAAAAATGCGTCAAGGGTATATGAGTGGTAGTGTAAGTGGTTAGTGGAAAGTGTGATGTCATACCTGTAGATGTTACTCAATTCGATGACAAAGATAAAATTCCAGAACACAGTCATACCGCGGGAACGCGGTATCCCGTGGTTTCAACCGATACTCGGGGATCCCGCATAAAATAACCCACGCAAAATAAAATCTTGCGCGGGACCCGATACTGCGGGATGACACTATCTGGAATAGAACACCTGTCATCGAATTTAGTAACATCTACAGGTATGACATCGATTTATTGATTCTGTGGAATATAGATATTTTCATACGGTTCATACGGGGTTGATTCCGTCAGCACAGTTGTTGATAACATTGCATCTTCGGCTTGGCTTTCAAAAGACGATGTTACAGAACTATCCCTGCGTCCAAATGCAACGAACAGCCATTTTGCATCGGCCGATGTTGTAATGGATACAACTTGATTGGCTGGTAAATTCGTCCTGCCCACCATACTGGAGCACGAGGTACTGCCCACGTCATATTCTTCCGATTCACAATAAAACATGCGTCCACCACCGGTGTTAGATGTATGTTTAAAATAATATGTGGTATTTGGCAAACAAGGAATCACGGCTGTACGATTTGCATTCGCGGC
Source organism: Alphaproteobacteria bacterium (assembly GCA_017616785.1). Lineage (GTDB taxonomy): Bacteria > Pseudomonadota > Alphaproteobacteria > Rs-D84 > Rs-D84 > Enterousia. The sequence continues at coordinate 27,541 of JAFZXK010000011.1, forward strand.
GTCGGCTAATGTATTCGATGAGCTGATGTACCAGCCATGTGTCCATTCTTCATCTTTATTAAACAAATTTATACTTTCGCCATCATTATGTATCGTCCACAACCAACATTCGCCGGTGGTGGCGTAACCCGCACATACAAACTCATTATCAAGTCCGTTTTTTAATGCCGCGTTAAATGTGCCGGCGTCAATCAGGTTATCGGATTGTGCCGCATAGGTGCCTGTATCCTGATATATTCCTTTTTCACCAACCGTGCCGGCAACACCGGTGTATGTTAAAACAGTGTTCGTATTCTTTGCCGGAATCTCATCTTGTTTTGTTGCTAACTTTGTATTAACACCACCAACCATCGGTAATGATGTATCACTGGTACTTGTTCCCAAATTCGATTTTACTTCACGTGGTGTTACTGTCCCAGGTGTGTTTGTATACGTTACCGCCATCGTTCCACTTTGCGCGCCTATCTCGTCCTGCTTCGTTGCAAGTACATCATTCACATACTTTAACGATGTTACCGTTTCTTTATCGTCTGCATGCACGCCATATACTATGCCTATGCCGAACAATATCAAACAAAACGATATCAATAGTTTTTTCATAGAACTTCTCTCTCTATTCTTTCTTAGTTATTATGCGGTGTATATATTGTCCCAGATGCCTGGTCATTTATTTGCCACAACCAACATGGTTGTGAACTATCGTTATTTACATAACCACCACACGATAAATGTCCGTTTAACCCATTTACTATTGC
>JAFZXK010000012.1 GCA_017616785.1 Alphaproteobacteria bacterium
CATTTTTATCATCCGGATAACGTGACATCCTAAAATCTATGATAGCATGTTGTTCATCTTTACGGTTGTAACTTGCACCACGTCCAAAAGTACATAAAATATCAAGTTTTTCTGGCATGGTTGCATTCCAAGACGGTAATAATGGCACCAGAAACTTGTTTATTGCATCTTCTAATTTTGGTTTTATATATGATTCAAATATATCATCAAACCTATTTAAACATGCAACATTACGATTATAAATACCCACGAATTTATCGTGGCAAAGTTTAATTTCTTGTTCAGATAAATTTGGTGTATTGAATGATTCAAACATTGGTTTCGGAATAAAAGGCCAACAGGAATAACCATATTTTTTTAAATCTCTATGATACATAACATAACAATTGCTTATGCATTGCCATGCTTCATCAAGGGTCATTGGTCGCATTGTTATTTCCATAAATAATCCTTTTTCAATGTATGATTATACCACAAAATATCATACTTTTCATAAATAATGAGTTAAAAAACCGTCTGGTTCTGGACGGTTTTTTGTTGTGTTTTTTTAATTTTGAGATACAACCGCCACTTAGCAGATTTTTTACCTAACGAGATGTGTGTTTTTCTGTTTGTTTTTTTGCAAGTGCTTGTGTCGCAAGTTGAATAAGATTTAACAATTCTTCCTCACTCATGCTATCTAACTTATCACTAACCGCTTTTTCTGTTTTGTTTTTCGACTGTTTTTTAGAAGATGCGTATTTCCTGGTTTCTGCTTGTCGGCGTGCCAAAATCATTTCTCTTTCTTTCTCGGCTTCTCGTTGGAAAGAATCGCACCCCCAATCAGCATCGCACACACAATCACAACTTATATCGCAACTATTATCATTGCAAGTTCCGTAACAATTATCACTACTGGTGTTGTCAGTATGTACATTTATATTACTAAAATCGCACACTTTAAATTTCTCAAAATCATAAAAATTTTCTGACATCTTATACCTCTTCCGTTTGTACCAGCACAAAGTAACACAAAAAATAACAGCCGTCAAGTTCTTTATCGCTCATGTTAATGGGGGCGATGTAGCAATTTTTCTAACCTCATGAAAGAGGTTAGTTTTCTAACCTTTTTTCTTTAAAAGTTCGAAATCACGCCAAAAACAGCCCCCTTCAAAAACACAACTCTCGAACTCGGTGTAAGTATTAAAAACCAAACAAAAAACCGCTCTTGACGAACGGTTTGAATTTCGTGGTCGGGGCGAAAGGGTTCGAACCTTCGACATCTTGCTCCCAAAGCAAGCACTCTACCAGACTGAGCTACGCCCCGATGTGCCACAAATTATATATCATTTTTTACTTAACGCAAGGATTATTTAATGGCACACATAACTATCCGAATATAATCTCTTTGCTTTCCGTGGCTTCCGCACTATATAATAAACACGAAGCAAAAGGATAAAACATGAAGAAAAAAACACTTGTTGCATATTTCTCCGCAACCGGAACCACGCGCGGATTGGCCGAAAACCTGGCCACGGCGATTGGCGCAGACCTGTTTGAAATCGTGCCAAAACAAAAATACACGACCGACGACCTGGATTGGACGAATAAACTAAGCCGCACGACAACCGAAATGAACAACCGCGCGTGCCGTCCAGAAATCGCCACAAAAATTTCGGACATATCAAAATACGACACGATTTTCGTGGGATTCCCAATATGGTGGTATCGCGAACCATCAATCATAGACACATTTATGGAATCTTATGATTTTGCGGGCAAAACAGTCGTTCCTTTCGCCACATCCGGCGGGTGTATGATTGGCGATTCAGGCAAGAATATGCAAAAATTGGCGCCCGACGCACATGTTGCACGCGGCACATGCCTTGACACCGGACTTTCGCCGGACGCCCTGCGCACCTGGGCCGAAAAGTGGATATGACTAAAGTGATAAGTGTTAGTGTAAATGGTTAGTGAAACGGCGCAAAAGCGCCGTTTTGGATATAAATATATTTTTCCCAAAAATGTTTGACATATTGATTTTTGTGTATTACATTAAAAACATACAAATAAAAAGGTAAAACATGAGAAAACAAAATAAACTTTACGCATTGATTCTAATACTATTACTCGCAGGGTGTAAAAACAAACAGGGTAAAAAAACAGATTATGATTATGAACTGTCGTACCCAAAGGGTCTGGATACTGTCTATGTTATACGAACATTGGATCAGGGTGCGGCGGCATATAATAACCCACGCAAGTATGTAGCAGCCACAAATGCATACGGTGAAGATTATTTCATGAAGTTTAACTTAAATACTGGAAACAACGCTAAGTGTACACGTGACAAAGTGCTTTCCACTATATATCCTGGTGATACACTCGTTATGGATGGCGACCAAGTTATAAGAAATTTAACATTCGAACATACAAAAGCTAAATTCCATCGGAACAGCAACCAAAAACAAAAATAATATCTCAACGGTCGCCTTGTGACGCCCGTTTCGCTAACCACTTACACTAACACAGACCACCAAATTTTTCATTTTCTTGTTGCAAAGCGTGGAAAATTGTTATATTATGGGGGCGCGCTGGGCATATGGCGGAACTGGTAGACGCGCTAGTTTCAGGTACTAGTGGGGCGACCCTTGGAAGTTCGAGTCTTCTTATGCCCACCACGAATTTTTGTTATCGCGCGCGGTGCGCACGATTAGAAAAATTCAGTGCCGCGGCGGAGTGCGCAAAGCGCACGAAGACGGGCGGGTAAAAAACTGAACAGTTTTGGGGTTGTAGCTCAGTTGATAGAGCGCTACGTTCGCATCGTAGAGGTCGTGGGTTTGAGTCCCATCAGCTCCACCACTAATTTTCGTTATTGCGCGCAACGCGCACAATTAAGAAAATTAAGTGTCTCGTCGTAGCCCAAAGGGCGAAGGCGGACAAAAAAACTTTGAAATAAGTTTTATTCGGTCGCGCGGCATTTTGTCGCGCGATTAAAGAAAAGGTCCGGGGATATGGCGGAATGGTAGACGCTGAGGACTTAAAATCCTTTGGTCATTGCGACCGTGTGGGTTCAAGTCCCACTATCCCCACCATCTACTTTGAGTCCTGAAAAGGACTTTTTTGTTGCCTTAGTTGATGTAAAAACACGAAAATTGGCAATACGAAATCCGCTAAAATCAAATAGTTAGTCGTATCACTCATCGTGCGGTATGGGGGTATGAAGATATGATACGAAAACTGGTAAGAAATTTGACACAAGGACTATTATTGCGTTCTGGGGTATTTTATTTTAGAATGGATGTGAAAGTATCAAACAACAAGTATAAATCAATTCGCAGGTCATTACACACTACGAACGTTTATACAGCAATAAAAAGGTTGAATTACATGAAACATCTTATAAATACATTCAATGAGCTAACCCCGGAAGAAAAAGCGGATTTCATCAAGTTTTACACAGGGGGCGATGGGAACCTGACGGATGAAGAAAAGCGGGAACTGGAAAGCGGCGACACAACAAGTATTATATGTACCGCCTTTGATATATGGGTCGCAAAAAATTTAGATGGTGGCAAGTTGATAGATACATTTGTGAAGAAGGCATACGAATTTGACTTAGCCGACAGTGGGTATCCAGATAGTGCCAAAGAACGAGCAACAGCAAAACTTAATGCGGCACTAGATATAATGAACGCAAAGTATTTTATGGACATTCGTAAGAAACTGAATCCAGCGGAAGAACAGGAATACAACGAGATACTGGATATGGCAAGAAATGCTAAATTGCGGGATGGGTCGTGGGAAGAATACAAGGCACGTAAAGCCGGTAAAATAGTCCCCACAACCTTTATACCGCAACTTGCAACCGCACATCACGAACCAGCGAAAACCGAAACACCACATAAAATCAGTGAAATTGTTGAGTTTATGTTCGAGATGTCGCAAGTCAAGCAGGAAACCAGAAAAAACCAAGAATATGATATAAAAAATTTGCTTGCCAGTGTGAATTTAGGTTTGGATGATGACTATTCAAAAATCAATGACCCAGCTATGATTAATAAGATTTGTGAATGGGTCAAAGGGCGAAAAAATACAAATGGTAAAGATATATCAAACAGACGGAAAAATAAGCAACTTGGTATCTTACGTTCGTTAGTCACAGCCGCCAACCGTAAGGAACCATCACAGTATAAATTGACGGAATTGACGAATCATATTCTGTTTTTGAGAAAGGAATCCAAGGGGCAGACAAAGAAATACCACCCTTTCAGCGAAAAACAGTTGGCAGACATATTTGACCCAAAACACGATTTTTTCAGAAAGAATCCGGAACAGTTTTTAGCATGTTTGATTGCCCTATTTTCCGGTGCGAGAACTAACGCGGCGATTACACTACAATTTGGCGATATAACAAAGGAAGATGGTATCGACGTGATAGGTTTCTTTGAGAATAATGAACGTAAACACCTGAAAAATGACGCAACAGAAAGGTATGTCCCGATAGCAAAGCAACTGATGGATTGGGGCTTTGTAGATATGATACGTGAACGTCAAAAGAAGATTGGTGCCAAGGATACGGATTTCATTTTTGCTAGGACTCAACATGATATATCAGGCGACCCGGCAAAGAAATTTATGACATCATTCTTTGACAAGTTTATGCGTGGAAAATTGAACATCGTATCCAGCGGGCGTAATATATATTCGTTCCACTCTTTCAGAAAAACCATCAGTAATAAGTTGAAGGACTTGGGTATTGAAAAGACGATTATCAACGACATTTGTGGGTGGGAAGGCGAAGGTACGATGGAAATAAATTATTCTATACACCAACTAAAAGAATTGAAAAACGCCGTAGATAAAATTGAATATCCGGAAGACCTGTTGCACCTTGAAGAATGGAAGAAAATAATCCCGCAACTGTACCTTGACCGCAAAGACGCACCGCTAAAAAGACCAAAACAGATACAAGATTAACAACGTGCCGAAAAAGATTAATGTTTTTGTTTTGGGATACTATTTACATCAAAAAAGGGGCAGTTATCGCCCCTTAGTGGATTTGTTTTGTTGTTATCTCAACAACCCTTTTTGTTGCAACATTTCACGGTACATAGTTTGCCATTCTATGTATAAAGCGGTCAATTTTCGGTCGTTATGTTCTTCATATCTCATATCATCCAACATTCTACCAGCAATATCTTTTCCTTGTACAAGGGATTCATGTAAAGATTTTGCCTTTGGGTATATCTTTTTTACACGTTCAATAAAATCTTGTGGTATTGGTTTGCCGGCACGACGAAATTCTAACCATTCACCATACAATTCATCTTTTGCCTTGTTCACAGTGATACGAGAACTCATGTCATCAAGGTATCTTCCAACTATTTCATCGCCTTGGTCAAGATGTTTGTGTAAATCTGTCTCTTGTGGGAGTGCTTTCTTTACACGCTCTACAAAGTCCTTTGAATAATTCATTTTCATTTTTTTTACCTTTTGGTTGGTTTTCAAAGGATATATTATACCAAAAATTGTGGTTGTCAAGAAATTATTTCTCTGCCTTTGTTATTTTCTTACGCAACTCAGATTCATTAATCTCAATCCATTCAAACGATTTTTCCATGAAATCGTATATACCTTGACGGGTAATGTACAAGGTTTTCATGGTATCAAATATCAAATTCCCTTTTATGGTCATATCATAGAAATACGAGTATGCGATATATTTTGGTTGGGTTGCCAGTTTGGCTATGTCAGAATTTCTGATAATCGTTTCCACAACTATTTCAGACAATAACCATTTCAAATTTGGAAAATCATATTCAGACGGGTCATCGCCAAAGTGTTTCTGCCAAAAATAAAACCATACGAAGTGCGTTATTTCGTGTAGTGCGGTTGTCATGGCGTATTCTGGGTCAAAATAGTGGTAAATATCAAAACAATGATTTTCAATATCACGTGGGCAAATGGGATTCAGACCAACCTGTGCCGTCATGTCGTTTAGTATATTTGAACAATCATTGTCGAATGCGTTTTTGTATGCAATATCCAATTTTTTCGCTATTTGCTCATCCCATTTTTGCGAGAATATCTTTATCGCATTTTCAATGTCTGGTTGTCTCTTTTTTGTTTGAATTACCATTTGTCTTGTTATGTATTCAAATCGTTCAGATTCAGATAAAGACCGTGTATGTTCATAATTCAAATCTGGGTAAGCTTTGAACAACTGTTTTCGCCACCAGTCCGGAGTATTATCTTTTTGATGGAATAGTATAAAATCTATATCAGAATCAAAATCTTTTTGTTGCCAGATTAATCTCATTCCTAGTCCTTTGTACCATCGTACGTATTCTACCATAAAACATTGTAAAAATCCAGATGAATGAGCGAGATAGACGATATTGTAAAACGAAAGCACAAAAGATTAATGTTGTAAAAAAATCCGCCCCCGTTTGTAAAAAATTAGGTTTCAGGTGGGTATTAGGGGGCGGTAGATTATTTCGCACGTAGGGGCATTATAAGCGTTCTATCGTGTATTTTCTAGACAAGATTGCTACTAGGTCATCACGTGTTTTCATTTTCCTTACCATTTTATGTATTCTATTGCGTTTGCGTTTTGTTGTCTTGGTGGATTTGAGAAAGAGTATATCAGGCGTGTATATTCTGTCCGCATTTACAGTCCCATCAAAATATAATTCCTTGGTGCAGTATTTTATGACTTGTTGCAGGTCAGAATAAGGAACCAGTTTTATCTTATAGTCCGCACCTTTATCGCCTGTATATTGCCTTATGAATTTCTTGTTAGCACCACTCAGACACCAATTCACAAAACTTACCGAGAGTTGGGTATTGGTAATTGGGTTGATAAATGGTGCCAGCAGATGTATATGCCAGGGGGTTGTATTGAATTGATTTTCACAGAAGGAATAGAATTTATAAGGATGGCGTTTCCAAGATTCTTTTCCACCAAGCAATCTTTTTTCAAATTTAGATAGCAGATAACGTATGATTATAATAAAGCGATACAAGTCATTCGTTTTTGCCGAGAATGGTAAGCTTATCGTTATGAAAAAGAAAGATTCATTAGCGGGAAATTGATTATACAAATAGTTTCTGATATTGATTAAGTTTTTATATTGACTCATTGTTTGACCTTTTGGTTTAGGATGAAAAAATAGGAAACCAAGAATAGATTAATGAAATGAAAAAATATAAAAATCATTGGCTCATCGTTTTAGAACCAGTTGAATTTTTCCCGGATTTCTGAGATGTACAAGCCGCATACGGTGCCCTAAAAAGGTGCTGGACTATCGGGGTTGAGAATATCATATCGCACCGGGAATCCCTTGTTGTACTTGGTGGCAATAAGATATGGTTATCATTGACTTTACATCGGTTTTATCCTATGGTTTATCCTGATTAAATTCTCAGCAGTGTTTTCGCAATAAAAAGCCGGCAAGCGAAACGTGGCTTTGGCTTTCAGGATTGTTTAATAAATTAGCACGTTGGGGGATTTTACCTAAAAAGAAACCCCACCAACGGTCTGTAATTTGATGGGGCTTGCATTAGAAACTGACATCTTTTTACAGACCTATTTTATGATGAATGTTTGCCTTTGGTTTTTTCTAATGCACAAACAATCATCGTTTCAGAAAATAGAACTCTTATTTGTTTGCTTTTATATCATGTTGCGATTTATTATCGTTCAATTTATATGGTCTAATTTCGTCTGATATAATATCTTTGTCTATCTGGCATAATATGGTTTTGGTTATTTGCTTTCTGATTCTTGGATTATCAACCGAGACATTGGAAGGTACCGCAACGGAATACTGGTGCCGTTCTGAAGAACTATAATAAACCCGAAACCCGTCTATGTGCAAGGCGTTTTCAAAGCATAAACTATATGTCGCAACCAATATATCAGATTGCTTGTCCATTTTCCTGATTTTTAGCTCATTTAGATTCATTTTATTGACCTTTGATGGATATTAGAACTCTGATTAATCTTTCAAGACACCCTGCGGAAGATAGTCAGATGAGAAAGCACCCCCTTGCCGCACCATGTATTCATAAAGCGGCAATTTGTGTAAGTATTTACTAAAAAGTACTTACTAAGGTTAGTATTTACTAGCTAGTAAGTACTAAAAACACCAGTATATACTAGGGCGATTAATGATTAAATATCTTTACTTTTGGTTTTTAGGTGCTATAATTTGCCTTGACGCTTGAAAGTGGTACGAAATTTGATACTATTTAGAGCTCAAAGTCAAGTGTGTGGATAAGAAAGTCCGGAAATCTGCCAAAAACAGAAGGTACGGTTCTGGACCCACTATCCCCACCACCAAATTTCGTTATTCGCTTTGCGAATTAAGAAATTTGAGCATGTCTCGGCGTAACGTAGTGGAGACGGATGCCGCGGCGGAGTGCGTGAAACGCACGAAGACGGGCGGACAGAAAAAGCCCAATAGTTTCGGATGTGTAGCTCAGTTGGTTAGAGCGCTTCGTTCACATCGAAGAGGTCGTTGGTTCGAGTCCAATCACATCCACCAAGATAACTTGTTGTATTTACACATAAAATAGTTTGTTGGTGTTGTCTGCTGAGCCCTGGTGTTTTGAATTGTACAACTTGGGTACAACTTTGAGGTAAAAAATACTTCTTGCGGATTAAAAAGATTTTTTACCGCAAAATTTGTTCTTGGATACCCGGCTCCCCAAAAAGTGCCGCGCTCTTTTATTTAATCCACCCTATTCTGCAAGTTGCAAAATTAATTAGAGTTTTTACTGAGTTGTCTGTTGGCGAATTGCGGGTAGTACGTGCGGTTTCAAGAATTTCGTTTTTGGGCATTTGGTTGATGTGTGAGCACATACCATAGGCGTTTAAAGAATGTAACAATTTCTTTTTGCCACATGAAAAGTATGGCTAAGATGACCGGGATAAATAAACAGACAACAATGTACTGAAAAGCCTCGGCATCCATATCGTATAAACACCATATGGCAATCATTTCATAACAACTTAAAAAAGTTAATAATCCTTTCATATTTTACTCCTTTTTTGTTTTTATTGCTTTTCGAGCATGTCTCCATAATTTTGGGCTAAAGATTCTCCTTACTATAGGGCGCAGTAAAAAGATTATTGCTACAACAAACATCAGCACCAATAACGGAAACGCCTCGGCAAATTCATTCCAGAAATCACTTTCGTATGGGCGGGTGTTTTCTCTGCAATATTTTTCTTTAGCTTTTAATTTGAGCTCTGCGCGCGCAATTTTTGTTGCATCGGAATGGGCTTGATGGTAGGCCAGTTTCTTTTCATATAGAGCGATTTTTAATTTACAATTGGCGTACCCAATGCCAATAACTTGTTTGTTCCACCAAGACACTTTATCCCAATCAACGTATTCCCAGCCAGTGCCAGTAACGCCGGGTTTGTAAGTATATGCGGACGCCGGTATAGTTATGATTGTGATTACAAATACCAGCCAGATTAATTTGTTCGTCATGCTTTTCGTTCCTTTGCGTTTTTGTTTTGTTTAGTGGTTTTTATTATTTTTTTTGATTCTTTCCAAAGTTGCGGATTGAAGGCGTGTGCTAGAAAATTGAGGATTCTTTGAAAAATAAAATATATTAAGTACATAACTATCGACAATATTATACTGGATAAGAACACATCGATAAAATCCGCGTGTTTTCTGGCAGATGGTGACACGTAGGCCCAAACATTCGAAAACCAGAGTGTGTAAAAGACTATCCAAACGTATCGTTTCATATTTTTCCCTTTTTTAATATGTTATTAACATAGAATGTGGTTGTCTAAAGCCTCTGGTTGTGGTTCTTCTTGTGGCATGTCTGGCTTTGCGACTTCTTCGATTGTGCCGGACAGATATTCCGCACCGTTTTGTGACTTGCGTTTCCATATAGCAATCTTTACTTCGACGCCAGACACCTTGCCTTTGCCAGACCAATCAGGGCGTTTATCGTTGCTTTTCTTGTCGTTAGCGAATAAGCAGAATGTATTGTCTTTTACTTGGTGTGTCATTTTGTTTCCCTTTGGCATTCTTTGTTTGAAATTGAACAACCGCCCAAGAAAGAGCGGTCAGGGAGTTTGCAAATCAGATTAAATCACATGATTCCGTGGCTTTCGGTTTTGCCCTATTTTATAACCAACGACTCCCCGACCATAAGTCAGGGATGATAACGGTGCGGAAAACACCGAAACATCTTTTTTAACGATGCTTTCGCACCGGATTTAATCTGGGCTTGCAACAGCCCTGGACCCAATCTCTTGGATTCAGTTCTTATTTTACATGCTTATTCGTAAAAAGTAAAGGACGGATGATTAAAAAACATTCTTGGGCGTCATTGTGGCCAATAATTTTAATCTGGCAACATAATCGTTAAATGCTTGTGGGTTTCTTAATACTGTGTCGCTGTTGTCATAAAAATATATACAATCAGATTTGATTAAACCGTCATAGGATAGTTTTTCGGCTTGTTTCTCCGTGATTTTTAAGTGCACAACAGATGGGTGTTTGTTATAATCTACATATTCAAAACTTGTTTACCCAAGCGGTTTGTGATTCCGATTCAAGATTATGTGTCGGTTTCCTCCTAAATGCTGTATGCAATATGGAAAATGTGTGCAAAAAAGTGGTTGTTGTGTTGTCATTTCTACTCCTTTTGGTTAATGGTTATTTATTCAAAGTTTTGTTTTTGTGCCTCGTATGAAACTTTGAATTTTTGTTTGGTAATGGTGCCTGGAATAAACGGGGCGTATTGCGATGGTGTGTCTGCGGTCAAAGATAAAAACAGTTTGATTGCTGCCATATCTCCATACAAAGCGGACGAAACCAATTGTGCAAGTATTCCGTCTATAATTGTCGGGTTGTCTATGTGATATTTTTCTATGAAACGGTTGCGACTATAATCATTGTCAAAGTGCATAGGTGCACTGGCCATTGACATAGCCATATCACGCAATCTTTTGCGTTCTCTGCGTGCTTTTCCTGACATCTGTCCCCCAATGCGGCCGAGCTCTCGGGCTTCATTCGGGGTTAGAATTTTGAGGTTTTGTTCGTTTGCCATTTGGTGCCCTTTTCGTTTTTCATTTTTCACGCCCCCTTAGAGGGAATGAAAAAATGAAAATTAGTTGTTTAATAAATTGTTAACTTTGCCAATGGAAATACCCATTAGCTCGGCTATTTCTTTTTGTTTTTTACCTTGTGCTCTTAATTCGTGTGCTTTGTCTTTTTCTGCCTGAGCTTTTTCTAGTTTTTCAGAATTAACCTCTGTCATAACCCATTCAAGACCGTCATTGGTTTGGGTGCTTTGTAATCTGGCCTCAAATGGGCTGACAATATCACCACAAATGCCACGCGTTTTGCCGAAATGCACTTCAAATCGTGCTCCTTCTGATTTGCTGTATGGGTCTGGTCGTTTCAAAGATATTGTATAGTTCAAAATGTCTTGTTGCTTGCTGCTGCCACGATAATCACCGCTTTTGCCATTATGTTGAATTTCAAGGACGGAATACCCCTGGCGGCGTAAAATAAGCAACCAATCTTGAAAGCGTGCCCACGATTCTGCGTCATTTTCACGGATTCCATTACATAGAACCGATAAATTGTCTATAATTAACAGGTCTGTTTTATTGTTTTGCAAATAGTCCTCTACCTGTTTTTGACCGTCCTCTTTGCTTAGATTTGGCATAAGGTTATCTGGTTGGAGGTCTGATGTCCAAATACTCAAATTGTTGTTAGTATTTGGGTCAATTCCCATACCGATAGATAGTGTTTTTATGCGTTGTTGCATTTCCTCGGCGGCCATTTCACCGTCAATATAAAGAACCTTATGCGGCTTTTCGGCTTTGAATTTCAGAAACGATTTTCCTTGTGATATTGCCAGTGCAATAGTCAGAGCAAAATATGTTTTTCCTATGCCCGTGCCCGCAGAAATCATCGCTATGCCCTTTTCTTGAATGAATGGGTGCAATAACCATTCGCGAGGTGGAAAATCTATTTGCAAGAAATCAGAAACAATATCTACCCTATATTTTGTTTTTTCTTGCTTTTTTGACGCGTTTTCATTAGAATTAACACAAGCGTTTGAGAAAGTCGTTCCGTTTTGGGCGGCTTTTTCATTTTGGACAATTTCATTATTCATTGGTGGCCTCTATTTCGCTGGAATGTTTATATGGTCTGGACAAACGAGATTTTGCCCATTCATCAAGTGCGGTTTGGGTATAAACAACCCTGGTGTTGAATTTTTGAAATTCTGGGCCACCACCTGTTGTTATAAACTTTGATAAAGTTTTCACGGCCACAGGTAAGCCGAGAGTTTGGGTCAGATATTCTGATGCTTGGGGTTTTGTGAAAAATTTTGTCATCTTGTTGCCTCTTATTACGGTTATGATTCGCTTTTTTGCTCATCTTTACTCGTATCATTTCATATGGTTTTGGGACGGATAAAGCAAAAATAATATCCGTCCACATAGAAAGTGGCACGGATATTGTCTGTGTAATTTTCGTCTTTTATGGAGGGCTTTTATTGAATTTGTTTTGCGATTTCCTGTAATTCGGGCTCGCATTCTTTTAGTGCCTCAAAAATATCCCAATAATGATTATGTGTTTTCTTTACTTCTTTCCATCTGGCGTATAGAGTTTTTATTGGAATAGAACCATAATCGTCTTTGTATTTAGCTTGCACAATTCCTATGCAGGCATTGAAAGTTTGTTTTGGTGTGCGGTCTTTTTGTTCCGCCACTCTTTTATAAAATAGTCGTCCAAAATCATCTTGCCATATACCTGGGCGGCCTGGACCTTTTGTTAAATCTATGATATCGGGTTCTTTCCAATACCCTAATTCTTTTGCCATTTTATAAATAAGAATACGGACTTCTTTTGGTATTTTTTTTGACGGTTTTTTCACATTATATCGGTCAAATAAAGCTTGTTCGTTTTCATCAACTTTGAATACTTTGTTCCATAATTCATCTTTTTGTTGAGTTGTCATATTGTCAAAAGGGTCAACAATTCGTATTTTTGCAGGTTTGAATTTGGTATTTTTTGTTGTTGTTCGTTTTAAGTTTTTTTGTGGCATATTGTCCCCCTTTATTCGTTTTTTAATGCGGCCTCTATTGTTAACGATACATCATCGGCGGCCGCGATAATTGTTTTATCAACTGTATGTGTGTATCGGCTTGTCACGGTGCCTCTATGGTGCCCCAACAATGCTGCGATGGTTATCTCACTATACCCCAACTCATCGTTGGCGACAGTGGCAAATGTGTGCCGTAATGCGTGCAAATTAAGCCCAGGTTTATTTAATATCAGTTGTTTTTTATCGTCTTTCGTTTCACACATACGCTTGAACAATCTTAATAGGTTTTCTAAATGTCCGTTTCCCCGCATACTTGGAAATACCCAATCGGACTGTTGCTTTACGGATTCAAGTTGCCGCAACAAATTTAATGCACCTTTGCCAAATGGACGGTCTTGTTGTCCTGTTTTTGTATCAGGAAAATGAAAAACTTGTCTTTCAAAATCAACATATTCCCATTTTAATGTTGTGATTTCGCTTTTTCGGCACCCAGTTAATAATAACAAGCGAATAAGGTCACATTGTGATTTGTGTAATGTTGACCATGTTGGATGGTTTAGTATTTTTCCTAATTTGCGAATTTCATCCAATGTTAAAAACACTTTGCGAGGTTGTGATTTTGGGGTGTCTATATCTCTCACAGGGTTTATTTGTATTAAGCCCTGTTTCATAGCAAAGTGCATAATTGCCCCAAGTGTTTGAACGGTGCGTGCAGCCGCCCCATTTCCGCCTCTGACATGTCGTGTGCCGCGTAATTTGCCGCTTTTTTCGTGCCTGTAAATCTTGTCACCCTTTATTATATCACGCATAAAGGTTATAACCTGGCCTTGGGTTAAAGAGGCAACGGGTTCATTTCCAATTAGTGGTTTTATTAAAGTTTCAATACGGCCACGGTCACCCTCTATGGTTGATTGCTTTTTATGTGAGCAACCGTCCTCTAAATACCAATCGCACAGGTCCGCAATCGTTTGAGCTCTCTTTTTAGTTCGTTTGTCTTTTGCGGGGTCCTCTTTGTTTTTATCTACTTTTCGCAATATCTCTGTTGCGGCCTCGCGTGCGTCCTCTAATGTCATGGTTTTGAAATCACCAACTTTTAACCACCTGGCTTTTCCAAATTCATTTTGATATTTTACAAAGAATGTTTTTCGGCCGCTTGGATACACGCATAAGCAAAAGCGAGGGAATGTCTGGTCAAAATAAAAAATCTGTCGGTCTTTGGGAGTCGGTGTCGTTCGCACGAATGGTAATGTTAATTTTACAACAGGCATTTTTTACCTCCTCTTTTGTTGTTGATAAGCGATTTTATCAACACTATATCAACAAATATGTATCAAATTGTATATAAGATTATAGTAAAAAATAATAACTTAGTAAAGAGAAAAGTGTTGAAAAACCAATAAAAAATGGTAATATATAGAAAAAGAGAAAAACGAATAAAAGGTATTGAATTTTCGTTCACATCGAAGAGGTCGTTGGTTCGAGTCCAATCACATCCACCACCAAAAATTATTATCGCGCACATTTGTGCGCGATTAAAATTTTTGAGCGTCCCATCGTAGTCCAAAGGGTAAAGGCGGACAGAATTTCGGAGCATAACATTTGATTTTTTGAAAATATTTCTTGACAATTTATTATGTTGGTGTTATTTGTTTTGTCAAACAAAGACGTTGTAATAAAGGATTTTATAATGAGTTCAAAGAAAAAAGTATTATCGGCAGATAGAAAAAAACAAATACTCAGGGTTTTCGAACAACAAAATTTATCGATTTTGTTGTTGCAGATGTTGGTCGATGTACATAGCAAAATTGACTTAAAGATTGATTTTGATATTTATACAAGTGGCACTCACGAAACAGTTGTGTGTGCAAGAACCGATGTTGGGCAGTTGTTGTTTGATATATGGCAGGAAACTTTCTCGGATAACCATAGATTACGTGTTTATAATGGCGAAACTTTGGTGTCTTTTGAATCTTGGTATCCGGAGGTTTTCTTTGGGGACAATGAATATAATTACGCTGAAGCTTTGTTCGATTTGATATGGCCGGGAAGCAAAAAACAGTGGACAGCTAAGGCGTTGGAAAAGCTAGCAAAAAAGCAACCGAAACCAAATTTAGATAGCGCAAAATTTTGGGACAAACGTGCTATGGCAGTGTTCCCGTATTTAAAACAAATATTAGCAGACAATCAAAAATGATGACTGGCTTGGTTTTTGTGTGACTATTAAGTCATCGCGCACCAAAAGTGCGCGATAACGTTTCTGTATTGTGCTTTGGAAAAATTAACGTAACCCCATTGTGCGACAGCATTCATTTGCCGCGGTTTTCCAATCAGAAAATTGCTTTTCCGGGTTGCGTAAATCGCGCCAACCCTGCCAACCGCTGCATTTCTTTTTGACACCGGTGCCATTGCATTTCACATACCGGCGCAGCGAGCATGTCTGATTTGACAACTTGCCCATTTCAGTGGTGCATTTTACGACGACATTTTGATTTCTTGCGTCGCCCTTGCCCAATTCGCGTGAAGATAAAACCTGGTACGCGTGGGCGGAAAACACGGTCGACAATACAACAACAAAACCGATAAAAAGTTTCTTCATTTTTGACTCCTTGCTCTCTCCGATAATCTACTATATATAAAACAGAAAAAAAAGACAACAGGTTTTTTTGCGTGTTTTATTCGGGTATTGCCGTTCGTTGATTAAAATCCCGTCAAAATGGAATTTTTGTAATAATTATCGTATGTTATCGCGCGTTTGCGGTGGACCATGGAATATCGTTCATAAACAGCCAATAAAGCGCCTGAGATTCGCGGCCGGGGTTGCGGATAATCGGGCGCACAACATAAATATCAACATCACACGCATGGCGGTTTTCAGATTCCTGGGTTTCAACGAGGTCTTGGTAGAACTTTTGTGCGAAATCCATCGCTTGCAGGTATGCGGCGTCGTCATCTTCGGCGCTGGCCGAATCGCCCGCCCACATAAGCCACATGCCATAGTTCACAACATTATCTTGGCCTTCGATATCGTCGGCGGACAACAGCAACAGCGGTTTCATATTGATTCCGTTTGTGAATTCATCGGTGTCTGTATTTGTCCAATCATAGAAATCGCCCAAAATTCCAAGGACAAAGTGCAACGCGGCCAATTCTTCGCCAATTTTTGCGACGCGGCCAGCATTGCGCATAGTTGAATGAAACAGCCAATCGCGCGCCCTGCCCGATTTTGCGCCTTGGCGTGCGACCTTGTTTGCAGTGTCAAATTCTTTTTCAATTTTTGCGGCGGCCTTGGCCCCCTTTTGTGCGACCTTGGCGGCGTTGTCAAGCATTTTTCCGCCGGTGTTTGCCGCTTTGTAACTTTTTCCGGTGTTTTTGGCCGCTTGCCACGCGCGGCTTACCATATTTCCGGTGCGTGCATTTTTATAGTTTTTTAGTTCTTTGACATATTTTGTTACTTTTTTAAGTTGGTCAAATTGCTTTACATATTCGGCAACATTTTTATCGGTTTTCGCCATTTCGGCCATTTCTTTTTCCGTTCCGGCAATAAGTTTGCGGTTTTCTGCGATTAGTTTTTCAAATTTTTCAAGGTCTTGGACCCTGTCAACACCCGCGCCCACAGACCCCAGTTTCCACATATTGTCGGCTTTTAGTTTTTTTGCGGCCTCTAATTGTTTTGCAAGTTTTTCGTATTGTTTGGAACCCTTGGTCGTTTTTGCTAATGCCTGTTCAAGTTTTTCAATGCTGCGGATGGTTTTTGCCATATCGTTCATGTTATCGATTTCTTTGGTGTAACGGGCAACCTTTAACGAAGCGCGGATGTATTCTTGGACCTTGTCGATTTTGGTAAGTGTTTTCATGTTCTGACCGATTTTCCCAATAATTCGCGTTGCGCGCGCCATTTTTATACTGCCTTCGGCAAATGCGGTTGCACCGAAACTTACCACCGTTAGCGCGACATCAAGTGCGATTTCCGCAAATGATATCCATCGCAAATTTATATCGCCCGCGATATAGTAATTGTTGTCATCGTCGTGCGTTGCCGTGTGTTCGCGCATAACCTTATGAATCATTGAACCCCGCAGTTTCGCGGTCATTCCCGAACGGGTTGAACACATACCATCCATATCACGCGGGTACAGATTGCCGATGTTATCAATGATATAGTCCATTGAAACGGTATTATTTTTGTCGGGGCCAACAAAGTTGCGCAACGCGCCGGATTGAACGACCATAATTCCGTACCATGCAGGTTCGGTGTTTGTCCATGTGGCGGTTTCATCAAATTCAGAAACCGCGGGGTTCGGGTCGGATGTGGGCAGTTCTGTTTTGGTTGCTAACATAAAACGTTGTTCCAAAACTTTGGGTTGCGTTTCATAGTTCACAACAATTTGCCGACCGTTTGGAAATTTATATTCAATTGGTAAAAATCGAATCGTGTCGGTTTCATCCGCATTGATAATTTCCGGACACGCCAAAACCGTCCCCAATGTTTCGGCGGATTGAATTGTGTCGTATATCCATTGTTTAACCGCGGATTCCGGCGCATCACCGGAAATTTTATCGGCATTGTCGTAAAGTGCCGCAACAAAAGCGTTTCGAACACATGTTGTATCCACCGGCGCGTTTGCCGCAAGTAATGTGGTCGTTTGCCCAATTCCGCCACCGCCCGCCGCAAACGCAGAGAGTGGGAGAAGGAACAGAAACGGAATTAGTTTTTTCATGGGATAATGTACGGACCGTCTACAACAGTATATTTGTTATCTTTTGACTTTGATTTATACATCATGTATACCGCAATATTTTCACCCGTACAGGCAGTATCCTTTAATTGTTCAGAGAATATTTTTATATTTTCGCGTTGGCGGTAATAATTTGTATCTTCTACGTATTCAAATTTTGTGGCGGCTCCAATCCCGCTCCGCTTTTCATAAAGTGCGCCTTGCGGGCGTGCATATCGCAGAGCGTATTTATCGGTATATTTGCCAATGAAGGCATTTTTTGCAGCATCTGACAATGCCGTGTTGTGGGAAGGAGTGAGTCCCATAACGCCAGCCCAATATTGGGCGCATTTTGTGTTTTTTATGTTGGATACTAGTTCTTTTGCTTCTTTTTCGGCTCCAATAGAATATTTTTGTGTGTCTGTTGATACGATAACTATAGTGGGGAAATTTGTGTAATTAAAAACGTCTGTTTTGGATATAAAAAAATCATACCATTTATCACCAACTTTTAGTTTTATCGGGAGTTCTGCGTTAGTGTCCAAAAATCTATTAAACTCCGGAATATTTGGAGTCTTTAATAAGCAATATTTTTTTATACCGTCGCCAATAAGTGTATAAAAGTCAGTTTTATGGTCTGTCAGCCATTGTTGCACATCATTTGTGCCAATTTTTGTGGCAACGGCATTTGTAAAATCACTATCTTTACCCAGGTCGGTTAAACATTGTGGACGCGGTGGCGTTGTCCCGGCCTTGCAAGCAAATGTGTTTAACAAAGCAATAAGTAAAAAAATGGTTCTATACATTCTCATATTGTCGTCCTTTAGACGTGTATTATTATAACTGTGTGTCCGTGTTCGTCTTCATATGAATTTCCGCCCGATGGTGGGGTGTCTGTGCATCCATTTGCAATATCTTTGCCATTATCGCAAACACATTTGCCAGAATCTTCGTGAGTATTTGGAACAATTGTACAATTACAATCAGAATCCATATATGTTGGGTCAGAACATCCTATGCCACCGCCGCCACCGTTATTCTGTGCGTTTGGATCTGTGCAGGCAGTTTGGGTTTGTTCGTACTCACTTTTATTACATTTCCATTTGGCATAATATATTTTGTCGTCGGTGTCGGTCTTTGCAATTGTGTGTTGCATTGGGCACTTTTCGTCGTCATATGTTGTTGCGGTTTCGAAATCGGTGCACCACCCAAGGAAAGTGCTGTTTTGCCTTACTGGGATACACGATACGGTTGCGCCCTTGCCGGTTTCGTATTTGATCGGTGTGCATTTCGTGCTGCTGCCAAATGTCACATAGGATATATTGTGTTCGCGCAAAGGCTTACAAGCGTTGTCATTCGGGCGGCGGTTGCAATATTCTTCAAAATTTTGATTCTTTAACCGTTCAAAAAATGCCTCGTCTTCGCCAAGGAAATTTGGTTTTTTATATGATTCCAAATCTTTATATTGTTCGTATCCGGCCGCAGTGTTGGCCAGGCGGTCGGTGAACGATAAATCCGCCGTTGTTGCGGGAAAGTTTTCTGCGCGAACCGTTGCCGTTGGTGTTGTTATTGACTGTAACCGTTCCAATTCCGCGGTGCGTTCGGCAACGGCCTTTTGCTGTGCCGTTTGTTTTGGTGCAAATGGATTTGCAATTTCAATATTTGTTGTTTGCGAACCGGTCTTTGGCAAATTTACCGTGGACGTATTGCCGTATGTTTTTTGAAAATTTTCAAATGCGGAATCAATATATCCACCGCAAGATGTTGCAAAATTATGTCCGGGTAACTGTGACAATTGGACCATTATTGTTGGACGCACATCGGAAATGCGAAGGTTCGTGCAATAATTATGTTCGGCGCAATACGATGTTACCAGATTTTCAACAACACGATTACAATCGCCGGTGTTCAAATCCGCGCCGGTTGCATAAATTGGTTTTGGAAAGTTTTGGTTATACGGACTGTCTTTATTCCAAAATGGATTTGATGAATATTTTTTTACCGATTGAATTTCGCCATATTGTGAAAATATTGCCGGCGCGGTTCCAACCGCGTGCGCAGAACCAGCGACGCAGATTGCCGCGACCCAAAGCGTAAATAAACAATTGGTTTTTTTCATTCTCTGTCCAACTTTGGACATATTATATCAAAAACGCGATTATAATCAAAGATAAAAATCCACCGATTATGAAAAAAGGTGCGAATGGGATAAAACTTTGTTTCTTGCGATACGCCCATGTCGCGCCGAATATGCACGCCAATGCCAAAGCGATGGCAAGACCCGTTGGTCCGCACCAAAGACCGCCGACACTGATAAGTTTTATGTCGCCCATGCCAATTGGACTTTCGGAACCGGGTTTGCGACGTGCCAATATTTTGTCGAACAAAAGGCCGGTTACGGCCGCCAACATATATCCGAACGCCATGCCGATTGCGCCCGATTCGATATTTACCGGCCATGGGAAAAATGTTGTGATAATTACCCCGATTATAAGTAATGGGAACAGGTACCCATCCGGAATAATCCGCCGGCGCAGGTCTGTTTTTGCAATTTTATACGAAAGCGCCAATGCCGTAAGAATTAAAACAGCAAAAAAAGACCAAAATATGTATAAAAACATTATTTCCCCCTTGCGTTTCGAATCGGTTATGTGTTACTATATAATATCATAAATATTGACGCAGGGTTAAAATAAAATGAGTAAAGCGTGGGATAATAATATCTTGAAAAAGTTAAAGGCCTTGGTGGGCAAGGGTTTGTCTACTTCGGAGATTGGTAAAAAGTTGGGTCTGTCCAAAAATGCGGTTGTTGGAAAGTTGCATCGTATGGGGTGGAACGCTGGGGCGACTGATTCGGATGCGGGGTCAAAAAAGCCCGTAAAAAAGGTCGAACCCAAGGCGACCAAGGTTGTGGCACCAAAAAAGGCGGTAAAAAAACCGACGCCGGTAAAAGCGGTTAAAAAAACCGCTGTGCCGGAACCCAAGGCGGCCAAGGTAAAAGCGCCGGTAAAGAAAGAAGAAAAACCGGTGGCAAAGCCCGCGCCAAAAAAGACCGGTGGTCATGCGATTGCCGGCAAGGGAATTTCGGTGCATCAACGTATGGTGCAACACGCGTTGGAAATGGCGAACCTTAAACCCAATCAATGTCGGTGGCCGATTGGTGACCCGGATTCCGAAAACTTTCATTTTTGTGGGCATCCGGTGTTCGTTGGCAAACCGTATTGTTATGAGCACTGTAAACAGGCATATCAGTTTACGCCGCCGAAAAAGAAATAATTTTGTAGGGGATTGTCAATGCCAGGAGAGAAAATAATGCTGCGAAATTTGCGTCTTGCCGAATATGATATCGCCGGAAATGTTCTGCGTGCGTGGTATGACGACGACGATGAATTGGCGTTTGTTGTTGATGAAACGATTGATGAATATAAGCCCAATGTTTTACTGGTTGTGCGGTCGGATGGAAAACGGCGTTGGGACGATTTGTTGCAAAATGTTTATAATGTTGACCTGGAGGTTGTACGTCCGCGGCGCGACAATAAATATCAAAAACTTGATATAGAATACGGCGGAATCGATATTTATGAAAACTTGATTAATGCATACGAAACGCACGGCGATGTTAATGCGGCGTTTGCGGATTTAATCGATTTTCGCGATGCGGCGGTGCGGCGGGCGGCAACGGTTCGCCTAACTAATGCCCAGGAAGAAATTGCCCAGGCAAAGGTTACCGCGGAAAAGGCGGAACATGCAATAAAATGCCTTAATGATCGCATGCGGAATTTGCGTAACCGGCTTGAACGGCAAAAATCATATGTTGGGCGTGAACCAACGAAACAGTCGGCGTCAAGGATTCTGCGGGTCGAAGCCCAGATTGAATCAACCGAAGAAAAATTGTCGCGTGCCGAAAAACGTATTGAAAATGCGCGGCGGCGTGCGGCTGTCGCGACCGAGGAAGTAAAAGCTGCGCTTTCGTTGTTGGCTTTGCGGCGGCCGTCTGTTGATTTTGATGCGTCGGTGGGGCATCGTGTCATTGATGCCAAGGCAAAGAATAAATCAGAGATTGCAAAAATGCCTGTGATGGAAACGGAAACCGAAGAAGACCAGCCCGAGGATTCAGATATGCCAAGTGATAAATCAGACGAAGTAAAACCATTGTTGGACAAAGATCCGGAAATCTTGGATGATGAGATTGCGTTCAAACCGGTTGATTTTGGTAATATGAAACCGGCCCATTCGTCTGAATTAAAACGGCCTTTGTCGCCCTATTCCGCTGTGTCGGATGAACCAAAGCCGGAAACGGTACATGATGATGGCGACCGAAATGATGCCGCATTTGGTTTCCCGGGAACGGATGACGATAATGATGACGACGATTCTGACAATGATGCGTTGCCGCGTACGGATATCGATGACTATGATACGGATATCAAGGTTGATGACCGTGACGATGAAGTGGATGATGTTGACGATGACAAGGAAGAAGAAGTCAAAAAAGTTAAAGAAGTGGAAATCGACGATGGCAAGAAAGACGAATACAAATATGATTACAAGTATGACGAAGAATTAGAAAAACCGGAGGGGAAAGACGAACCGGAACGCGGGTCCGAACAAATCCACGAAGAAGAAACCGAAGAAGAAACCGAAGGAGAGGTTCGTGTTGAACCCGAACCTGATTATTCAGTGGAAAGGCAAGACGAAGATCATCGGGAAAGTACGGTGGATGAGGAATCTGCAAAATCCGAATTTGAAGATAATTTTGGTCATGGGGATTTTGGGACCTATTCGTATTCTGAACCGGAATATACCGAAAAAAAGTTTGATGATATTCGGGACGAAAGTCAAAACGAACCCGTTATCGGTACAATAAAATCTGTGGATGAATCTGTGCCGGCCGATGTTGATACCACCGGGAATATCAGCACCGAACAGTATGATAATCGCGGCGTTGATGCACCCACAACACGTCCTTTTTCACCAGTGGAGGTTCCAAAAATGCCAAAAGAAGAAACAAGACCAATGTCGCCAATTCAAAATAACGAAAGGCCGCGGCCGGTTGGTGGTAAACGTTCGGGCTTTGCGTATTATATTTTGTTGATTTTGCTAATTGCGCTTTCGATTTTCACGCTTTGGTTGTACCAAAAAAAGAACGGTGGGACGGTGCCGTTCCTGGGGCTTGGTGAAAAGGTTGAAGTGGTTGAATCAGACGAACCGGATGTTCCCGTGGATTTATACGAGGAACCAGATGTACCGATTCAGGTTTTGCCGGTGGAACCGCCTGTTCCCGAACCTGTGTGGCCTGAGCCGGTGCCGGAACCGACGCCAACGCCGGTTGATAAACCGATAGAGGTGCGATATCCCAACGATGATATTCTGCGTGGTCCGGAACCAGAGGTGCGCGTGATTGAATCCGAAGAAGATGTGTTGGCGCGCAAGGATCCGTACGGCGTTTCGCGTGACGATAAACCGGTATTGGTTGAGGTTACCGAACCCGTGGTTCAGGTGACAACCGTGATTTCGCCGGATGTGATAATCGAAGAAGATGTCGTTTCTGTGCCGATGCCTATGGATGGTGAAGATGTTGAAACGGTGGTGGAATATTATAACCCCGCGAATGTTGAATATGTTACGGAAAATTATATATATGAACAGCCGCAATATATACCCGAACCGCAATATGCGCCCCAACCACAATATGTTCCGGAACCCGAACCTGTTGACGAATCACGGCGCGATTTTAGTGTGCATGACGGTGGACAATACAGTGTTACCGAAACCGTTACATATCGTGCAAATTAAAGGATTTTGAAACAAAAAAATATCACACAGAAACTGTGTGATATTTTTTTGCTTTGACTAAAAAATTTTTATTGTTTTTCGATTACCACAATTGCGGCCGAAAAATTATCCTGGTCAGTGATGGAAAGATGAACCGCCGCCGTCATTCCGGCAAGTTCCTTTAACGCATTGCGCGCACCGCCGGCAATCATTATTTCCGGGTGGCCATTGTCGTCATGTACAACCGATATATCGGAAAAAGCGATATCGTCGCCGAACCCGGTGCCAAGTGCCTTTAAACATGCCTCACGCGCGGCCCAAAAGTTTGCAAGATGCTTTTCCGCGTTTGCATTGTCGGCATCCGCGTATTCAAGTTCTTTTTTTGTAAATATGCGTTGTTTTTTGAATGCGGACCAATCAAGAAAACGACCCGATTCGACCAAGTCAATGCCGATACCAACAATCATAAGGTTTCCTCCCTTTGTTTGCAAATTTGATATGTGAATATAGAAACTTTTTCCCGATTCGTGCAAGTGGAAAATAAAACAAAAAAATAAAAATTTGTTATAATAAATTAAAAATGTGTTATATTGCCACAAGGCGGTATCTGTGCAGGTTTGCGGAATTTCGCTTTACAGTGAAAAGACGAAATAAAATGATTATTAAAAAATAATTGTTGATTTTTATAATCATTATATTATATAATGAATTCGAACCAAAGGAGATAAACATGAAAAAACAAAATCTATTTATTGCTTCTGTGGCCGTTGTGGCGGCTTTGTGTGTTGGGTCTGCGAATGCGGCACCGAATCGCGGCGGTGGAAATAATCATGCGCCACGGCAATTTGTTACACATACGCATGGTGCGCCGCGGCATTCCGGACATCACGTTGTGCATCACAGTCCGGTTCCAACCCCGGTAACCGTGTCGCATCACCATCATCATCACCATCATCACAGTGGTGCGCATACTGGTGATTTTATCATTGCAACGGCGATATTGCTGTCGGCATTGATATAAAAATAAAACCACTTTGTTTGTTACCCCCGCGAAAAAAAGCGGGGTTTTTTGTGCTATGATTCCAGAACAGCGCGCCCCGTCCTTGCAGTGGGGCTGGTGTGTGGCATATTTTGATGTGTATAAATGTCCGAATTTATCTGATTGCAAATAAGAAAAATTTATATTAGCATGTTTCTCGTTGTCGGGGCGTAGCTCAGCCTGGTAGAGTACTTGCATGGGGTGCAAGGGGTCGCAGGTTCGATTCCTGTCGCCCCGACCATAAAATTCAAATCGGCCGCCAAGGTCGATTTTAATTTTATCGTGGGTATAACGGATTGAACATCGCATTGCAACGCAATGCCCAGGTTTGAAACCAAGTAGATTTTGCAAGTGAAACGCAGCGAAATCGTTACGGGTTGCGCGCAGGCATTTATGCCGAGCGAATACGCAGATGGACGATTAGCAAAATTTTAAAAATTTATTGGATAATAAATTTTTTAATTTTGGTTATTGTGCATCAAGGAGGGGTCACCCCGACCATCCTTTGCGCCAATGACGCTTTGGATGGCGGGCCATAAAATAATAATGTTTTTTTATTCGGATTCGGTAGATGTCCAAGTAACTTTAATTGATATTTCCACCTTCCTACATTTCGAATATTCTTGTGGTTTTTTATTTTGACAATCAGTATCACCCTTGCCACTAGCGTTTTCGATAATCTGTACGTTGGGATATGATTGTTTAAATTGCTTTGTTAAAAATTTTGTAACCATTTTTGCGCGCGCTTCTGACAACTCTGAATTCTCATCAACATTGCCTTTATAACTATCCGGTAACTGTCCTATATTGTCAATGTATTGCTGGGTTAATTTAGGCACCCATCTTGTGTTTATCTTGGCTGGATCAGTATAGCCTGTTGCGGTTATATTTATTTCAGTGACGGTAGCAAAATCTTTTATTGAACTAACAACATCCGTAACAGCAGTGGTTAATGCTTCTTTCCCGAGATCTGTCAATGTCATAAATCCGCTATCAAAAGTCGTTGTACCAATGTTTTTGTTAAAAGTTTTTTCGGACGCGCTAAGTGGTATTTCCACCACAATGGTCGACTCGTCTGGTTTTTCGGGGGTTTCTATAACTTCTACCACCACGGGTTTCACTTGGGTGGGGGTAAATATTTCCGGATATTTTTGTTCAATTTGTTCCTTTATTTCTGTAAACGTCATTGTTAAATCTTTATATTTTTTTTCATGATTGCGGTTGACGTATTGGTTGGCCGCGTAACCCGCGACAACGCCGGTGGCGGCAAGCACGCCCCCAGTTATCAACTTGTTTTGGGTTGCGGTCTTTTGTGCGTTCCATGCGGTGGCGTCTGCGCTTTCACCATCCATCAATGCGCGGGAAAGCGATGGTGTGGAACCACTTTGAATTTCGGCGATTTTATATTGATATAAACCCGTTTCGGCACGATCATATAAAACCTCGGTCTCTATTCCGGAACGCAGGTTTAATGCGGCCTTGGTCGTTTTTAATTTGTCTGCCAATGTTTTATATTCGGCATAGTAATTGGCTAATTCGTTACCGCCAGGCAAAGTTATATCTTCGTTGCCGATGTTCAATGTGGTGCCGTTGCCGTATCCGCACCGCATGCCGGCAAGATAATCCGCCATTTCGGTTTCGGCGTCGCGGTCGGCGATCTGTTCCGCCCATGCCTGGGCCGCCATTTTTGCGCCTTCGCCCGTCATAAGGGTTGAAAGGCCGGTCACACCTTTGTTTGCCCAACTTTGCGCATTGTCATATTCGTTTCTGTATGCGTTTTCGGCATCCTGGCGATATTTTTCGGTGTTTGGAACTTGTTTAATTTCGTACGCTTCGACACATGGACCGGTGGCTTCGTATTTGCCATCCGCATCCGGTTTGCTATTGCGATGATAACCATCCATACATCTGCAAATGCTGTATTCTCCTTCATATTTGTCTTCTACCAAGTGTTCATCTGGATTGCATATGCATTTATTATTTTCATCCAGACCAGTACCCCCGGTGTTTATGCAATTTTTTTCCCGATCGGTGGTGACGTTTGGTTGTTCGGATGTTGTGAGTGTCGATTCTTCAGCGTTCGCCGTAAGTGATGGTATACATACACAAACAACAAATATGAAAACTATGAACTTTTTCATCTCTCGTTTAATCCCTTTTGCCCTATTTTATCAAATTTCAAATTTTTGAACAAGGGGAAAATTTAGTGAACATCCCCTTCTTTTCAAGAAGGGGTGCCGGGTAGCACCCGGCGGGGTAGTTTTACCCATACCCCGTCTGCTTCGCATCCACCCCTTTCCACAGGAAAGGGGATTACATTTCCACCGGAATCTTTAGGCCCATTAAATCAAGTGTGCGGGATAGAACATCAACCGCGATTTTTATCAGCCCCAGGCGCATATTGCGCGTTTCCACATCCACATCTTCGCGCAATATTGGGCAATTGTGATAAAATGTATTTACCAATTGACACAAATCGTACGCATAGTTCGCGACCAAATCCGTTGCGCGGTTTTCAAAGGCCGACTGAACCGTGCGGTCGAAATCAAGCAATTCCATAACAAGGTTTCTTTCGTCTGCGCCCATTGTCGCATTTTCGGGCGCGCTGTATTCGCCGGCGCGGCGCAAAACAGAATTTAACCGGACCGCGGTGTAAAGTATGTATGGGCCGGTGCGGCCTTCGAATGAAGTGATTTGCGATGGTTCAAATATATAATCGGACCGCAAATCGTGCGACAAGTCGTTGAACTTTAACGCCGCAAGTGCGATTTCGTCGATTGTTTCGTTGTCCAATTTTTTGCCGCTTTCGGCAACGCGATCGCGGACCGCCGTTTGCACCATGTCGATAATGTCGTTCAATCCCGCGGCGTTGCCGTCACGCGTCTTGAACGGTTTGCCGTCCATGCCATTTATTGTGCCGTATCCAATGTGTTCCAACGCGGATTCCGGAAACATCCCAAGTAACTTTGCCACGCGAAATAATTGTTCAAAGTGCAATGATTGGCGGCTGTCGGTCAAATAAATTATGTGGTCGGGATTATCCGTAATTTTCCGATAGTATAGTGCCATTATATCCGTCGCATCGTATGTTGATGCGCCACGCGAATTACGAAACATCACCGGCGGCATTGGCTTTTTATCTTCGTCGCGTTTAACAACCACGATTTCGGCGCCGTCGCTTTGTTGTAATAAATCTTTGTCGCGTAATAGTTTTTCAACGGGTTCCGCGTACTTTGCCGCGTTGCGTTCGCCAAGGTTATTGTCAAATGGTAACATATTTAACTTTTGAATAATTTCGTCCATTGAACGCAGTGATACCGGAATAAACACATTGTAAAGTGCATTGTAACCCGCGTGTCCGTTTTGCAATTCGGCGGTTATAACCTGGGCCCGCTCCATAAATTTTTCATCCGATTTTGCAAGCGTGGCCGCAGATGGGTAGTATGTGTCAAGTTCGGTGACCGGCATAGCGTATTTTGAATAGTCCGCGGTTGGGTCAAAGTTTTCTTGGAAAAAAGGCCAATCGGGGTGCAACCGTTCAATCCATGCGATAACCATACCCATCGAACGCCCCCAATCGCCCATGTGATTATAAGAAATCATTTTATGCCCGATTGCGCGTCCCAAACGGTATAGTGTGTCGCCAACAATAGATGTGCGCAAATGCCCAATATGTAACGATTTCGCAACATTATATGCGCCATAGTCCATATCGATAATCATCGGTTTTTCGGCCGGTGTAACCACCGCGGCATCTTTGGCGGCGGACCACAGAAAATCATCCCTTATTTTTATATTGATAAAGCCCGGTCCCGCGATGGATGCGTCCGCCACGAAATCGATTTGTTGGATTTTTGGCAAAATTTCAGCCGCGATTTCACGCGGATTTTTGCCGGCGGTTTTTGCCATTACCATTGCGGCGTTTGTGGAAAAGTCGCCAAAGTCACGATTGCGTGGAACCTCAAGTTTCGCATTGAACCCAAGTTGTTCGTTTAACTTTTCAGATACATAATTATACAGATTCATCTTTTATGCCTTTATTGAATTGGTAAAACCACCCGCACGCGCAGGCCGCCAAGGTTGCTGTCTTCCAAAAACATGCGGCCACCGTGATTTTCAATTGCAGTTTTTGCAATGGAAAGCCCAAGACCTGTGCCGCCGGTATCCGCACCCCGCGCATCGTCAAGACGAACAAATGGTCGCATCGCGTCGGCCTTTTTATCATCGGGAATTCCGGGACCGTCGTCTTCGATAGTTATGGTTGTTTCGTCGCGCGAATCCGTTTCGGTCATTTTTATTTTTGTTTTTGCATAATGTGCCGCGTTTTCAATTATATTGCCAAACGCCCGTGCAAGCGCCATCGGACGTGCATAGAATTGAACCGGCGTTTCCGGAAATTCAGTAATGATTTCCTTGGTCGGGGCCGCGTCGCGTGCAATTCGCAACAGCATGGGCGGAAGTTCGGTTGACTGTTCTATTTCGGGCATTTCGCCACGTGCAAATGATAAATACCCGTTTATCATTGACGTCATGCGGTCAATGTCGGCAAGCAGCGTGCCTTTATCGCCGGCATCTGTTTCAATGGCAAGTCGCATCCGCGCAAGGGGCGATTTCAAATCGTGGCTTACCGCGTTTAGCATATCGGTCCGCGTGCGGTTATACCGGTCAAGGCGGTCTTTCATCGTTATCATGGCCGCGGCGGCTTCACGAATTTCTTTGGAACCGGTTGGTTGAAAACCCGGCGCATCCAATCCACGCCCGAAACGATTTGCCGCATGCGCAATGCGACGAATACTGCGATTATGCAGTATTAAAAACGGTGCGGTCAATGCCGACACGATTAAAATCGCCCCAATTAGCCAGATTATAAAAACTTCGGTACTGGTGGAATAAATACGATATAAACTTGTGCCAAAGGTTGCAACTTCGCCATTTGCCGTTGGAATATCGATTGTAATAAGGCGATGTCCACGATCAACATAAATTTCGCTTTGGCGGTTGACGCGTTTTGAAAGTTCACGCGAAAGAAGTCCGGCTTCGTGTGAATTATTATCGTTCTTTGCGTGCCGCCGAATTTCGGGTGCAACCGTTACATTTATTCCGATATCGTGTGCCAGTTTTTCCGCCGTTTGTGTGTCGCCGGAATCCATAAAATTCATAATGGTCGCAATTTCAACCGAAAGTGTTCGCGCAAGTGTCGCATGCACGCGCGCCCAATGATTACCAAAAAATACATTGGCAATAATGGTCAGCGCCAAAATCAATGGAACCAATATCAAAAGAATTGTTCGCCAGAAAAAACCACGTGGAATCAGTCGCATGTTTAATCCTTTGCTTTTTGGTCTTGGTTTGGACAAACCAATTTATAACCACGACCGCGTATGGTTATAATGTCCATGCCTAATGATACATTATTTATCTTTTGACGCAAGCGTTTTGCAACCATTGGTGTTGCCGCAACAATATTGCCGATTGGTGTGGTCAGGTTTTTAAGTAATTTCTTTTCTTCGGCCGATAATTGTAATATGCGTGGCGTGCCGGTGTTGTCCATAACAAAAAACTCATTATCAGTAAATAATATGTTATCAATTTGGGCCGAATCCGGTTTTGAATTGTGGCGGGTCATGTTTTCAATGCGCAGGATTAATTCTTGTAACTGAAACGGTTTGTCCAAATAATCGTCCGCCCCACCGCGCAGGCCGTCAATTGCATTTTCCGCACCATCCATCGCGGTTAGCATTATTGTTGGTGTATTATTGCCCGCGGCACGCAGTTTTTTCAAAAATGTCAAACCATCAATGCCGGGCATCATTCGGTCAAGGATAATCGCGTCCACGGATATGCGGCCAAGGATTTGTTCCGCCATATCGGTATCGGGTGCGGTTAAAACATAAAAATCCGCGGCACGCAAGCCCCGCGCCAATGTTTTGCGCAAATTATCATCATCATCAATAATCAATAATGTTTTGTTCATAAAAAACGCCATGATTTTCAAAACTATCATAGCGTTATTTGCTTCTTTTTTCAAGTATTTTAACTATCGCCGTAATGGTTCAACCGCGTATTCGCCCGGCTGAATCGTTTGAATAAGGTTATTGTTTTCATCGTATGCCGCCCGGAACTGCATCCCGCCGGTCGTGAATTCCGTTTTGAACAGTGCGTATCCGGTTGCGCCGCCCGTGGTTCGTCCCTGGGTTCCCAATGAATAATAACCGCCCAAAATGCCATAATCTAAATCTATATAATCAAGATTTAATAATAATGACACATTGCTGAATCCATCACTGGTTATATTACATGTAAATTCGCGGTTTGAAAGCATCGCCGACGAATTGTTCGGTATAATCAGGTCCATAATTGTTGGTTCGCATACGCGACTTATTCCATTGACCAGTAATTCATATGTCATATTTATTGTCGCGCGCGAAAGGCCGGTTGAAACATTTACCTGGGATATTGTGGCCTTTGGAATTTTAACCAGTGCGTTCGCAATGCCGGATTTAATTGGAAAAGACAATCCCGATTGCAAACAATCGCGCGAAAATGGGTCGGCTTCACATATATATACCCGGGAATGCGCGTTCATCATGAACATATTTACCAAACTGTTGAACAAAAATGTGCGGGTAATTTTATCGTTTAATCGCGTGCAACCAAAGTTACGACAAACAACCATTGGGCGGGTCGCGAACATAACACCCGGGTTGGCGCTTTCTTCAAGTTCACGGGCGGCATATATGTTTTCGTCATAGTTGAAACCATAATCTTCGTCCATGAATTCAAATTCAGGAATAAAATTCGGGTCATCGGGGTATGCATAATATGATTGGACCGGTGTTTCGGTGTAAACGGTTTGAAAGTTTTCCTCTATATATTCAGTCGTCCCGAACGCCGCAGATGTTGCAAGCATGCCAAAAAGCGCCACCAGATTAAACTTTGATGTATTCATTGTAACCTTCCTTTTGTGATATTCTAAAACATTATTTATATTCGTGTCAAAGCAAAAATTTTTATTGAAAATTGATAATGGTTTGTTCTATAAATGTGGCGTATATAATAAGAGAAGGTGAATTACATGGTTGATATCATAATATCTGGGGAAATGGGAAAGTTACATGCGGTGTATCACAAGGCATTGGATGAAAACGCGCCACTCGCGGTTGTGTTGTCTGGGAATCCACGGCAAAAGTGTCATATGAATGACCGAATTTCTTATGCGATGTTTCGGGCGTTTATGGATATTGGATTTTCTGTTGTGCGGTTTAACTATCGTGGTGTCGGCGATTCCGAAGGCGCACTGGGGACGACGGCGGATAATATGCTGGATATTGCGACGGTTATCGATTGGATTCAAAATCATAACGAAGATAGCGATAAAATATGGATTGCAGGGCATCAATTGGGCGCGTGGTATGTTCTGCAAATGCTGATGCGGCGGCCGGAAATTTCGGGCTTTGTGTTGGTGTCGCCTGATACGGCAATGTCGGACTTTGCGTTTTTGTCACCGCGGCCGAATCGTGGATTGCTGCTTCAGGGTGCCGAAGAATCGGACGATGCAAAGCATTTTTCGGAACACCTTACCCAGGTACTAAAAAAACAGGCGCAAATAAGTTTGGAAACAATTCGTATAAAAAATGCAAATCAAACATATGCCGCGCCCGCGGATTTGCGACAATTATATAATGACCTAAAGGCGTATGTTGGTCGTGAAAATGCGGATACCAAGTTATTGTAACGGATTATGCGATGGAAAATGCAATAAATGACCGTTTTATGAATCCAAATGTTCCCGACGAAATGGCCGGGTCAATTCGGCCAAAGGTCTTGGCCGATTTTATTGGCCATGAATCGTTAAAGCAAAATTTATCCGTCTTTATATCGGGGGCGCGGGCGCGCGGCGAACCAATGGACCATGTGTTACTTTATGGGCCGCCGGGACTCGGTAAAACCACCCTTGCCCACATTGTGGCAAATGAACTTTCCGCGAATTTTCGGGCGACATCGGCGCCAATGCTAACCAAACAGGGGGATTTGGCGGCGATACTTACCGCACTGGAACCGATGGATGTGTTGTTTATTGATGAAATTCATCGCCTGCCCACGGCGATAGAGGAAGTTTTGTATTCCGCAATGGAAGATTTTAAACTTGATATCATGCTTGGCGAAGGGCCGTCTGCGAAGAGTGTTCGTATTGACCTGCCCCCGTTCACTTTGGTTGGGGCAACAACGCGGACGGGGTTACTGTCTAATCCGTTGCGCGATAGGTTTGGAATTGATTTGCGACTTAGTTTTTATTCACCGAACGATTTGGCAAAAATTATTCGGCGCAGTGCCGGGATACTTGGCACGGAAATTGATGAAGGGGGGGCGTTGTTACTTGCCAAAAGTTCACGCGGAACACCGCGTATCGCCAACCGTTTGTTAAAGCGTGCACGTGATTTTGCCGCGGCAACTGGGAACAGTGTTATTACGGAATCTGTGGTTCGGACGACACTCGAACAACTTCATATTGATTCTGATGGGCTGGACCAGGTTGACCGCGAATACATCAATGCAATTATAATGCACTATGCGGGCGGCCCGGTTGGAATTGATAACTTGGCGGCGGCACTGTCGGAGCCGGCGGATACTATCGAAGATGTTATTGAACCGTATTTAATGCAACTGGGGCTGATTCAACGCA
This sequence comes from Alphaproteobacteria bacterium, assembly GCA_017616785.1. GTDB lineage: Bacteria > Pseudomonadota > Alphaproteobacteria > Rs-D84 > Rs-D84 > Enterousia. Next base: position 33,293 of record JAFZXK010000012.1, read on the forward strand.
CCCCGCGTGGACGCATTGTGACCGATGCGGGTTATAAACATATGGGGTTAGAGAAATAATTATGAAGGTTCATAAATTCAAATTTTCGGTGGCGTATGCGGATACTGATGCGGGCGGCATTATGTATCATGGGCGGTATATCGAAATTGCGGAACGCGCGCGTATGAATTGGCTTGGGAAAAATGCACGGCCAGTTGCGACGGATGTTGGGTTGGTTATTCGTGATTTGCAAGTTAGGTATCTGCGGCCATTATTCTTGGCGGATGAATTTGTTGTGAAAACGGTTGTAACCAGTATTCGGGCGGCGTCGGTTGCGGTTGAACAAAAGTTCGTGAAAAATGGTGAAATTTGTGCTATACTTACCGGGACGGCGGCATATTTGGATGCAAATGGCCGCCCGGCGTGTATGCCGGATGTGTTAGTGTGTGCGTTAAAACAATAGTAAAAACAAGGGGAAAAATATGAATTCGTTTTCGTTATGGAAATTATTTACAACCGATGTCATAACGGCGGTTGCGTCGGTGGTGCTGGTGGTGTTTAGTGTGTTGTCTTGGGCGGTGATTGTTGAAAAAATACGACTTTTCCGCGCCGTGCGTCATAAAAAGCCGACGGGAAATCCCGATGTAGCGATTCGTCCGTTTGATAAAAACCTTTGGTTTTTGGCGATGGTTGCGTATATTTCGCCGTTTATCGGACTCTTTGGAACGGTTTGGGGGGTTATGGATTCATTTTCTTCGATTGGTGCAAATCAATCGGTAAGTATTGGTGTGATTGCGCCGGGACTTGCCATTGCGTTGGGAACGACGGCGTTGGGACTTATTGTTGCGATTCCGGCGGCAATCGCGCATCAGGTTTTTTCAAAGCGCGCCGATGATTTATATGACGCGATAGGGGGACACGAAGATGTCGCGTAAAAGACGTTGGATTTCGGATGCAACCATTACTTTGACACCAATGATTGATGTTATGACGGTGTTGCTTGCGGTGTTTATGGTGACGACACCGATGATGACAAATGGAATCGATTTGGAATTGCCAAACGCCGGAACAACGGTTTTGACCGGGACCGACCACGCGATGCAGGTTAGTGTCGATTCGGCTGGTCGATATTATTTGGGAACTGTGGAATTACCGGCTGATGAGGTTGTGACCCGTGCGGTCGCAATGCGGGGTGAAAATCCCAACTTGACCATTGTTATAAATGGGGATACGCATGCGGACTATGGCGCGGTGATGAATGTTATGGGAAAATTAAAGACCGCGGGTTTTCAAAAAATTGGGCTCAGAACGAAACTGGAAAAATAAAATATGGCGGGATTCAATCATTTTGCATCTGAAAACATTGGGCTTTCGGTCCTTGGGCATTTGGTTGTTTTGTGCGTCTTGGTTTTTATTGCGAGTGTGGTTATTGGCGAACGCGAAAGGTTTGTTGCACCCGATCGGATTCAGATAATGATGATAGATTTAAGCCAGGTAAAGGTTACCGGGGACGAGTCCGTTTTGTATAATACTAATGTTCCGGACAAAGATGAGAAAAAGGAAGAAAAACCCGCGGAACCAAAGCCAAAACCGGAACAAGATGCCGCGGTAAAAACGGAACAAAAGATTGAAACGCCGACTGTTATGCCCGAAGAAAAACCGGCGGAAAGGGACGATGCGAACCCAAAGGAAGAAAAGCCCGATGATAAGCCGGCGACGGTTAAAAAGACCGTAATTCGTGTGAATCGAAACACGACTTCGTTGCATACGGGACTGGCCATTTCGATTATTGATGCGTTGCGGTATAAAATGACGCGTTGTTGGGTGATTGATACATCGCGTCCGGATATTTCGGGTATTCGTGCGGTCGCGCATTTAACGATGCGGACAAATGGAACGGTTGCGAATGTATGGTTCGAAGGTGCGTCAAGGGCGGAATCTGATCCGGCGTTTGCATATGTGCTGGATACAATCCGTGCGGCAATAAATGCGTGCCAACCCCTGGACATGTTGCCGCGTGAAGAATATAAAACATGGCGTGAGATTCAACTGACATTCTATCCGGCGCAGGGAACGGTGATGTAGTGGTTAGTGTTAGTGTTAGTACGCGGGGCAAAAGCCCCGCGTTTGTTTGAATATTAAACTTTGGGCGTGAAACCTATCTGCCCTTATACAAGTTTTGACGGCGCCGATTATATTTTGCGGTATCAAATTGCTGCATCTGTTTTGTGTAAAGTGCGGGACGAACGCTGTCCATGCGTGATTTATATTCATGCTGTGTATTTGTATCGCCAGATTTATAATTAAAATCACCCCGCATAATACGATAGCCTTTGCTGGTGTACCAAACGCTGTCTTCCAATGACATGCCATATGGTTCATAACCGTTATGTGGTAAATGCGCACCAGTGTATTTGTTCACATATATTATTGCGTTACCCGCATTTACTGTTTTGCCGTATTGTTCCAATATGTCCCAGTATTTGCCAATTGTATCACGTGCGCGATGAAAATCATAGGGTGTATAGTAGGTGCAAGTTATGACGTTTGATTGAAAAGAATTTGTATCCGGCATCAATGTAATCCGATCAATATTATGGCGATTGGCATAGTATTCAATTGTGTCCGGATTTATAAAATCATTGTAGCCAATCCAATTATACCAGTTCCATGTAATGGTTGCCTTTTGGTCCGCCGTCAACATTGTGGCCGGTTCGCCCGGGTCCATTGGAACCAAAAGGCTTGAATCGTTTGGTGCCATTGATGGTGTTTGTTTTGATGTGGCGACATCGGGGATTGGTTCCTTGGTACATGCGTTGTTGGCAATGGCCATTAACGCCGCAAGGTAAAATATATAGTTTACTTTTTGTTTTTTCATGTTTCTTTCCTTTGTACGTCCCCTTAATTATAACGAAAAATTTACGTGTTGTCAAGATGTTGATTTTGTCATAGGGAGGGGCCACTACCCCGCGGCATGTTATGCCGCACCCCTTCGCCCGGCGAAGGGGATCGATCCCCTTTCCCGCGGAAAGGGGCGGCGCCGAACGGCGACGGGGTATGGGTCCGTCTACGCTTTGCTCCGCCGAGACTAAGTCCATTGGCGCTTTGCGCCACCACTACCCCACCGCGTCCCGCGGTCCCCCCCTTCGCCCGCGAAGGGGAATAAAAAATCGTCCCCGGACGGGGACGGATTGCCGTGATAGCCGAATGATAAGCCGGATTCTGTTCCGCCCATATTCAGTGTTGTTCCGGCGCGTTCAACACCAAACAAATGGGTGGCAGGCATAATTAATCTGTGCAATGTGTTACCACAAAGCATCAAGCCCTCTACCCGTTTCCGATTTGGGACGATCATTGGAAACCTATTTGAAGTTGCTGCACACAGAGATTGCCCGTTTCACCCGGGTTAAACCCGTATCGTCACTGTTGCTCTAATCGTCAGATTGCTCTGCCCGGTGATTGGCCGGTGTGTTGTCCCAATGCAGTCCGGACTTTCCTCCGCCACGGAAAAAGTTGCGACGGCTATGCCTTTATTCAACTATTCGTGATTATAATACGCAAATGAAAAAAAATTGCAAATACTTTTTATAAAAAAACATAAAAAAAAATTTTTTTTGGTTGCGGTTGGTTATCTAATTTTCTACACTGGGGTCATAGGAATGGAAGGAAAGGGATTGAATGTCACGTTTTCTGCGGTTTTTTAGGGTTTTTGTCGTTGCAGTTATATGCGGTTTTGGCGCACTTTCGGCGAATGCATTGGTTACATTGAATGATGGTGGTGCAATATATGCCGGTGCGCCACATAGTATCGAAAGATTGAATTCCAATACACAATTGATGGCTTTTCCATATAGACCTGGGTACGGGTTTGCCGGGTATTATACTGCACAGGATTGTGCCAGTAATGCCCAGCAGATATTGACACACGAAGGTACATGGACTGGAACGCAGTATGATGGCACAATTTATGCATGTTGGGTGCCGTTGGTTCCTGGTGGAATTAATAATCCTTTTGGACATACAAAATTATTTGTTTTGGATAAAAACGGTGGTGATACGGTTGGTAATATGTGGCCAAATCTGGACCAGCCAATTGAGTTTGATACGACTGATTATAATTTTGGTGGAACCGGGCGTAGTATAAGGTTTGAAAATCGTGGTGATTGGGTATATTTGCAGTGTTATATTTATAGGGATGGTATATGTGATGATTTGCAGTGGCGTATGCCCAGGGATGCGGCGGGGAATCAGGCAATATTTAGTCCTACAAAACTTTTTTGGACCATTCAGGGCGTACAGGAACTTCCGACGCGTTCGGGGTATGCGTTTGGGGGAATGTACAGTACCAGCGGTACAACTGGTGGAACGCAATATTGTAATGCGAATGGTAATACCACGGATATAAATTCGTTGTGGAATAACAGTTTGCCGGCATTCAACACTATTTATGCCCGGTGGAATGCGATGACGGTGTATTTGAATGGCACTGGTGTTTCGCCAAATCCTGTTTATTTTTATGGTGGAAATTGGTATTCGGATAGTGGTGCCACGCAACCTATAACCGCGTTAACAAGTTTGCCGCAAAATGGAAGCTTTGATTTTCTTGGTTATTATACGGCGCCGGATGGTGGTGGAATACAGATTGTTCGTGAAAATGGAACATTTCTTACCGGGGACGATGTAACGGGGGCAATCACGGATGGAATTCATTTGTATCCATTGTGGCAGAGTGCACCAACATGGGCGACGTTGACGATAAATGACCGGGATGAAACGACCGGTTCGGTTCCGAAACCTTTGTATTATCCGTTAAGTGGGTGTTCTGTATCCGGTTTTAGAGCAACACAATCGTGTGATGCGGCCACAGTAAACAATATAACCGTGCCAACGAAAAATGGTTGGGTGTATGGTGGGCATTTTGCGGATGCTGGTGGAACTGGAAGGGCTTATATAAACCCCGATGGAACCTTTAACCAGTTGAATAACGGGATTTCCGGTGATTTAACCATATATGCAAAATGGACATTTAGTATTTCATATTCCACCGGTGGTTCAGCAACGTGTACATATGGAACGACGTGCGCTGCGGCGGCGGCGCCAGAGCCACCGTCTTCTGGACAAGTATTCAACGGATGGGCGTGTACGTTAAGTAACGGCGGGGCATGCGCCCAAAGTGTTTACCCCGAGGGTGGAAATTTGGCGAATGCCACGAATAATACTGCTGGGGTGACTGGCATCACCCTAACCGCGACATGGTCGTCGACGGCACCGACCTATGTTTACAAAAAGGTTACATTGGATCTAAATGGTGGAACGATTGGTCCAGCCCAGGTTATTAATAAGATTTTTGAAGGTTTTAATGGTAGTGTGTCTTTGGGATTCTTTACTTGTCAATCCGCGTCTTGTAATAGCACCGGGTCGAGTTGTACATGCGAAGGTGCAACGGCGATTTTGGGTTCGATATTTGATGCTGGAATATCACGGCCGACCAATGGAAACAATGCATTTGGTGGGTATTATACCCATAGTAGTGGTGGGTATGAAAGAGTCGATAGCGAAGGGTTTATAAAGGGTGAACTTTACAGTGCTGCACCAGTAACCATTTATGCGCATTGGGTCGCACCGCAAGAGGTTAAATTGGATGCTGGTGCTATGGGTTCGTGGTCAAATTGTAGTGGCAAGGTTTTGGAATATGCGGGGTTGCCGTTGACGCCGATTGGTAATGACTGTAAACCAACGGCGGCAAGTGGATATACTTTTAAAGGTTATTTTGATGGAAATACAAAGTATTATGATGGTAACTTAAATCCGGTGCGTGATGCGTGGCCGATGTCGAATGCCCCAACCGAATTGGTGGCTGGTTATGATGCGGTGCTGTATGCGGTAAATTATTATTGTGGCAATAATCTGGTGCATACGGAGTATGTGGCCAATAATGCTCCATATACCATATGGGATGGAAATGGTGGAACCGCATGTGGTGACCCTGTATCCGCATCACCGTCGTCCGCGGGAAGTCGCCTCGCCGGGTGGCAACAACAGAATACCTCAACCGAATATGGTCTTGGACAGAATGTTTCTCCTTTCGTAATTACGGGGTCTATAAATCTCGTAAGTGTGACACGCAGTATTTATTATGTAACATTGAATCATAATAATCCAGATAATACCCCATCGCCAGATAGCGTTTATTTCTGGAACGGACATTGGTATACTGGGAACACCGCCGTCGCCCCCAGTCAGATAACGACTATGAATCCAAAACCTGTAATGGCCGGGTATACATTTAACGGATATTATACCGGAAACAATGGCACAGGAACACAGGTTATCGATTCTGAGGGTGATTTTATAGATGTTCCGGTGACTACCATAGGGCAAAACGGTGCACAAATAACCGCCAATTGGACAATGCGGCAGTATGCGGTACAGTTGATTGCTGGTAACGGCACCTGTGACAGCGGTTGCAGCACATATATGTATTATCAGGCAAATGTCGGATGGACCGCAAATTCAAATGGTTCTACGCCTATTACATCTATTAATCCGCCAACACCGCCAACGGGTCAGGTATTTAGTGGGTACTATACCGGTCAGAATGGCACCGGAACGTTGGTTGTGGATGGCAGTAGAACCATACAGGTTACCGGAACGGATGCATTGAATTTGCTTGAAGCATTGGGTGGTGGTACTAGTACTACTTTAAAGTTTTATGCAAAGTATGATGATATACAAACTGCCCCAACGAACCCAAATGGATATTTTGCGGTGACAACGACGGAGTTAGCGGCAAATACAGAATTTAAGTTTGCGATGTCCGCGGCGGGTGATTTCTGGGTTGATTGGGATGCGGATAACCAAAATACCAACAGTATAGTACGTATTACGCCTGATAATACCAACCTCACCATGTATTCGCATGTTTATGGAACGTCCGGGGCAAAAACAATTAAGATTTGGCGAACAGTGGGAACAAGTGTGTCGTATAATACCGATATTATTGAGCACCTAGATATTTATACTAGTGTGCCGGCAATATATTTTGGTGAAGCCCTGGGTATTGATGGGGTTGCACCGACATCAAGTCTTGTGGCGGCTATATCTGGTTCACTTGGTGCGGTTTTCCCGACGGTTAATAGTACGTTATCTGGCACTCCATCATTTTCTCATGCATTTAAGGGTTGTAGTAACTTGAATGGTAATATACCCGAAGATTTGTTTGGCTATATGTCTGATGGAAATTATGTTGGTGTGACTGGCTCAAGATCATATATGTTTTCAAACACATTTGCTAATACGGGATTAACGAGTATACCGGGAACGTTGTTTGGTCGTACTACGATAAATGGGACTTATTATGGTGTATCAGGTGCGGCGGAAGATATGTTCGCTGCTACATTTGCAGGGATGCCTATAAATACTGATACGAATCCGATACCAGAGAATTTGTTTATAGGAATAACGGGAAATGCGAAGGGGTTGTTTGCATCAACCTTCGCTGGGTGTACAAATTTGAAAACAGTTCAGGCCGGCTTGTTTAGCGGTGTGTCTGGGGCGGCTAATCAGATGTTTAGGGCCACGTTTATGCAGTCTGGCTTGACGTCGTTACCCCCTGGGTTGTTTGGCGGTGTTTCCGGTGTTGCACAAGCAATGTTTAATCAAACATTTGCTGGGTGTAACCATTTGCAATTGATACCAGATAGTTTGTTTAGTGGTGTAAGTGCTACTGGAAATGTGAATGATTCAGCAGCCAGCATGTTTTATGGTACATTTGTGGCTTGTACCGCGTTAACTGCCCTGCCCGCGACATTGTTTGGAACAATAGATGCGCCAGGGGTTGATAGGACGTTTATGTTTAGTGGTATGTTTGCTAATAATACGGCTTTGGGGGGGTATATTCCGAAAACGTTGTTTGCGAATGTTACTGATAATGATGCTACATATTTTATGACGGATATATTTGGTGGTGATACCAACCTCGCCACATCGTGCGGTTCGTATAATTTAACGCAATATACAACTGGGTTTGAAGATTATTGGAATGGGCATGTTTCATGTGCGCCGGTGGCAACGTTTAGTTGTGGTATCGGAAGCGGGACCGCCCCGAGTTCGATATTTGTAGAACCGGTGCAGTCGGGCAGTGTTACGTTTACATTTCCGGCGGTAAGTGGGTGTAGTGCCCCGAATCATTACAATAATACCAACAGACAATGGACGTGCGATGGTTCGGCATGTGTTTATGGAACAAATAGTCATGTATACTGGGGGGGGGGCGAAACCTATCCTACTAGCAACAATGTATCGTGGGATGGTCAACAAAACGTTGAATTCTATATGACATATACGCCGGAGACATATACCATAACATTGAAACGAAATCATGACAGCAATGATGACACGAACGTTGGAACGATTACGGAAACATATGCGACTTCGTGGTCTGGGGCGCCGACTATTCCGGCAAGTTGGTCCGATGGAACATATACGTATAATTTTGATGGTTATTTTACAACGCGTGATAATACCGGGGCACGTATGACCGATTTGAACGGAAATTTTGTTGGTGAGGCGGCGACGTTTATGGTTGGGGCAAGTGGAAATTGGTATGCGCATTGGACGACTATGACGGGGCCATTTACCGCAACATTTAAGTGTGACGAAGATTCCAATACGACGATTCATACAATATCAAATATTTATATTGATCCGACGAATCATCCGAATGCCGATGTTATCACTATGCCTGCACTTAGCGTTGGGGCTTCTTGTACCAAAACTGGGTACGAGTTTGCCCGGTGGAAAGTCCTTGGTACCAATGATGTGGTCAACCCGAATGCTACGTATACCTGGACATTATATGGGGGTTCAGATGTTATCCCCGATTGGCAACCGGTTCAGACCACAATTACACTTAGCCCCAATGGCGGAACGGGTGGACCGGCGGCAGTGTATACACGGTATGCCAATGGTGTTTATCGGGATTCAGAGCGCACTGTGCAAATGACAACCGGTAATAATCCGCTTACTTCATTGCCGATGAAAACCGTGAATATAACCTTTGCGCTGAATGATGGCAATTCTGGTGATGCCACGTTGAATGCAGGCGGACAAAGTTATAGTGGCAATAATTTGTTAAGTGTTCCTGTGGGGTTGCCGTTCCAAGGTTATTATAATACCGACAACACAAGGATGATAAAAGGTAATGTCAAAGAGAATGGCAGTCAAGAATCAAACCCGGGCCATATTACTTCCCAAGGTGATACCGACGGTAAGGAGTATACTACAAATCAAACTTGGACGGCTGTGTGGCAACCCAAAACGGTTTCAAATCAAGATTTCCAATATCAAAATTACGATTTGGAGAATATGATACCAACATGGGACGGACATGTGTTCTTGGGGTGGTTTACCGCGACCAGTGGTGGTCAGCAGATAACGGACGGCAATGGTAATATGAATTGCGAAAATTGTTTCAGTCAGAGTATAAACGGAAACAAAACATGGTATGCACATTGGCAGGTGTGTTCACACACACAACCATCGGATCCACATGCGACCATGAACGCAATAGGTGCGATTGGTGGTGCGTGTGCGTATCATATTGTCTGTGATCAAACGCCATATGGATATACGCAATATGGTGGAAACAATACAACGCAGAATTTTGATATTATTGCGACGGTGGGCAGTTATAGCGGTGTGTTGGATAGTGCAAAATGTTTGCCACGGACTTATAGCATAGATTATCAAAATGTAACCGAACATGGTGGAACTTTGCCGGCGGGGACGATTGATACATATACATATGGGGTTGAGACGGAGGTTAATGCTGTGCCGACATCACCATCAGAGAATTTTGAATCATGGTGCACGGGCTATGATGAATCAACGGGTGTATATTCGGGCTGTGCCACGACACAGACGATACCTGATACGACATATGGTGATAAACCATATTATGCAAAGTGGGCTGGGTGTAAAACGGGATACAGAACCTATAATTATGATGTTCGGGTTACAGCCGATTATGATAATCAAAGCCATGAATATCTTGCGGGGGCTTGTGCGCCTGGGAATTATGTGGTTACTTGTAACAAAAATTGTCCGGCGGGTGAAACATGTAATGCGTGTTTGGAAGATATCTTTTCGCAATATCATTTGGGTCAAAGATATGGTGTTTATTCACAACAGTGGGAAACGCAGGTCGGTGTAGTCGGGGCCTTGGGGGCGGTTTTGCCACATGGTTCAGGTTCACAATATTTACCATTTGGGGGGGATGAATATGGACAAAGTGGAGATACAAGTTTTGGAATAAGACCTTTATATTCTTATAATGGGATTGGTGCAGGAACAGATCCTTTGGACATGCCCGCTAGTAGCATCTTTATGCAAAATGATTATGTTGCTTATATGACTGCTTTGACACAATTGAATAACAAAACATTTGGAACAAGTCACTATGACTTTAACGGTTTATGGACAGATGCGACATCAGAAGATAGTCAGTATAGATATTTACCGACGGTAAATGGAACAACGCCGTGGTCGCAACGAAATGCGGATGGCAAGGCTCTTTCGAAATTCTTTACATCTGATGCGACGGTCTATGCGCATTGGATACCGCATGTTTATAGTGTGAAATTGATGCGGAATCACAGCAGCACGGATTATAACCAAAAAGGGACTTTGTATGAAGAATACGGAAATGGTTGGAACAATGCGAATACTGGCACATTTGGTACGAATTATCAGTTGCCCAGTGATTTAATTCCGTCATGGACCGGATATACATTTAGTGGGTATTGGACTACACGCGATGATAGTGGAACCCAGTTAGTCGCAAAAGTGAACAATGCATGGACAGTTACAGCAGATGCAAAGACACTTGTTGATAACAACGCAAAATGGTATGCACATTGGACACCGAAACAGTTCACGATTACATTGGATAATGCGGATGCTTTGGTTAATGGAACGGCGTCTTTGACATCAATATATGATTCGGGTGCGTATTTAAATGTTGATGGCACGTTGACGTTGATGGATAAAGATAATGGACCGGCGATTACCCTGCCCGAACATAAATATACTGTTTCGTTTGATTTGAATTATAATGGTGCACCGAATGGGCCGGCTACTCAGTATCCTGGGTGGACGTTTAATGGATATTTTAGTGCGTCATCAAATGGAACAAAGTATATCGCCGCGGATGGTAAGATTACGCAGAGTGGTACAGATAAAGCAAAAATACTTACGGCAAACGCCACATGGAATGCACAATGGACACAGGTTGCAAATTTGACTTTGCCGGACGTTTATAACTCTGGTGCGGGGTATTTTGGACAACCGGGGTATGTTTTTATCGGATGGTGGACAACGTCGAATGAGAATGCCGGGACAAGTGTTGGTGTCAATGGCGATACATACGATGCTGCACAAAATCAAACGCTAAATCAAACGCTGTATGCGCAGTGGAGACCGTGTAGTTATACCGGTGCCACAGGTGCCACGAGTGTTTCGGTAGCGACAAGTGATCTTAATGCATGTGTTTATACGATAACTTGTCCGGCCAACTATACGTGTGAAGGAAATAATTGTGAGATTATTGGTGAACCCGATAGTTATGCGACCGTTACTTTGCCGGATTGTGTTGGTGCGGGTCATACCATCACATATTATGATAATCCAGCGTATGGGACGAATGTTGAGTTGAATACGCAATCATATACTTATAATCCAAATGGGTCTGTGACGTTGAATCCAGATTTGAACAACACTGTTTACGATGATCATCATGCCGCGTCTGTTCAATGGTGTGATATAGATGGTAATAATTGCGTGACACAAATTGCACCACAAAATCAGACTGGCGACATAGCACTTTATGCAAAATGGACTTGTGCGACGGGGTATACGTCAACGTATACATTTGATGCTCAGGTTGCAGAATATGGCAGCAATAGCGGATTTGTTGAATTTAATGCTGGGATGTGCGCTCCAAAACGTTATCGTATAATATGTGATAAAAATTGCCCAACGTATACATCAGATGGGCAAACGGTAACAGAAAGTTGCAATGCGTGTTTGGAAGATTTTAGTTTGCTTCAAGCGGGGACTGTTGGGAAATATAGCTGGGGGTATTTGTATAATTCTAGTTTGTTTGATCCTAATGGGGCGTTGGAATCTTCTCAGGTTCCCGTGCCTGTGTATTCGGTAAATAGCACCCTAGGCGATTTTATGCTTTTTACGACAACACCAAAATATGAACATTTATACCTGTGGCCGGTTCCGTTAGATGAAAATGCTAGTTTGCTTGGTGCACTTAATACTGGAAACTATAAGACGTTTATGATGGCGCTTGCCAACGAACAGTACAACAGTAGTCTCGACTTTGGAGCGCAACATTATACTTTTGATGGTTTATGGACCGCGGCCAGTGATGGAGAAATTTATATTAATGCCAATGGTTGGGTGGCAGGACCAAACAATACAGATTCAGAAATGCATAGCGAAGTTGCCTCAAAGTCCTTTACATCAGATACAGATGTCTATGCGCATTGGGACCCGAAAGTATATGATATTACTTTGGACCCCGATGATGGAACCCCGGGTGGCAGTATGAGTGGTACAGTCGTAACCTTGTTGAAACAAAAATGGAATACTGGGTGGAAGGCCGGAACACATGGTGATTTTGTTTCAGCAGGCAGTTTCCAATTGTCTGGGCCCCAATTGCCGACAAGGGACGGATACATATTTAATGGATATTATACACAACAAAATTGTCAGGGAACCAAGATTGTTAATGCCGATGGAACATTGAACCTTAATGCGACCAGTACCGCGGGCGATGTTCAGCATGCAACATATTTTGAAAATGAAAATGGTTCGACATTGTATGCATGTTGGGAATCGTTGAGTTATAATATATCTTATGACTGGAACGGTGGCAGTCATGATACGTGTTCTGATAGCGGTAATCCAGCCGTTTGTCCGTCGGTTGCAACGTTTGGTGGAAATGCGTTCCGTGTGCCAGCTCCAACGCATGAACACGGAACGTTCAAGGGTTGGATAATAACCGGTATGGACGATGGTGTTGCGCATAAATATGGACAAGATTCTTCGGTAACAAATACGACCACCAATACGGGTTTGGATTTGTCGCAAACGAATGATGGTCCAAGTATGGTATATTTCAAAGACCTGCGCGGAAGTGCCGGAACCGTTACGTTTACGGCAAAATGGGAATGCACCCAAGGATGGGGCAATGCCGATTGTTCGGAACCGGGTGCACATGTTATAACTATTAAGGCGGGTTATGGTGTTAGTAAATTAAATGGTGGTACCGGGTGGAGTGGTAATGATACAGGTACAATAACCCGGTCGTACAATACTGATGGTGAAGTAACACTTGGGGATATTAATGCGACCTTAAAAGGTGGTTATACTGGGCGGACATATCGCGTTACGGTTTCTGGTAATGGGCAACTGATAGAAAATAATACGAAATTTAAGGTTGGTTCCGGTGATGCGACGATATACATAGATGCCACTGGGATAACTACGCCGGTACCGACAATTAGTGGTGGTGCAACAAAGGTATATAATTACCAAAGCACAACACTTACAGGGACCGTGAGTAATAGTACAGATTATGATTCCGGAATATCTTTCACATATCGGTTTGGTGTATCGGATACAAGTGATGGGACATATGACTATACGACGTCCGATATTAATACGAAAACAATTGCGAAAGATGCATATCTTGATACCAAGTATCACAAGGTTGAAATAACCGCCCATGGTGAAGGTGAACTTGCCAGTTCGGCGGGCGTTTCGGCAACGCCGGCGGAGGTAAAACTCCAAAATGCGCCAATAAAGTTTAATGTCGGCACCGGGGAAACATTGGTTGGATCTTCGCCGCTTTATGCGCCGTATAATATAAATGGAAATCTGTATAGTGGTGAATTTAGTCCGGCAACTGATACGCCCGCAACCGTTCCAAGTGCAACAAAGAGTAACTATAATTTTGCCGGTTGGTGGACGTCGGCGGATGGTGGTAGCATGGTGTACGATGGGGACAGGACCTTGACATCTAACAATGTTTCGGGGTATGTAAATTATGCCAATGGTGAGACAAAATGGGTTGTTACATCCACAAATGGCAAAGATTTATATCCACACTGGGACGGCAAGATCTATACAATCACTTTGGATAGAAATGGTGCAACCAATGGAACGGCAACATTCTATGAAAAGTATGATAATGGGTACGCGTTATCAAGTAATCCAACCGATTGGACGACAACTTTATCAATTACCGTGCCGACAAAGACAGGACACACATTTGGTGGATATTATGCCAATAGTAATTTTAGTGGCGCCCAGGTCATCGGAACGGATGGTGCGTTGCCGACCAATCCTAAATACTTCACACAGAGTAAGACATTGTATGCCAAATGGACGGCGAATACGTATAACATATCGTATAATACTAACGGGGGAACCGCAGGAACGGATCAGCCGGAAACGGTGACGTTTGGCACCGTGTTCCATGTGGATAATCCGACGCCGACGGGGCATCAAACTTCCTTTGCCGGGTGGAACGTAACAAATATGCAATCGGGTGTTACGCACTATTATGGTACGTCAGATTCGAACGTGGCCGCCCACGGAACGGGAACAAGTTGGGGTTACACAACCATTACACCGGATAGACAGTATTTCAAAAATCTGCGTGCGAATGCGGATGCGACGGTGAAGTTTACGGCGGTTTGGAATTGTGAATATCCTTATGAGGCCCCGGCATGTTCAGAACCGGGAGATGTGAAAGTGACGGTTAATCCGGGCGCGGGTGTTTCGACAGTGGCCGGTGTTGGCGACGGATGGGTAAGCGATGGGTCCGGATCAGTTTATAAATATTTTGATTTTGGGGAGCAAATAACCTTGTCGACAGTGGTGTCACCGGTATTAAAACTTGGCTATATCGCAACCAGTGGGTATGCGTATACAAAGACGAGTGGTGCTGGAACGCTTAATAATGGAGTGTTTACGGTTGGTGATGGCGATGCAGAGATAACTGTTGCCGCAACGGGGGTAAAAACACCAGTCCCGACAATCAGTGGTGGTGTGACGCAGATATATAACTATCAAGATGTAACCCTTGTGGGAACCCTTGGGAATAGTACTGATTACGGCAGTGATAGTGGAATATCATTCGCATATCAATATGGTTATTCAACATCAAGTGATGGCACGTATGGAAATTGGACGACGTCGCCCACCGTTGGCGCAGCCGCTTTCCACGGGACAAGGTATTACAAAGCCAAAATAACCGCCAGTGGTGAAGGTGGACTTAGTGCGACAGGAACTTCGAGTAATCCGACAGAGGTGACTTTGACCCAAAGGACGGTAACCTTTAATCCAAATGGTGGGACGTTGGGCGACAGCAGTGGGCGGTATATAAGGTATAATAGCCCAGATTTGTACACAACCGCCACCAGTGATACGCCAATTGCGGCGCCAACCGTTACGCGGAATTATTACACATTTGATGGTTGGTGGACAACATCAAGTGGTGATGGAAGTCAAATATATGACGCAAATGGTAATTTAACAACGACAACGATTGCCGGGTGGACCGGTGAATATGGATGGGCCGCGACCCAGGATAGGACGCTTTATGCGCGTTGGAATGGAAATGTGTATAAATTGAATCTGAATAAGAATGGTGGAACAACAAATGGTTCGGCCGTCACTGTTTTGAATGAAAAGTATGGAACCGGGTGGCGTATTGGGACCAGTGGGAATTTTAGTTCAAGTGTATCGTTGTCTGGTGATCAATTACCGACAATGCCGGGTCACACATTTGCGGGGTATTATGATGAGGCAACAAACGGAAATCCAAAGGGAACCTTTGAAAATGGAAGTTGGACAACGCCTGGGGCGACCACAATTACCGCGGAAACGACATGGTATGCGCATTGGACACCGAATACATATACCGTGACATATGATTGCGGTATTGGTAATGGTGCCGGTTCAACGGATACGGCGACGTATAATCCAAATAATGATCCAAACGGAAGTTATACAACGAAAACCTTGGCACAGGCGAATTGTGAAACATCATTGATGGGGCATTATTTCAATGGTTGGAATGTAACGCCGGGACATAGTGCAAGCGATACGTGGGGGGCTGGTGTTTGGCGCGCATGGGATTATACTGAAAATCAAACTCTTACGGCGCGGTGGGTGGCCAAGGAATATCATATAACATTTGATAACAATGGGGCCACTACGCCGGGAACGAGTCAGGTATGGGAACATTATGGCACAACTGGAGGATTCTGGCATGATGCGGCCCAAAACCATGTGACAACGATAACTTTGCCACAGAAAACCGGGCACACATTTAATGGTTATGCGTTAAATGGGGTAACTTATATAGATACTAACAATAACCTGCCCGAACCGACACTGACCTTTGGTGATACATCGAACAATGCGACGGTTGATATAACCCTTACCGCACAATGGACACCGATTACATATAACATATACTATGATGAAAACGGTGGTTCGCGGACATTACCGGCGGGATACACACCACGTGAATTCATTGAATCGAATGGTACACAGTATATTGACACAGGGATAAAGGGAAATATGGGGTATACGTATGAACTTGAATTTCAGCAAACAGATACTGGTAACTATCGGAATTGGGGTGTATTTAATCAGTCTGGATATAGTGGACAAAATATGAGTTTAACATATGTTAATGGTTGGGCTGTAAGATGGGAAGCAAGGGCCGGTCAACGATCTTATGTTGATTTGGGAACAAAAAATACCGATCGACATGTATTACGCGTAGTGGATGGTGAGGTTTACTTTGATGGTGTGGATAAAGGTAAAAGTGCTGGACATGATTCTTCGTTTGAATTTAATTACAACCTGTTCTTAGGTACCATTAATCCAGGTGGAACCACCCCGAGTTCAAATGCGAAATCAAGGTATTATTCCTATAGGGTTTGGAATGCGAGTGGCGAATTAATTCAAAATTTAATTCCGGTGTCACATGTTGAAAACGGTGTAACGGTTGTTGGAATGTATGATACGGTGTCTGGGCAATTCTTTACCAGTGTGCCGTCTGGGACAAATTTTGCCGCCGGACCGGCTGTGGATATAAGTACAACATTGTATCCGAACAATTATACTTACGGTGTTGGGGCGAAGATTTACGCTGTTCCGATGCGCGAACATAGTGTGTTTCAGGGTTGGTGTCGGACGGAAAATCCGTTTACCGGTTGTGCGATGCCGTATGAAATAACGACAACGGATTTGGGTGATAAAACATTGTACGCAAAGTGGCGTTGTGAAACGGGGTATAGTGACACCGGCAGTGCCTGTGTTGCGAATACGATTATATTGAATTGGAATGAAAATAATGGAAATTACCAAGAATTGCCAAATGATCAGTGCACTTATGGTGGTGATTTGACATTGCCTGGTGGTGCACCAGTGAACAGTAATGCATTGGTGTTTAATGGATGGAAGTTGGTGAATAATGATTATGTCGACGGTGGGGATACCGTTACAAATGGATGCGTTGAAACATATACTGGTGTTACCAGTGGAACAAGTACCGGTATAATGGCACAGTGGTGCAATGCATGTAATACAACCCATGCTACATGCACGTTGGATGCAACGACTGTGCCAGGAACATGTTCATATACGACCGCGTGCGAAAGTGGGTATCACCTTAGTCCGGATTCGGCACTAAATGTTTACAATACTGTTTGTATTCCGTACACAATAACATATGATGCAAATGGTCATGGGAATGGTGCGGTGGATGATAATGTCCGTTATAATCAAACGTTTACGACAAATGATGCAAAAGATACGGATGAATTCTTGTGGGCGAATCATATTGTGACCACATGGACACGTGTTTCGGGTGGAAACTTCCCAAATGTTGGTGCGGAATATCCATACAATGTTCAAAGTGATACGACACTGCGTGCAAATTGGGGTGAGTGCAATTGTACACCAGGAACAAATGCGACCGCGTGTTCAACGACATCATCAAATAATGAGTGCCAGGTAAATGTAATTACGTGTGCCACCGGATATACCGGAACATCGTGGAGTTGCGATGGTACAGATTGCACGGCTAGTTGCAGCGATAGTCACAATCATACAATTAGTTTACAACACGCACTTAGTGGTGTGACTGGTGGAACGAACACGATTTATTCGATAGATAGTGGAGCAAGTTCTGGGGCGGGTGTTTACCTTGATAACACTCATCAACAGTTGATGGCGGTTAGTGGTGCGAATTCTAATCCTGTTACATTGCCCGATTCGTTTGCGTATACGGTGACGTATGATGTATCGGGTGGCACATTGGAAACCGGTGCGGCAAATTCGGCCCAAGCGGTTGCCACATTTAATGGATACTATGATTCTGCAAATGGAGAGGGTTTATACATTTCAGGTGATACCGGTAATATAACTAGTGAAGGTATTGCGGCTGGAACGAGCACAAATTCCGACGCGACTTGGTGGGGACAATGGACGATTGCGTCGATTACTTTGCCAATCGCGTATCGTCCGGGATATGTTTTTGCGGGATGGTTTGTTGCTAATGGGGCGACACCCGTGGGAAATAATGAAGGTCAGTTTACACCGGGTAATAATGTGACGTTGTATGCGCATTGGACCGAATGTGCCGCGGGGAACTATTGCCCGGGAATGGAAACTGTAGATGGTGAAACGCTGTATAATACGGTGTATTCTTGCAGTCAGGCAACAAACGGAAAATACGAAAATAGTGTGGCCGGCAGCGACGATATCAGTGATTGTTATTTGGTATTAGAAGCCGGTAAATGGGTTGAAACGGTGGGGGCTGGTAAAGTTGCGTGTACCGAAGGTTATTATTGTAATGATAATGCGACACAGGTTTATTATTCTGACCCAGGGGATAATCGTCGGACCACAGGTATAAGGAATGCCTGTCCAACAGGTTTTGCGAATACGGTTGGAACGGGTAACACATCAATAAATCAGTGCTATAAAAATGTAACATTGAACAAGCGTGGCGGTAGTGGCAATCTTGGTGGGGCAAGTGGTACGAATAATGGTTCACGGTTGTGTTATTATGATATAGATTGTACATTACCGGATGCGTCGGTGTTGGTGTTGACCGGGCATACTTTCCACGGTGGTTGGACCGACCAGGCCGACACAGATTGTGATAGTACTACGCGCGTGTTTAATATGCCGAACGATTATCCTGATACTGATACTTTTTATGCTTGCCGGACAACAAATGCTTATACGGTTACATTAAAGGACGGAATTGACACAAATACAACATACGGAACTGTGAGTAATGTTACCTATGGACAGCCGATGCCGACGGTTGCGGTACCAGAGCATTCTGCACAGCATACCACATATACCTTTACGGGATATTACGATAACCCACAGACATCGAATTCGGGCGTGAAGTATTATAATGCGGATGGAACAAGCGCAAAAGATTGGGATGTTGCCCAGAATGCCAGTTTATATGCATGGTGGGATGTTGGATGCGATGCGGGATATTATTTGCCGGCGAACAGTTTTGTATGTACCGCGTTGTGCCCGGCGGGAAAATATTGTGCGGGAAATATGACTTTTTCAGCGGTGCTTTTGCCGTGGGATGCCGACCAAGGAATATCTGGGGTCGTGGCGGCCGGGTATTACAGCACCGGCGGCGGAACAATTGCGACACCGACCGCCGCGGGTAATGGATGTGTGACCGGAAACACATGTGGCATTGTTAGCGGTGGGTACTACAGCACCGGTGGCGGAACGGCCGCGGCGCCGACGGAGACGGGTAATGGATGCCTTAGTGGATATACTTGCGGTATATTGTCCGCGGATTATTTCAGCAATGGTGGTGGAACGGTTCCAAACCCAAGTGGTACACAAAACGCTGGGTGTGTCAGTGGACAAACTTGCGGAACCTGCCCTGTGAATTATCGGGCGGCGACTGATACAACCGGTAAAACCGTTATTACGCAATGTGTGGCTGCATGTATTGCGGGTCAACGCGTTGTGAACGCCGCAGACCCAGACGTCAATAGTCCGTATGCCGCAGGTTGCACGACGCCGTCTGGAAATTTGTGGTGGAGTGATGCACACAATGTAAATTATGGGTCAGCGTCCCCGGCTGTTAGTGTTGCAACGGATACGGGGGTTCACACATGTGCGACGAACTATGCGACAGTAGCACCTTCTAATGATCCTAATGATCATAATGAGCAATCTGATTGCAAACGAAATGTATGGTTGAACAAAAATGGTGGAACAACGATAGATGGAGCAACATGGCCCGAAGGGGTGACGGATAATGGGGACACCCAGTTAAAACGTACATGCCAAGAAGGCGTGTCTTGTGCATTTGGTAATCCGGCGCTGTTGCTGGAAAAACCGGGGTGGACATTCCAAAATGCGTGGGGAACTAATGCTAGTTGTACGGGTACAACGTATGAGTCACCCGTTGCGTCGCCATTAACCAGTGCAAAGTATTACGCGTGCAAGAATCAAATCGATTACACATTGACCTATGCGTGCGGGACGGGCACAGGAACGGCGCCGGTACACACGACACCAAATCCAATACATTATGGTAATACGGTTACGGTTGCTGCGGTTGGTGATTGTGCCAAAACGGGGCATCATTTCACCGGTTGGGCGGTTAGCAATTCCGAAGATGTTGTGCAACCGGGTAATATGACGTGGAATTACGAGGAAAACAAGACCTTTACCGCACAATGGGCGCCAGATGTGTATGATATTGATTATGATTGGAATGGCGGAAACGCATATTCATCGGCCGTGCCAGCGGAATATAGTCAGGTTGGATATGTAGATATGCCCGCTGGTTCGTATTTACTTACAGATATAATACCGACTTATGATGGACATTATGAGTTAGATTTTCAGACAACAACTATGACTGCCAGCCCAACAACATATTTGGGGGCGAGAACTAGTTCAAGCACAAACGGTTTGCGTTTGGCACATATATCATCTGGTGTGTTTAGATTTTATGGTTTTGGGAGTTATGTTGATTCAACTGTAAATTGCCAAAATAATACAAGATATAAATTTGTTTGGGATAACAAAGATTGCACTTTAACAACTGGCGACACAACGATAATATCAAAAACATTTACAACTTCTGGCAGCAATACAACCCCTTTGAGTATAAACGCCTGGAATACAGAGGGGGCTATTAACGGGAACAACGAAGGCATCCGTGTCTATTCGTTCAAAGCGTGGAACAATCAGGGTACATTGATTGCGAACTATGTTCCTGTTAAGGACAGCAATGATGAAGCCGGATTCTATGATACGGTATCTGGGGAATTCAAAGGTGCGACAGCCGGGACCTTGAGTGCTACCGATGAATATCCGATGGAATATACATATGGTGTTGGGGCGACGGTTTATGGTGTGCCGGTGCGCGCAAACAGTGTGTTCGAAGGTTGGTGCCGAACGGAATCGGCCGGAAATACATTTGACGATTGTGCAATGCCGCATGAAATCACCACAACCGACATCGAAGATAAATTGTTACATGCAAAATGGTCTTGCGATGCGGGGTATCATTTAAGTGATGATGGACAAAGTTGCGTTGGAAATGAAATAACCATTCAATACAATAAAAATGGTCATGGAACTGAATTGACGCCGCAAAGTCAGACATGTATTTATGGTTCACAATCGGATCCACTTGCAAATGGTCTTACACAGCAAGGTTGGTGGTTTATGGGATGGAATGTTCCGAATGTTGATACATTTGATGCGGGTGAAACAATTCCGTGTGATGTGGATCATTTGGGTGTGACCACTGGAACGGTTACCTTGAACGCGAATTGGGAACCATGGTGCAACAAGATTACCTTGGATAAAAACAACGATAATGCATCGTATGGTATAAGGTATTTGTATGCCAAGACCAGAGAGGCCGGCGATACCCATGATAGTACGTGGTACAAGAATGATACTTGCACGGTGGAATATACATCCGCAGATTATGAAAGTGTAAAACCATCGCGCACCGGATTGGGTTTCCGCGGGTTTTATCAGAGTTCCAGTGATGCGGCGGATATAAATGCGACACAAACGAACGGTGCAGCGCAACTTATTTCACATACTGGGGCGCCGACTACAACGGGACGGATTTTCGTAAATGGTTTAACGGGTGATGTAACGATATATGCCGGTTGGGCCCAGGATTGTGCAAATTCGATTTCAAACGGAACATGTTCGCGAACTCTTGGGGCAAATACAAGTTATGCCACCACATGCGCCACCGGTTATCATTATGGCACGGCGCCAGATGGTGTGACCTATAATCCGGCAACACAAAATAACACCAGTGAATCGACATATAATCCAATATGTGTTGCGGATACGATAAACATTGTTTTGGATAAAAATGGCGGAACGGGAACATGTGGCGGTGCGGGTGGAACAACGTCTGGAACAATGACATGCTATTATGATGGAACATGTAATACGCCAATTTGGAATTCATGTAGTATTAGCAATGGCGCACGGATATTTACGGGTTGGAACACCGAATCGGATGGAACCGGAACACCGTATGGCAGTGCCGAGATTGGTGTTGGTATTGATACAACCGATCCCACAATTTTGGCAAACGGATTAACGCTTTATGCGCAATGGGCGGATGTTACATGCAATGTTTCGCATGGAACCGCGACGGCGAGTGCGACCGCAACGAATACCCCAACATGTTGGGTTGATTCTGATTCGTGCGATAATGGTTATTCGCTTAGTGCAAATCCGCCATATTATGGAACACAGCATACAACCACGGTAAATACCGGCCAATGCAATGAGGCGACATATGATATAAATTATGAATGGAATGGCGGAAATGAATATTCGTCGGTCGTGCCACCTGAATATACGCAGTTGGATTATTTAACTTTTTCTGGCGATCAATATATTGATACCGGTGTGATTTTAACTAATTCACAAAACATTGAAAATGTCATTGAAATGCAGGCAGATTCGGCGAGTGGTTTCCAAACATGGACAGGTTTTATGAAAACTTCGGAGATGACTCCTAGGTATGGAATAAACTTTTATGGTAATAAGTGGATGATTGGTATAAACGCAACTTCGTCAAATGGAGTTACGGCAGATTCTGGCCGACATATTGTAAAATTTGTAACAACAAATAATGCACAGATACTTTACGATACAGATGGTACAACGGAACTAGCCAGGTCAAGTTTAGATGCAAATGCGTTGTCTAGTAATGTTTTGCCATTATATATTGGAGCGCGTAATAACAGTGGAACTCCAGTTAATTTCGTGAATGGAAATATAGGTCGTACGTATTTGAAACAAAATGGTGTAATGCTTTATAATCTTATTCCGGCGCGTCATAATAGTGATGGGGTACTTGGTATGTATGACACGGTAACGGGAACATTCTTTATAAATGAGGGTATCGGTAATTTTGGTGCGGGTAATGTTGTTACCAATGCATATCCGACAGAATACACATACGGTATCGGTGCGACGGTTTATGGTGTGCCGGTGCGTGCGAACAGTGTGTTTGATGCATGGTGTCGGAATGCGGCGTTAACCGAAAATTGCACAATGCCGCATGAAATAACCACAACTGATTACGGGGACAAAGATTTATATGCAAAATGGTCTTGTGTGGATGGGTATCAATTGAATGCGAACAATCAATGTGTTGGAAATGATATAACTATTACATATCAAAAGGGAACCCATGGTGTTGGAAATCCGCCACAGCCGGTAACAAAGCACTATAATGATCGATTGGAACTTGAAGACGCGATGAGTGGCGAATATGGTTGGACGTTTGTCGGTTGGCAGATAAATGGTGTTACATATAACGGGGGTGATCGTATAACACTTGATTTTGACACCCTTGGCATGTACAGCGGTAATATAAATGCCATCGCCCAGTGGGAGGCGGATGTGTATACTGTGCATTATAATTGCAATACCACATGGCCAGATGTGCGTGTGCCGGCGGATGGGTATCCGACAACGGGTGTACAGTTCTGGGCTGCATCGGCAAGTTCGTGTGTGAATCCGGGCTATCATTTCGTTGGTTGGTTGCCTGAATCCGATTGGCTATCTACAATATGGGTTAATGGAACAGAGTGGAATTTGATAAACAGAAATGATCCAACCGATACAGATGTAATCTTTACCGCCCAGTGGGAACGTGACGATCCGGCGTTTACTGTAATGGTTACGGTGCCCGCCGGTACAACATTTAGTTTTGATACTTTTGCGTCCGGGCAATTCTGGGTCGATTGGAATTATGTGGCAAATCCGGGGGTAAGTGTTGATGAATTTGAAACGGCGACGGTCGTCGCACATACTTGGTCGCATGAGTATACGACCGCTGGAACGTATGTCATTGGTATCGGTGGTCGTGCATCGGGGTATTTTTCCGGTTCAGGTACGGCCAATCAAAGAAAAGCGGCAATAAGTTTCTTTAATGGAACACTGGATGGGACGGGTGTTGATGCCCAAATCGCATTGGATGATAATGAACAGCCACTGAATGGTTCCGAACAATATATTGTTTCGGCCAAGGGTTCGTTGGGGTCGATATTCCCAACAATAGCGGCGGGAACATACCATGGACAACCGCGATTCTATCGCACATTCAAAAACACATTTGCAATGACGCAACGGTTGCAAAACTTGGCGGATTTGTTCGATGGTATTTATGGTGACCCGGTTCCGTATATGTTTGCCGAATTGTTCGATGGTTCGGCAATAACTGGGACGATACCGGCGGGATTATTCCCGGTTGATGGAACGGTGAAAACGGCATTGTTCCTGTCCACGTTCCGTGGTTGTGCGGGCCTCTCTGGAACTATACCGGCGGATTTGTTTAAAAATATTGCCGGTGCACCGTTGAATTATATGTTTAGTCGGACGTTTAGGGGTTGCACCAACCTTACGGGGATACCGGTGGGATTATTTAGGAACATCAGCGGTGCGCCCGCAGCCAATATGTTTTCGTACACTTTTATGGGCTGTTCCAATATTACCGGAACATTATCAAAGAATTTGTTTGGAAATATAGATGGGGCACCGGCGGCAAGTATGTTCACTTTCACGTTTAATGCGTGCACAAAGTTGCAGGGTGATACATCAAACCCGGAAATTGCGATTCCGGACGGAATGTTTGGAAAACTGCGTGGTGCGGCGGCGAATTATATGTTCCATTACACATTTTATAACTGCAGTGAATTAACCGGAAAAATTGGCGGTGCATTGTTTGGTGGGTTAACCGGGGAACCAGCAACCAATATGTTCTATCGGACATTTTCGGGTTGTTCAAAACTTAGTGGTTCGATTCCGAATAATTTGTTCGGTAATATGACCGGTGCGCCGAAAGGATATATGTTTCGTGAAACGTTTTATGGGTGTTCGAACCTGACGGGGAATATACCGGATGGTTTGTTTGGAAGACCAAATGGGTCGGCGGCGGACTATATGTTTTATGGAACATTTTATAATTGCGGTGGTTTAACCGGCAAAATACCGGACGGTTTGTTTGGCACACCAAGTGGAACGGCGGACTATATGTTTTATGCAACATTTTATAATTGCGGTGGTTTAACCGGTGAAATACCAAGTCGTTTATTTGGAACGCCAAGTGGTGCGCCTTCCGTCAGTATGTTCTCTAAGACATTTTATGGGTGCGGTGGTTTAACCGGAACAATCCCAAGTACTTTGTTTGGAACATTGTCTGATGCGGGGGTCGATAATATGTTTTATCAAACGTTTTATAATTGCGCGAACCTGAATGGATATGTGCCAGATGGGTTGTTTGGAACCATGACCGCGGGCGGAACGACTTCAATGTACAGGGTTTTTGCCGGTTCGGGATTATTAACCGAATGTCCGTGTGGAACAACGGATGTTAGTCAAGATAGTCCGTTCTATTCATATTGGCAATCAACAGCGTCGTCCGCCACGCCAAAGAAAGTATCTTGTCGTGTTGATACGACACCTGGGGATTTCTATTGGTATGGCGGGGAATGTTCGACCATTTGTCCGGTCGCCACGATGGATGAATTGCATGTTGCCAATTTAACGCCCTATCCGGTGTTGGCGCGCAAGGTTTCGGATGTTGCAATAAATATCAAATATGGCGATACGACATGCTATGTTCCGTTGACGGCGGGTAATGGCGGTGCGAACAGTTTGAATATGAAGTATAATAACACCGTTTATCATGCCGACCGACCGGGAACAACGCCGCCCGCCGGATTCGGACAAAGGTAAAAGAGTTTCACAACACAACAAACGTGAAAACCGGGCATTCGCCCGGTTTTTGTGTTAGTGGGGACACTTTTTTCGTCATCCCGCGCGCCGACGCGGGATCTTGTTGTTTTCGTTGAAGTCCAGCAAGATACCGCTTTGCAGCGGTATGACGGGAAAAACGACAAGGCCCGGTTTTTTGTGTTAGTGTTAGTGTTAGTGGGGCGACACCCCCGGCGGTTCCGCCGGACCCTTCTAGGCAGAGGGGAACTTGCACTAACCACCCGTCGCGGCACGCCGCGCCGCGGTCGTGACGGACTTACACTATACATCATACCCCGTCTGCTGCGCATCCACCCCTTTCCATGGGAAAAGGGGATTATTTTGTTCCCATTGTTTTGGCGGATTTAAGTGCGGCGCGTAACGATTCGCGTGCAATCTCTTTTATGCGGCCCGAAAAAGTGCGCATATTCATCGAATCTGCAAAGTTTTTGGTAAATATGTTCGCAATATATTCGACCTGCGCCGGCGAAATCATAAAAATATCACTGGATATGTCATTGATATCAAGTTGTTTTATCGGTGTTTTCATCTCTTTTCTTGCTCTTTTTTGTCTTTTGTTCTTGTTTATTGCTTTTATTGCATTATATCATAAAGTATCTTGACCGCAAGGTGTAAAATTTGCTATACAATTGAAAAATAAGACAAGGAAAAACGATGGCTATGAATATTATTCAAAAAATATTGGGGTCGGCAAACGATCGGTTGGTGAAATCTTATGACAAAACGGTGTCGCTGATTAACGATTTGGAACCGAAATACCACGAAATGTCCGATGATGCGTTGCGTGCACAAACTGATGTGTTACGCGCGCGGCTACGGGGTGGCGAAAAAGAAAAAAATATACTGCCCGATGCATTCGCCTTGGTGCGCGAAGCCGCGAAGCGGTCAATTGGCCTGCGTCATTTTGATGTGCAACTGATTGGCGGTATGGTTTTGAATAATGGGCAAATCGCCGAAATGAAAACCGGCGAAGGTAAAACACTCGTTGCGACATTGGCACTGTATCTTAAGGCGTTACATGGTCGCGGTGCGCATTTGATTACTGTGAACGATTATTTGGCGTCGCGCGATGCGAAATGGATGGGGCGTGTGTATGAATTCTTGGGGTTATCTGTCGGAATTATTCAGCATGATATGACCGACGAAGAACGGCGCGCGGCGTATGCGTGTGATATTACGTATGTTACGAATTCTGAATTGGGGTTTGATTACCTGCGTGATAATATGAAGTTTTCAAAAAGCCAACAGGTGTTGCGGCCTTTGTTCTTTGGTATCGTTGACGAAGTTGATAGTATTTTGATTGACGAAGCGCGCACACCGCTTATTATTTCGGGGCCGTCCGAAGATATAAGTGAACTTTACAATCGGGTCGATGCGGTGGTTGCAAAACTGTCGCCCGATGATTACAAAAAGGACGAAAAGGACCGGCATGTTACATTGACCGAAGGCGGTGTGGATTCGGTGACGCGGTTGCTTGCGGATGCGGGACTTTTGGTCGGCGACAACCTTTATGCGCCGGAAAATGCCGCGGTTGTGATGCATGTGCAACAATCGTTACTTGCGCATCATTTGTTCCAGAAAAATGTGAACTATGTCGTTCGAAATGGCGAGGTTTTAATCGTCGATGAATTTACTGGGCGCGTTATGACGGGGCGGCGGTTTGGACGCGGCCTGCACCAGGCGATAGAGGCCAAGGAACATGTCGCCGTGCAACCGGAAAACCAAACGGTATCCAGTATTTCGTATCAGAATCTGTTCCGGCTTTATGAAACACTTGCGGGGATGACCGGGACCGCAATGACCGAAGCCGCAGAGTTCGAAGAAATCTATAAGTTGCGCGTTGTGTCAATTCCGACCAATCGACCCGTCGCGCGTGTGGACCATCATGACGAAATTTATCGTAATCGCGAAGAAAAATATAAAGCCATTATCAATCAGATAGATGAATGTGTTAAACGAAAACAACCGGTCTTGGTCGGGACCGTTTCTATCGAAAAATCCGAAGAGTTGGCGGACATTGTTCGTAAAAGGTTGAATATAAATCCGGCGGTGTTGAATGCAAAACACCATGAATCCGAGGCGAAAATTGTTGCCCAGGCGGGCGCACCGGGCGCGGTTACAATTGCAACAAATATGGCGGGTCGTGGAACCGATATTAAACTTGGTGGAAACGCCGAAGATTTAATTGCGGACTTGGATAAAGATGCGCCGGATTATGAACAGAAAAAACAGGAAATTTACAATACGATTGAAAAGAATAAAAAAATCGTTCTTGACGCGGGCGGT
Source organism: Alphaproteobacteria bacterium (assembly GCA_017616785.1). Lineage (GTDB taxonomy): Bacteria > Pseudomonadota > Alphaproteobacteria > Rs-D84 > Rs-D84 > Enterousia. Next base: position 61,988 of record JAFZXK010000012.1, read on the forward strand.
CTTTATGTAATTGGAACCGAACGTCATGAATCGCGCCGTATTGATAATCAATTGCGTGGGCGCAGTGGGCGTCAAGGTGACCCAGGTGATTCAAAATTCTTTTTGGCGCTGGACGACGATTTGATGCGAATTTTTGGTGCAAGTCGTTTAAGTGGAATGTTGACCACACTTGGTCTTAAACCAGGCGAGGCAATTACGCATCCATGGATAACCAAGGCGTTGGAAAAGGCGCAAAAACGTGTCGAAGCGCGGTATTTCGAAGCACGCAAAGAATTGCTTAAATACGACGATGTTATGAACGAGCAACGCGCCGTTGTGTATAAACAACGTGATGATTTGATGACATCAAAAGATTTGTCTGGGCTTGCCACGGAAATGATTGGCGATGTGGTTGAAATTATTTGCGAAAATAATATACCCGAAAAAACTTTGCCGGCGGATTGGAATATCAAGGGACTGCACGATGCAATGGTGCGCGTGTTCGCGTTGGATATTACCGATATTGAAAACTGGAAGACCGATGAATCAATTACCGAACGCAGAGCATATGATACTTTGTTGCAACTGGCGATGCAGCGGTATCAACAGCAATCTGAAAAGTATGGGCTGGATATGATGCAGGCGGCGACACGACAAATGATGCTTGGGGCGTTGGATTCGGTATGGAAACAGCATTTGCAACAAATGGATTACCTGCAGACCGGAATTGGTCTGCGTGGGTATGCCCAGAAAAATCCACTTTATGAATACAAGCGCGAAGCGCTGGGTTTGTTCAAGAACACAATAAATAACTTTAAGATAATGTCGGTTGCGTATATTTCGCGCATGGAATTGACGCGTGCGGATGTTGATGCCACCGAAAGAGAGCGCACAGAACATGACCAGGCGTTAAATTCGGCCGGCGATGCACGGCGAAATGCGCCCTGCCCGTGTGGTTCGGGATTAAAGTATAAGCATTGCTGTGGAAAATTAAACTAATAAATCCCCGATTTCGGGGATTTTTTGTTGGGTAAATTTTATTAAATTATGTTATGGACGCGGGCGTAATTTTTTTGCTATGGTCTTGTTGTTATGAAGGGCGAATTTATTCATCTTAGAACGCATTCGCGATTATCCATTGGCGCCGGCACAATAAAGGTCAAGGAAATTCCAAAGTTGTGCGCCGAAAATGGTATGTTTGCGTGCGCGCTGACCGATACCAATATGATGTCGGGTTGTGCGGAGTTTTCTGATGTTATGCCGGCGGCAAAAATTCAACCGATAATAGGCGTTGAGATATCGTTGAATCATCACACGGCGGATCCAAAGATTTTGCGCGAATCATCATTATCCAAGATAGTTTTGCTGGCGCAGAATCATGCGGGGTATTTGAACCTTTGTGAACTTAGTCGTGTGATGTATATGCGCGAAGAAAACCATCATTTGGGCCCGTATATAACTTTTGACGAGTTGCGCGCGCATGCCGACGGCGTGATATGTTTGTCTGGGGCGCATTTGGGGCCAATTGGTATGGCAATTTTGAACGAACAGCGCGAGCTTGCGCGGGAATATGCGGGACGGTTTGTTAAAATCTTTGGTGACAGGTTTTATATCGAAATTCAACGACACGGGTTGGAAAATGAAATTAAAACAGAACCGACGTTCCTTGAAATCGCAAGGGATTTGAATATACCAATTGTTGCAACCAATGATGTTTGTTTTGCGAGGTCCACGGATTACGAGGCGGCGGATGCGTTGAGTTGCGTGCTGGGACAAACCAAGGTTATTGACCCGGAACGGCCACGAAAGTCATCAGAGCAATATTTTAAGACGGCGTCGGAAATGTGCGATTTGTTTTCTGATTTGCCAGAGGCGATTGAGAATACTGTTCAAATTGCAAGGCGTTGCGCGTTTTTTGTAAATGTGCATGAAAAACCGCTTTTGCCACGGTTTGGTGATGATTTTGAATCGGAATGCCAAATGCTGCGTGATATGACAATGAAGGGATTGGCGGAACGGTTAAAGCAACAAGGAATTACGGATACAACCGCCTATTTTGATCAGGCGAAATATGAGTTAGATGTTATTATTGGTATGGGGTTCCCGGGGTATTTCCTTATCGTTGCGGATTACATAGATTGGTGTCGCAAGCATGATATTTTAACCGGTCCTGGGCGTGGTTCGGGTGCGGGATCTATTGTGGCGTGGGCGATGGGAATTACACATGTGAATCCGTTGAAATATGGACTGCTGTTCGAAAGGTTTTTGAACCCAGATCGTATTTCGATGCCTGATTTTGATGTGGACTTTGAACCGACGGGTATCGAACAGGTGCTTGCGTATATTTGTGATAAATATGGGCATGATTCTGTGTGTCGAATAATCACGTTTGGAAGCTTACAGGCGCGTGGTGCAATTCGTGATGTCGGACGCGTTTATGGTATACCATATTCGAAGTCGGACCGACTTTCTAAGATGATACCAATGGATGCGAAGACATTAAAAGAAGCCATTGATACATCGCAAGAAATTCAAAATGTGTTAGATACAGATTCAGATATGGACAAGGTGGTTTCCATTGCAGAAGAACTTGAAGGTGCATTCAGAAATCTTGGCCAACATGCGTGCGGGGTTGTTATTGGGGACCGCCCGACAACAAAAATTGCACCGGTGTATCGCGATCCGGCCAATCCGTTGCCGTCGTGCCAATTTGATGGACATTATTTGGAATCGGCGGGGTTGATAAAGTTCGATTTTCTTGGGTTGGAAACATTGGTTGTGTTAAAATGTGCGACAAAACTTATTCAAAAAACGCGTCGTATTAATGTGATACTTGATGAAATTCCCACAGATGATAAAAAGACATTGGAACTTTGGCAATCAGGTATGACCGAAGGTATATTCCAATTTGATGCGCCGTTTGTTCAGCAAACTTTGCGTAAAATGCATCCGACAAGTTTTTTGGAAATATCAGCATTAAATGCGTTGAATCGTCCGGGGCCAATTGCCTTTATTCCGCAATTTATTGCGCGTATGCATGGCGAAGAAAAAATAGAATATGTTCATCCAAAGGCCGAACCAATATTAAAAGAAACATATGGAATTATCGTGTACCAAGAACAGGTTATGCAGTTGACGCGGGCACTCGCTGGATTCACACGTGGTGAATCCGATACCGTGCGCAAGGCGATGGGTAAAAAGAAACTTGAATTATTGGCAAAGTTAGAGGTGAAGTTCCAAGAAGGATGCAAAAAAGAAGGAACTTTGGACGAAGCAACTGCCAAAGATTTATGGGAAAAGTTCAAAGAGTTTGCAAAGTATGCATTTAATAAATCGCACGCAATCGCCTATTCTATTGTTGCAAACCAGTGTGCGTATCTAAAGGCGCATTATACGCCGGAATTTTTGGCGGCATCTATGTCCAGTAATATGAACGATACGGATCAATTGTCTTTGTTTGTTGACGACGCAAAGTCCAATTTTGGCATTGATATTGTTCCGCCGGATATAAATAAAAGTGAATCTTTGTTCACGGTTGTGGATGGCAAGATTGTTTATGCATTGGCCGCGATCAAGGGGGTTGGTGTGGCCGCGACGGATGCGATTATTGCGGAACGCGCCAAGGGGCCGTTCAAGAATATAACCGATTTTGCAAAACGCACAGCGCCGATAATAAACAAAAGAATCTTAGAGGCGTTTGCCAAGGTTGGCGTTCTTGATTCCATCAATCCAAATCGGGCAGAGATATTTATGAATGCGGATGCGATTTTGTCGTATGCGTCAAAGTCCAAAGAGACAGCGAATTCGTTATCTTTGTTTGCGAATACGGTCGAAGATGATGTTAGTGAAGATCGACTTGCCAAAAATATGGTTAAAACTGCGCCGTGGTCGTTTGGGCAAAAGTTGGAAAATGAATTGTCGGCACTTGGGTTCTATATTTCGGCGCATCCGTTGGACCAATATAGGCATTTAATAGAACGCGAACATTTGGCGACAAGTGCAAAGTTGGCGGAAATGCCCGACCGGGCAAATGTAAAGATTGCCGCAAATGTTGCGTCTTATTCGCGTCGTAAAACCAAAGCCGGTAAAGATATGTTGACCATAAATGCATCGGACAGTGGTGGTAATATTGATGCGATTGCCTTTGGTGACGCGGTAAACGATTTGGTGCCGGTTGTTGCAACGGAAAATGCGGTTGTTTTGATGGGACGGTTGTCAAACAAGGATGATCGGGTTTCGGTGTTTGTGGATTCGGTGGTGCCACTTGCGGGATGGGTCGCGCAAATTGCAAAGAAAATCACACTTGATATTCGAAATAAAAATGTGTTGGTTGATGTTAAAAAGGCGCTGTCGACACTTGCACCCGGGCGGACCAAGGTTGTGTTGAACCTGTATTCTGGGGATAAAAAGACGACGCTTGCCATCAATGGCGGGGTGGAACTTGGGAAAAATACGGTCGCGGATTTTGCGGGCCTGGGGATAAAGGTGGATATAGAATAATGAAACATATTCCGGTGTTGTTGGATGCGGTGATGTGGGCGGCGGGCGATGTTCGGGACGCGCGTGTGTTGGATGCAACATTTGGTGCCGGTGGGTACAGTCGTGCGTTTTTGAATGCGGGCGCGATTGTTACCGCGTTTGATAGGGACCCAACGGTTGCGAATGACGCAAAGCAAATTGCCGATGAATTTGGTTCGCGTTTTCGTTTTATTCAGAAAAACTTTTCATCTATGGCCGAATTGAATGAAAAGTTTGATGTTATTGTTTTTGATTTGGGCATATCTTCGATGCAGATTGATGAACCGTCACGCGGTTTTTCCTTTCGCACGGATGCGCCATTGGATATGCGGATGTCAATTGATGGGCCAACGGTGTCCGATATGTTTAATGTTTGGACGGTTGATGATTTAACAAAGATTTTACGCGATTTTGGCGATGTTCGGCCCGCGCGTGCAATTGCGGCGGCGATAAAGAATAAAATGCCAAAGACGACATTTGAACTAAAAGATTTAATTCATAATCCGCGCGATATTGCCCCGGTGTTTCAGGCATTGCGAATTGCGCTAAACGATGAAATGGGTGAAGTTACACGTGCGTTGGCGGTTGTACCAGATTTATTAAATGTTGGTGGGCGATGCATATGTGTAACTTTTCATTCGGTTGAAGATAGAATTGTAAAGAATACTTTTCGTGAACTTTCGACGGTGGCGGGCGATGTCCGTATGCCGATTATTGAAAAACCGCGGTTCGAATTGATAAAGCCGCAAACGCCGACGAAAGCCGAATTGGAAAAAAATCCGCGTGCGCGCAGTGCACATATGCGTGGGGTTATAAAATTGTGTTGACCCGGGACTTAAGATTTTTGTAGCATGCAGGGAAGGATTATAAAATTTAAGGAAAGGAAAATGAAAAATCGTTTGTATTTGGCGCTTTTTTCGTGTTTTTGTGCGTTGTGCGTTGTGTCGGCGGCACATGCGGTTTGTCCCGTTTGTACGATTGCCATTGGTGCGGGACTCGAAGGTATGCGTATGCTTGGGGTCAAAGATGTAATTACCGGCATTTGGGCGGGTGGCCTTACGGTTTCGTTGATTGGGTGGACGGCAAATTATATGCGGCGGCGTAATGTAACCGGATGGTTTTGGTATGTTTTGAACACCATTGTTTATATTGCGTTATTGGCAAGTGTGTATTTTATCCCCGTTGGTAATCCGGTTGTAAAATGGTGGGAAAATTGTATGTGGGGAATGGACCAATTCTTGCTTGGGTCGTTGGTTGGTGCGGTTGTGTTTGTTTTGATGGAGTTATGGTATGCACATATAAAACGGAAAAATGGCGGACATGCCCTATTCCCGTTTCAAAAGGTTGTTATGCCATTTGCGGGTTTGGTGTTTATGACATTGGTGTTTTGGCTGATTATAAAGGTTTTACCGACAATGGGTGTTGTGTTGTGCTAAAAGAATTTTAATAAAAGGAAGAAAAGATGAAAGAAAAAAAGATGTCTTTGGAAGAAATGGTGCGAAAAATCGATGATTCCAAAAAGGTGAATCCGCTTGATTTGTCGTCTGACCAGGATTTGTCTATCGCGTTGATGAACCTTGTGTCGTTGGAAGAACATTTCTTTTTTAGTGGCGCAAAAACAAAAAAGTCCGGGTTTTATGATTTGATAAATGTGGTGCGGAATATGCGCAAGGAACTTATGGAAAGAATTGTTGATAAAAACAAACATGATGGGGCCGAAGTTTGGTGCATATCAAAGCACTTGTTGGCGGCGTCTATGCGTTTGTACGAGGTTGGAACCAAGGCGTTGGGCGTCGGTAACAAGGCGGATGCGCAGAAAATGTTTGAAAAGGCGTATGAACTTTATTCGCTTTTTTGGGGATTGAATATGGATATGATTGATTTGGCCGGTGTGAAAAAAATGGAACCGGTTTTGTATGATTCTGTTGTTAAAACGGATAAAAAAAGTGACAAGGAAGTAAAGGAAGAAATGGTAAAGTCAAAGTCAACCGTGCAGAAATTGGGCGATTGGGTAAAGAAGAAAGTAAATTGCTGTATCGAGTAATTTTGGCTTGATTAAAATTTGTGGTTTTTTCTATAATCACAAATGTATGGGGAGTGAATTTTGCTAAGAAGGATGGGAATTTTTGCGGTTTCTATGCTTGCGGTCGTGGTGGCTGCGGTGGCTGATACCGCCCAAAATCCACGCGCATTATCTACTCAAGCTGACACAAAATCTGATACAAGGGTATTATCAAGAACGGCGACCATGGGTGCGCTAACGCGGCGTGCAATTGGTGAAACGCGCGCGCGTACGGGTGCGACCACGCGTTTGGCGCGTGCAACCTCATCCGGCGGTACGCGTGTCGTAACCGATTTGGCGCATGTGTCTGTGGCACGTTCGGCAACGGCGCAAAAGTCAAACCCGCGTGGCGGCGCGCGTAGTGTAACAAATTCGGTTGCGGGGCTTTCACGTGCGGCAACGACGGCGCGTGCAACGGCGGTCTTTAATGACCTTGGCAAGATTGGATCGGGGTATGCGGCGTGTCGCGAATCGTATGCGACATGTATGGATCAAATGTGCGCCAATGCAAATGATACTTATCGCCGTTGTTTTTGCAGTGACCGATTCACAAAATTCCGCAGTGTGGAAGAATCTTTGGATGAAGCAATGATTATGTTGCAACAATTCCAAGATAATAATTTAGAGGTTATTGATAAAACCGCCGCTGAAGTGAACGCTATGTATTCCGCTAGTATTGGTGAGGCGGCGATAAAAAAGGATACAAGTGCGTCGGCAAAATTGTTGGATAATATAAATAAGTTATTGTCGGGTGGCGGAACAAGTTCGACCGCATCCAATATGAATAATTCTATTGGAATTTTAGATTTGGATTTTTCGGTTGATTTTGACGATGTTTGGTCTGATGGTGGGTTTTCGTTGTTTGATACCGGTAATCAGGATTTGTCCACGCTGGAAGGAACGGCGCTCTTTAACGCGGCCCAGCGGCAGTGTACTCGTTTAACACAGAATATGTGTGAAAATAATGCGGCGTTCACCATGTCGCGCAGTTCGTATAATATATTGATAAGTCAGGATTGCAATACGTATGAAAAGGCGTTGAACAAGAAAAAAGAAACCGTGGCCCAGGCGGTGCGGACGGCGGAAAAATACCTGCGTGAGGCAAGATTAGAGGAATACCGTGCGCATAATTCGATGGATGTGAATGAATGTTTGGCCAAGGTACGTTCGGCAATGTTGTCTGATACGGCGTGTGGTGAAAACTATAAACGGTGTTTGGACCCGACGGGTGCGTATATCGATTCGACCGGCGAGCCGATTTATTCGCCGCGCTTGTTCCAATTGGAAAAGACGATAAAGTTACCGGGGGTTACGGATAACAATATAAATACAGATATATTGGGTGCGAATTCCGCGTATGAAAAGTTCTTGGATGGGTATCGTGGGTATGTGACCCAACAACTTGATACTTGTCGCAGTATTGCGGATTTCGTTTGGACGGAATTCAAGCGTAATGCGGTTATCGAAATTGCCCAGGCACAGGCGAACAAGATAGAGGAAGTGAAATCGTCTTGTGTGGATACAATTGCAGAATGTTACGACGCGCAATCGCAATCGATTATAAAGTTGGGCAGCAAGAAAACCGCAACTACCGCCGGTGCACTGGGGCGTTATACCGCGCGTGATATGTGCCAGGAAAAAGTTTCTGCGTGCGCGGCATTGTATAGTCGGGGCACTGGATGTACATTTGATTCAAATGGGTATTTACAAAATAGCACGGCGTGCGGCATGGAATCTTTGATAACCTATGTAAATACGGTTGATGATTTGATGGTTGTGGAAAAGTGCAAGGATGCGGTTGATGAGTATTTAACCGAACTTTGCACGCCGGATGACGGAAAATACGAATATCCGTATAATTGCAAGGGACTGACGACACAACGAATCAGAGAGTTGATAACTGGTTATGTAGAGTCATATTGCAAAAACCCGACAATGTCGGATAGCGATTGGAGCAATAGTCCACTTAAAACACAATTGGATGCATATGCTACTTTGGCGATAGATGATATTCAGGCAGATATCAAGGCAGTGTTGGCCGATATTTGTGAAGATTTGGATGGGTATTGGTATGATAATTTGCAAGGCGAAACCCTGTTAAAACAATTTTATACCAAGGTTTATGGGGGTAACGAAGATACTACATGGGGATATTGCTATCAAAATTCGGAACGTATTGCGTGCGAAAATTACAATGTCGGCCATGCGGATGATCCGTTAACCGAATGGTATAATGGGCAATGTACGTTCTTTGATGCGTGGTATGAAATGAAATGTAAAGAATTGGATGGTTATTACGAAGGTGGCACGTGTTATGTGCCGAACGAGTGATAAAACCGGATAAGGAAAGGAAAGAAAAATGTTCAAAGGTTGGAAATTTTTGACCAGTTTTTGCGTTATGTTCGCAACGCTTTGTGGCGGGGCGTATGGCGCGGCAAGTGTTCGCGGTGGTGCGACCGGACGTGCCGGTTCGCTTAGGACGCTTGGTGGCGGGACGAGTGCGACGGTCAAAACAAATGCGAACCAACCTGCCCCGTCGGTTGCGGTGACGGGCGACGCGTCTGTGGCCGATTCGCCGCGTATGGTTACGGGAATTAGCACCGGACGGACGAAACTAAATCTTGCCTCGACCACGGGAACATCAGGTGGCCAGAACCTTAGTGAATTGCGCCAGGCCATAGAACAATTGCGTAATGATTATGATGCGTTGGATGAACGGTATAACACTTTGTTGGGTGATGTATCAAATGTGTCTGATACGGCGCAAAATGCGAATTTAACGGCGGAAAGCAATGCAAACACACTTGTCGTTGTGCGTAGTGATTTGAACGATGCACAATCGGATCTTGCGGTTTTAAAGGCCGCCGGCGGTTTTGACGAAGCGCGTGTTCAACAAACGGTCGAAGGTGTCTTGGATGCCAGGGATTATGCGACACAATCGCAATTGGCGGCGACCGATGTTGTGGCGCGTGGCGCGGTGCAATTGAACGATTTGTCGCAAAAATTAGATGCGTTGAATATTGCGGACCGGGATTATGTTGACACTATGGTTGCAACTGGTATGAGTGACACCAGGGTCCAAGGTATTGTGAACGATTCGCTTAATAACACCATGGCGAATTACTATACGAAAAAGCAAGTTAATGATGCGATTAATACCGCAAAGGACGGTATGGTTGACAAAGATTATGTTGATTACCAGGTTCAAACCAGTATCGGTGACAAGGCGTCATACACTTATGTTGACCAAAAGGTTGCAACGGGCATGAACGAGGCCCAAGTCCAAGGTATTATCGGCAATGTGCTTGGTGGTACATTGGAAAATTATTATGATAAGGGGACGGTTGATTCCTTGGTCGATGCCGCCGTTGTGGACGCAAAAAATGGCATGGTGGACAAGGACTATGTTGATAATCAGGTTCGCGATATGGCGTCCAAAGATTGGGTTAATAATAAAATCGCGGATATTGAAATCGGGGTCGATGAGTATGAAATTCGAAACATACTTGCCCAGGGTGACTATAAGACGGGTACACAGGTTGAAGGTATCGTAACAGACGCACTTAATGGTGCACTTGGGAATTATTATACCCGGCAACAGGTTAACAAGGCAATTAGTGATGCCAAAGAGGGTATGGTTGGTATGGACCAACTTAATTATCAACTTAGCGGTTTGGCACCAAAAAGTTGGGTGACCACCCAAATTGATAGTGCTGTTACAGACCTTGATTTTGGGTTGAACAGGGATGCGGTAAAGGCTGTGGTTGAAGAGTATGGATATAAAAATGAAAATGATGTCCGGGGTATTATAACTGGTTATGGTTATGTAAAAGAAACCGATATTCCAGACCTGGTTAATCAATGGGCACCGGGCGCAGAGATACAATACGCGGACGGGAAGTTATATTTCGTGGATAAAGACGGAAACGATAGGGTCGTTGATATTCGCGGGCTGGATGGGCAAGATGGTGCCCAGGTTGAACTTCAAAAGAATGGTGACGTGATTCAGTGGCGTTATGCCAGTGGAAATGACCAATCGTGGCATAACCTTGTTAATTTGTCTGACTTGCGGGGGGCGGATGGCAAGTCAGTTGAATTTAGTGTTCAGCCCTATGGTCAGATAAAAGAAGCATTGGGGTATACAAAAGAAGGCGAATCGAATTGGCAATTTTTATATAACCTTGACGATATAAATGGCACCGATGGGTGCGGGGTTCGGGCGACCCAGGTACCGGTTGACGGCGGAATATTGGTAAAATTGTTACGCGATTGTGCGGGGCAACCGGGTGATGGGGATTTGTTAACGCAATTTACTATTTTGAACGGCGCCGATGGAACGGTGACGGATGAGCAAATTATTGACGCGATGATGACCAGTCCGGAATTCATACAATTAATGCAAGTAAAGAACAAAGTTAATGATTCGGAAAAAGGTTTGGATGCCACATATAATTTGGCGCGTATGACGGCAAATGCGGTTGATGATGATAAAACGGGGCTTGAGGCAACATATGAATTGGCAAGTAACGCATGGGACAAGGTAAAAGATTTGGATACAAATGTTACGACCAAGGATTATGTTGACAGTTATGTTAACGGGAAAATTGGTGAGTTAGATTATAACCCGGCAACATATGCAAAATTTGCAAGTGTTGGTGCTAAGTTGGGCTCTATTGGGAACATGACCGTGAAGGATTATGTTGATGAAAAGGTCCGTGGAATCACGACAGAGATCATGGTTGATAAAGGGACCGACGGTTTTACATACATCTGTAAAAATGGTAATACATGTGCAAATAAGCCAAATTATTGGGATAATGAATGGGAACGTATTGATGTTGATTTGACTGGTTATCTTAAACAGGAAACCGCAGATAATTTGTATGCATCTTTTGGAACCGAGGTTGTCGCGCGTGATGCCGCCACCGCCGCGACCAATGCCCAAACCACGGCGAATAATGCATGGAATAAAGTGAAAGATTTGGGAGATGGTGTTACGGTTAGTGATTATGTCGATGAAAGAATCGGGACCATGGGATTTGACATGCTAACTGGTGATGAATATACTGTTGCGAAAAAAATTGGCCTTGATGATCGCCAATACGGAAGCATGTCGGTAAAAGAGTATGTTGATAAAAAGGTTTCTGATGTTAATACGAGTATTCAAATAGGTTCTTATAATAATCAAACATATATTTGCAAGCATAATGATTGCAAAACTCCTGCGGGACCGTATTATCCCGAAGATTGGGCGTTGATTTCTGTGGACTTGTCGGGTTATCTTACAAGGAACGATGCAGAACGAGAGTTCGCATCGATTGAAACGGAATCCATAGCGGGTGCGGCACAGAATGCCGCGGCGAGTGCGCAAACCACCGCCGCCACCGCGCAGACAACGGCGAATAATGCGTTGGGCAAATTGGGTAATTTAGGAACCAAAACCGTGACCGAATATGTTGATGAGAAAGTTGGTAGTACTGGTTTGAGTATTCGTGTTGAAACTGGTACCGATGGTTATACGTATATTTGTACCGCAAAAGAATCGGATTGTCGTGATGCGCCCTCGTCGTCTTCCTCTTATTGGTCGCGAATAAACTTTAATATACCTGATGAATATCTTACAGCAACAGAGGGTAATGAGTTGTATGCATTGAAAACTCAAATTGGTACATTGGGCGGCAGTTTTACAAGTGTCGCGGATAAGATTGGCCTTAACGATTATCAGTATGGTAACACATCGGTAAAAGATTATGTTGATAATAAGGTTAGTAATATTAGTACAAGCATCCAGATTGAAACATCAAATGGAACAACGTATATTTGCAAGACGGGTAGTGGTTGTCCAGAGTATGATTTGACTAATACGACTTATTGGACACCGGTTGCCGTAAATCTTGGTAATTTGGGTACAAATCCATCAACGGGGCAAACATATACAGTTGCGCAAAAAATAGGTCTTACTGATTCCGCTAATATAAACAAGACAGTTGTTGGGTATGTTGGTGAAAAAATCGGTGATTTGGGTTCTTATAGCACATATTACGGTCAACAACCGCATAGTGTATTAACTTATCTTCAGGCCAATTATGCACCTATAACAAGTATTGGAACTTTGGGTAAAATAAATGCCTCTACGGATGCCAGTAGTGTTGCAGAGAAACTTGGTCTCGAAATCACCAATGCTAATAACACGGTTGCTGGGTATATCACTGGAAGAATTGGAAGTACGGGAACTGATACTTATGGTCAACCAAAAAGTGTCGTAGATTTCCTTTCAACCACTTATGCCCCGTTGGCCAAGATTGGTGATTTAGGTGCGGCGTATACTGGTGCGCCAACCTATACTGTTGCGGAAAAAATTGGCCTTGTTGATAGTAATGTAAATAAGACGGTAAAGGGATATGTTGATGAAAAAATTGGTACTTTGGGTGATAATTATGCCAGTGTTGCAGCGAAACTTGGGGAAGAAATCACCAATACTAACAAGACGGTGGCGACATATATTGCTGATGCGGTAAATGCGGCCGGAACCAGTATAGTGGTTAGATCTAGTGCCACTGACGGCAATACATATATCTGTACAGGTTCAGATTGTTCGGCAACGGATCCGTATGGCGATAGTAATTGGACGAAACTTAATGTTAATTTAAGTGGTATTAATGCCATACTTTCCGGCTTTGGGGGTGAAAACCAACCGGCGACGGTAAAGGGGTATATTAGTGATAAAATCGGTACTTTGGGTAAGGTTATTGTGGATGGTGATCCTGTAAATGCCCAAAGTGTCGCTGAAAAAATCGGAACAGAAATTACAAGTGCAAACAAAACGGTAGCTGGATATGTTGATACTGCAATCAATGGGTTATCAAGCACGTATGCGGCAAAATTTGTTGAAGAGAAGTTTGGGGCGATGAATAGTCAAAGTACCGTCACAGATTATGTTGGATCTGTGTTGGGCGATTTGGGTAAAAAAGATAATTCAACGAATGCCGCAAGCGTTGCGGAAAAACTTGGGACGGATATCACAAGTTACGATGGGACAGTGAAGGATTATATTGCGTATTATGTCAGTGAAAATGCTGCCAGTGGTGGTGTGGTGGTAAAACCTGGGACCGATGGGAATACATATATTTGCACAGGGACAGATTGTTCATCACATGAAAATGATCCGAATAATGATTCAACCAATTGGACAAAACTTAATGTGGATTTGACTGCGATTAACACCGCAATTACGAATTTGCAGACTGGTAAGGCGGACAAAACGGAGATAGGCACGTTGGGAAAAGTAAATAGTTCAACTGATGCCAGCAGTGTTGCGGAAAAACTTGGAACAGAAATAACAAGTGCTGATAATACTGTCGCGGGTTACATTACAGGAAAAATTGGTGATTTGGGTAAAAAAGATAGTTCAACGAATGCCGCAAGCGTTGCTGCAAAACTTGGGACGGATATCACAAGTTACGATGGGACAGTGAAGGATTATATTGCGTATTATGTCAGTGAAAACGCGGCCAGTGGTGGGGTACAGGTAAAAACAGTTGGAAATGATACATACATATGCAGTGAAAATTGCGAATCCGATCCACCATGTCAAGAAGGCAGCGAATCCACGTGTGGTTGGCAAAAACTTCAGGTTAATTTGACAGAATACCTTAAGAGTTCGGTCGCGGCGAGTACTTATGTTGCAAGCGCGGGGCTTAAGTTGGTTCGTGATGGGGCAGATATTAAATTACAGCAGGTTTCTGATGGTACGGTAGTTAAAGATTATGGTGTGATTGCCGGGGTTCAAGATTTGATGTGTCAGTCATATGAAATGCAGGAAATTCTGGGTACCGATCCTAGGTATATTCCAGGAAAGGTTACTTATGAAATGGTTTGTGTGACCAATGGTAGTAATTAATTGAGGGGATGAAAAAATGAGAAAGGATATAACTTTTGGTTTGATTTGTTTTGCCATGATGTTTGGTATGGCGGGTGGTGCGCTTGCCGCACTTGGAACGGGTGAAATATCCATGGGAACTTTTTCTATTCCGTTGCCTGCGGACGGCAAGGACGGATGTGCGCCTTTGATTCGTTCTATTGATTCATCGGTGGATTCATCGATAGCCGATGGGTGTTACGTAATTCAACAAAAGCAACAAACCCGTAATGGCGATTCGTGTGAAGGAACCGGCTCATGGGAGAATATCACTACTGTTTGTGATGGTGATGATGGTGCAGGCCTTGGTGAAGAAGATATTGTTGTTGCATATGTGGCGTATCCTGATTCGACAGAAAGTTATACAATGCCCTATCAACAGGGATATATGACAAAAAGCGTAGGTAATACGGTTTTGAACAAGTCAGAAGATTATTGTGAAGAGTTTTATGAAGACGGGGTAACAAAAAAGAAATGCACTGCGCAAGGTGATGCGACAAATTGGCTAAACAGTGATGGCACTGGGAATTATCAGACGGGTGAAACATATGTCTTTGCAACCGATCAATTGAATGATGGTTATCCCCGCAATGAATACACAACACCAAGGTTGTCAGGTGGAAGTTCAGGTTATCCGACTGCGCCGGGGGTTACGAACAGAGTTTATAGATATACAAGCGGGCGCGAACGGTTCGAACTTGTTGCAATTGATGCGTGTGATTGGTACGCAAAAAGAACAGATACGACTGATCGGGTTAGGAAATGCACTGTTGGGGCGCCGACGGGGACGCCGGGACTTGCCAACCCTTATACGGCCGGTGCAACATATTGCTTAGGTGATCATCAAAGTAATTGTAGTCAATATACTGTGCTGGTTGGTGCGGTTGATACATGTGCAACTTTATCGTCCAGTGATACTGCGTGGTGGACAACCGTCGATCATACCGAATCTGAGTATACTGATCCCAATTATAGTTCTAGTTGTACAACGAATTGTACCGGAACACCGGGATATAAAATTATTAAAGAAGTAATGTGTGATGGTACTGCGCACGAGACGACCCAAAATGATACTTGTAGCCCGGCACAGAGTACCAGTGTGACCTGTGCGAGTGGTTACATATGGCAAACATGTACAAAACGGACGGCGGTTGCGGATACTGCACATGGAACTTATTCGGGATGTTTTCCGGATCCGTTTAATGATTTGTACGCCCGAAGAACGGATATCATTCCGGCAAATTTTGCGGCGGATAGTAACTATTTGTATTATTGTCGGCGTTCGGATTGTGATACGAATGCCGCATGCTGGGTGGACGGTCAGATAAATGTAACGCCGTTGTGGAATAGTACAAATGGTTGTTGGGGACGTGTGTCTATAAATGGGCTCCAGGGTGATGCGGGACCGGGATGTTCGTTTGTTTACAATGGTACCAAGTGGCAGGTGTGTTGTTTGCCAGTTGGTGCCAATGGTGTCATAGATACAACACAAAGTTGGAGTTGTAATGATGTTGACGCCAATACTGAAGCGCAATTGAACCAATGGTTGTGCAAACCGACATATACCACATTTTATCTGACCCCGAAAGCAGGTGGTGGTTATAATGAAACAGCGACTAGTTCGACCAGACCGAATGATACCGTTGGTATAAGAACAAGGATAACAAATTGTGATGGAACCCAAGGGGCAACGATAGATACATTTGATGGTGAAGATGGGGAGCCAGGGGGTGATTATAATCCTTGTGATGGATTAGAGCCGGGGTCGGTTGCGGCACAGACAACCATACAAAGTCAAACATCTGTGTATGTTTCTAATACTTCAAGTAGTAATATATTCACACCAAAAGTTGGTTATTATCAGACAACCACCAACATGTGCGAAGGTAATCCGCAAATAACATATAAGCAAGATAAATGTATACCTGTGTCACTTGCAACCGGGGATTCGCGTACTGTTGGAACTATTACTTGTGCTGCGAATCAGACATTAATGCGTTGTACGCCACAGGCAGGTGCCAGTACAGATCCATACTTTATTTGCGAAAATGCCGAGGTCAGCGGGTATCCAGAAAAACAATATGTTGCACCAGCTGGGACCAATGGGGTATTGAATACGGCCGGTTACACGCGTTGGGCGCATAAATATACTAGTTCTTCATCAATAGTTTATGAGAAAATTGATGATGATACGTGTCGGAATGCGGTAAAGAGAACGCGTAATGCAGCAAATACACAAACCACAACAAGGAACGTGTTAAAGTGTACTGTTCAGAACCCTGGGACTAATGGGTATACTGAAGGATCTTCATATTGTTTGTTTATGGCCAGTGGGGAAAATTGTGATGATTATATCATAGCAGGCAGCGAAGTCGAAGAATATGAAACCAAGTATATGTCGCCGACCGGCAGCGATGGTGTGCTTACAAAAGAAGGATATACGTGTAAACAAAGAAAACTTACGAGAACAGCTGCTGGATCAACGGATCCTGTTGTCGTGGAAGAATCATGTCAGCTGGTTGAAAAGGATACGTGTAACAAGGCCGTAAAATACACCCGCACAACTAGCAATCAGGTTGTAAATATGGTAGAAAAAAGTTTATTAAAGTGCGAGGTTCAATATCCTGGTAATAGCTCTTACACAGCCGGGACGTATTATTGTTTGAACCTGGGGGGGGGCGAGAATTGTGCTGATTATAATATCGTTGGTGACGTGTCAGAGCAATCACAAGATGAATACGTTGCGCCGACCATGTCAGATGGCAAACCTACATCGGTTGGATATCTGCGGACCAGTGTGACAAATACTAGGTTCGCATCGGGTAGTCAAACCTATTATACAAATGAACGCAAGGATCCAGGTCGTAAAGTTTATAAGGGAACAAGTAGCACCATAAAGTATACTGTTCAGGCACCTGGGGCTGGATCTGAACCATTTATAACTGGTGCAGAATATTGCCTTAATATGACAATTGGCGAATGCCAAACGTATAAAGATGATGATCCTTGTGCGTCGGTAGCGACAGCGTCTGATGCGGTAAAGGCCAAGACAGTGCAAAAGATTTTAGAACGCACTTATTCACCTGCCAATAATAGTCAAGGTTCGATGGTTTCGACATACAAAATGTGTGATGATTCGACGCATACGGAATCCACGCCGGATGAATGCAGGGAGGTGCCAACGCCGGCGGGCCAGACCTGTACTAATGGGGTATGGATGCAGTGTACGCGTCAAGCGGACGAAGGAACCGGTACCAGTACCGCGCGTGGAACCACGTATGGATATTGTGCTGTATATCCACAATGTGTTGGGAATGAAAGTAGCACATCGATAGTAAAAAAGACGCAACGTTCGTATACTCCGCCGACCAAAACCGGTAGTAACAGTTATTATGATACGGTCGGTAAAATAACGGATGTTAAGATTGCGTGTGATAATAGTTCAACCACGATAGAATCGGTGGATGATGAATGCGATGAAATTCCGAATACCACAAGTATTTGTCCGGCTGACAAGGTCCTTAAACAATGTAAACGTCAGGGGAAACAGGATAGCGATCTTGCCGGGTCGACATATAATTTGTGTACAGTATATCCGCAATGTGTTGGGAATACGAGTTCCGCTACGATTGTGAAAAAGACGGAACGTTCATATACTGCACCTGGTGGATCTGGTGGTTCTGGTGATAAAACATACTATACTACGGTTGGTAAGGTTACGGATGTTAAGGTTGCGTGTAATGGGACCACGATATCTACGGAGGAATCGGCCGAGGATCAATGTGATGAAATTCCGAATACCGCCAGTGTTTGCCCAACTAACAAGGTCCTTAAAACATGTACACGCAAGGGTAACCAGGGTACGAGTAATGACACAAAAGCCGGGACGACATACAATCTTTGTACGACCGGGCCTTCTATATATGGTTCAATTGCCGATAATGACCCGTGTGGTGGTGATACGACCAGTGATTCGGCAAAGAAAAAGGTCAAGAGCATTCAATATGAATATATAACAAAGGATGCAACCGGAAACACCGCCAAGGTTGGATACAGTAAAAAAACAACCACGATGTGTAATCAGGCGGGGAACACGGATGAATATATATATGATACTTGTATTCCAGTAGCATCTGCATCAGGATGTAATGGGGCAAATGATAAGAATTATAAGTGTTATAACCAAACCAAACTTACGAGTACTAATGCCAGTGAACGTGAATATAACACATGCAATCCATCATCGAATGTTTCGTCGGTTGCGCTATCTAATAAAATTGATGGGAAGTTGGATAATGATGTCACGTTTACAACTGGGACTTATGATAACAAAGATTATATTTTGATGAGTGCGACAGGGATAACTAATAAACCCGTGGTGCCGGTTGACACATTAAAACCACAATCCTTATTCGATACTTGGAAGGAAGAACAGAAAAACAAGAACTGGACGGCAGCTGAATGTGCGGCGCTTTTTGGAAGCGGGGTGAATTGTAGCACGGGTGCTGGGTTGACTACGGAGATGATGTTTCAAAGTTTTACGGACTATGGGGTTTGGAAACAGGAACAGGTTGAAGATGGTGAAACCGATGCGGCGGATTTAACAACAACGGTGTACAGGCAAAGTTTATCTTCGTGTCCGGGTGGAATCACACTTACGCCGAATGGGACAGATGCCAATGGCGGAAATAAATATACGATGACTTGTGCGGATGCGTCATAGTAGATAAATCTAGATCGATAAAGAGGGTTAAAGATGAGAAAAAATATTTTGATTGTTGCTGTTTTTGGGGCGTGCATGATGAACGGTGTCATGGCTGCGTATACAATCGGTGAATTTACCGCACCGCGTGGCGCGAACGGAGCAAATGGAACGAATGGTACAAATGGCACAAATGGTGCTGATGCTTGCCCGCCGTTGATTTCGTCAGATACAAAAGATGCGAACGGTTGTTTTGTTGTTAAACAGAGGGCTCAGGTTCGTAATAATGGAAGCTGTCAGGCCACGGGAAGTTGGACGACCATTGATACGGTGTGTGATTGTCGGCCGACGGAGACAAGGACCCGCTGTTACGGGACGGGGGATAATAAGTGCGATGATACCACGCGTACGGGGGTAAAGATTGTTACAACACAATGTGATGGCACAGGTTCGACAACTTCTTATATTTATGATAATGATTGCGGTATCACGATTGCAAGTGTGGCCGATGTCCACCGAGATAATGATTCTAATGAGCCGGTTACACATAAAAGGGTTACATTCAAAGATTGCAACAATAATACATTGTCGACGACGGCGGATATTCCGGTTGGTACTGATGGTGCCGCGTGTGAAGCCGAAGTGGTAACTACGGCCTGTGGACCAGTAGGCACGGCATCGGTACGTTGTGCCGATACAGCAAAACGCGGTATCAAGGTTGAACGCAAGAATTGTTCTGGTCAAATTGTTGATGCTGATACGCAGTATATATATAATGGCGATAATGGAACATCATTTAACTTTATGGGAACCGTCGCAAGTTGTGGGGCTTTACAGGTCAAGCCAGGGGTACGAAACGATGCATGGCTGGTTGGAACCAAGGGCGATGGTGACGGAGAAGGCAAACTTTGTATTTATGGTGAGAACGGATGGCCGACCAATTGCCCAGATGACTGTGCGGAGTTTACTGGGCCTGCGGGTGCAAACAATTGTACAGCACTTGAAGATTCGAGTACGGCAGTGAAAAACAGTACATTGGCATATAGCGCGCCAACTAAAACCAATCAATCAGATGCATATTATACGGGGCGTGGAGGAATGCTGCGGACAAATGTTATGTGCAACCCAAATTTGAATAATACAATAGAAAAATTGGAAGATACTTGTTTCCAAATAGTAAAGCCAACGAATAGTGCATGTACTGGGGTATATATGGAATGCACTCCTAAGGGAACCTATGAAGGAAACACAAATTATTCAAAATATAATCTTTGTGTAACGACGACCGGAACAACGATTGAATCAGCATTAAGTAACAAAGAAGATAATCCGTGTGCAGGGAATAATTCAAGTTCAACAACAATAGAAAGAACCCAAACAACCGCGTATAGTGTACCGACTGGTAATACTACAACAGTAAGCAGTTATACGTATTATACTAATGCGCCTGGGAAAGTTGTTACAACCAGTGTAAAGTGTGATACTTCGGGGAATACAGTAATAGGAACTACACAAGATAAGTGTGTCGAGATTACAAAGCCGACGGGTGTCTGTACAAGTAACGATAAAAAGTTTTATCAATGTAAACCACAGGGGAAAATTGGAAGTGATACTAACCTGACGCCTTATTATCTTTGTGCGTCAGAATTGGAGCCATCATTGTTAGATAAAATTAATACGGCGCAGAATACGGCTGCTGAGGCGGCGAGTGCGGCGGAGACGGCAAATCCGTGTGTGGGAAGTAATTCAAATTCGGCGACAATAATAAAAAGTACGACAAGCACATCGTATAATCGCGGTACAAAGAGTGATGGTCTTTACCCAAGTATAGGCGGCAAGACCGTTACCAAAACCGCATGTGACGGGACCACAACTTATGTGACGACAGAGCAAGATTCTTGTGTTGAAATTGCAAAGCCAAGCGGTGTGTGTACACCAGCATCATCGGCTTATCTGCGTTGTTATAATGCACAAGTGAATTCTGATAACACATATTATGTTTGTCAGGATTTAGGTGATGGGAATAAGGCACTAAATAATAAGATTGATGGCAAGGCGGATGCAACCGCGGTAACAGCCAGTGCATTAGCAAACACTTTGGGAAGCACATATTTGAAACCGACTGATAGTATAAGTGCTAGTAATTTAACGGGAACAATTGATGCCGGGAGATTGCCGAACACTGTTGTAACAACGGGTGATGATGCGACACATGGTTTTAATACGTTAATTGGTAACGCCGTTCAGACCGAAGTAGCAACTCAAATTGAGAGTGCGAAACTTGTGAGCGAAAGTGACTTGGCTGATTATGTAAAAACTGATGGCACCAATTTGCCGAATAGTGTTGTCACGACAACTTCTTTGGGTACCCAAACATTTAATTTTGGTAAAGATAGCAACGATAATGATATTAGTTTAAGTATCAGCGAAATTGTATCATTGCTTCATGCAGCAGCCGGGACATGTACACGGAACGCCGAGAGTGGAACAACAACTTGTCAGGGCGGAAGTTTGGGGACAATAACAACTTCGACTAGACAATAGGTTTAAAAAACACCGCCCAAATGGCGGTGGTTGTCGTTTGAAAAATATTTTATTCGCCTTCGGTTAATGTTTTTAGCAAGTTCATTACGGATTCGCGTTGTTTGTCACTGGACAATTTCCAATACATGCGAATCAATTCCAAACTTTCCGTGCGAACCAATGGATCGTCCGCGTTTGGTGAATGAACGTGAATTGAACGACTGCTTTTTGTTTCGTCCGGCATATTCCCCGGCAACCCAATAAAGAAAAATGAAACCGGCGTTTGCATGGCACGCCCTATTTCAAATAAACGTGATGCGGATATGCGGTTGTCCGCACTTTCGTATTTCTGAATTTGTTGAAAAGTAACGCCACAGACGTGCGCCAAATCCTTTAATGATAATCCCATCATAGTCCGGCGCAATTGCATGCGTTTGCCGATATGTTGATCAACCGTTGATGGTATATATGCTTTCCCAGACATTTTTAGACCCTTTATATATGATATGTATCCTATCTTTTATACAATGTTTTTTTTTGTTTTGCAATCAAAAAAGGCCTGTGATATTATGTTTTGAACCATAGGAGAAAAGTTTATGAAAAAGACGGTTGTTTTGTGTATCTTGGACGGTGTCGGTTACAGCGAAGCGCGCGCGCATAATGCGGTGGTGCGTGCCAAGATGCCTTTTTTTAACGGATTGTTGCGGAAATATCCAAATTCGCTTTTGCGGGCGTCGGGAACGGCGGTTGGGTTGCCGGGAAATTTAATGGGTAATTCCGAAGTTGGACATATCTGTATTGGCGCCGGGCGCGTGGTTATGCAATATTTGTTGCGGTTTGCACGTGAAGATTGGAATTCGAATAAACCATTGAACAAATTTATCGCCGATGTTCGGCGTGACGGCGGAATTGTGCACTTTGCAGGTCTGATGTCCGACGGGCGGGTGCATTCGGATGTGCGTGACGAAATGAAAATCGTAAAGTATATTTTGGATGCGGGCCTAAAAGTATGTATTCATTTTATGGGCGATGGACGCGATACACCCCCGCGATCGGCACTTAAGTATGTGCGTGTAATAAAGCGGATGCTGGCACCGTATTTCGCCGATGGACGCGTGTGGTTTGGGACCTTGTCCGGCCGGTACTATACGATGGACCGAAACAATAATATGGATCGAACGGAACTCGCGTTTAATGCGATTGCAAATGCACATGGCGGTGCACATGCCGATACAATTGAAGACGCAATAAAAGATTCCTATGCGGCCGGCGTTACAGATGAATTTTTCAAACCGACGATTATAAAGCCAACACCAATTTCGGCGCGCGATGGGTTTGTTTTTGGCAATTATCGCAGTGACCGTGCGCGGCAAATCGTTCGTGTAATGTTGCGGACCGGTGCACACATATTGTGTTTTTCGCAATATGGTGAGGGGTTAAATGAAAAATGCCCTGCACTGCTTTCTGATATTCCGGTTGAAAATACACTTGGTGATGTTGTTGCGGCGGCGGGACTGACGCAGTTGCGCATCGCGGAAACCGAAAAGTACA
Source organism: Alphaproteobacteria bacterium (assembly GCA_017616785.1). Taxonomy (GTDB): domain Bacteria; phylum Pseudomonadota; class Alphaproteobacteria; order Rs-D84; family Rs-D84; genus Enterousia. The sequence goes on from JAFZXK010000012.1 coordinate 85,241, forward strand.
ACCATGTGACTTATTTTATGGATGCGGAACGAACAATTGATTTCAATGGCGAAGAAAAAGTGCTGATTGATTCGCCGGCGGTCGCGACGTTTGATATGAAGCCCGAAATGTCGGCACCGGAAATAACGGCGGCACTTTTACCACGCATTGGAAAGTTTGATGTTGTTATGATGAACTTTGCCAATGGCGATATGGTCGGGCATACCGGGAACGAGGTCGCAACCGTTAAAGCCATGGAATGTTTAGATAAACAATTGGCGCAGATTGTGCCGGCGGTACTGGCGGTCGGTGGGCAAATGCTGATTATCGCGGACCATGGTAATGCGGAAAAAATGTGGGACGATAAAAATAATGTCCCATGGACGGCACATACCAATAATAAAGTTCGTGCGATTTTGGTGTCTGAACCACCATATAGAAAAATCAAAAACGGTGGCCTGGCTGATGTTGCACCAACGATTTTGAAGTTATTAGGCGTGTCGCAGCCGGCGGATATGACGGGGAAGAGTTTAGTGTAAGTCCGTCACGACCGCGGCGCGGCGTGCCGCGACAGGTGGTTAGTGATAGTGAAAAATCCCGCAAACGTAGGATTTAATCTTTTTTTCGGCGGTTTGCAAAAAATTCTCGCAATAATTCGGCGGATTCGGCGGCGTATTCCGGAATTTGGACTATATTTGGGTGCCAAAGGTGTTTGTCGTTGTCGAACACACGTGCGTTTGCGGTAATGCCCCCACCCTTTTCATCCGTCGCTGCGAAATAGATATTACGAATACGGGCAAAAGATATTGCGGTTGCGCACATGGCGCATGGTTCCAACGACACATATATGTCGCAATCGTCAAGGAACTTTTGTCCCAATTTCCTGCATGCGCGGTTTATCGCGACAATTTCCGCATGTAATGTCGGGTTTTGTTTCCGTTGGACCAGGTTTTCGCCGCGCGCAATAATCTTGCCGTCGCGTACAATTACCGCGCCGATGGGAACGTCGCCGTTTGCACCCGCGTGACGCGCCAAATTTAAAACTTGCTTCATTATGTTCATAATTGTAAAGTTTACAGCATGGATTCTAAATTGCAAATTATTTCTGGGACATTACGCGGGCGGAAACTCGCCCTGCCTGGTGGTGCGCGACCAACACAAAATATGGCGCGCGGCGCAATTTTTAATATATTGGCCGGTGTTTTTAATGCGGACGATAAAATTTCCGTTTGGGATGCGTTTGCGGGTTCGGGGGCGTTGGGAATTGAAACGCTTTCGCGTTATCCAAATGCAACGGCGATTTTTACCGATGTTTCGGATGAATCTATTAAAGTGATAAGAAAAAATACCGAAAAAATCGCGGCAAATCGTGTCCGTATTGTCACGGCGGATGCGGTTCGGGAAATAAAAAAGTATGGTGCGGGCGTAAATTTGATTTTTGTTGACCCGCCATATGAAAAAGCAAGGGCCGGAATTGAGTTTGTTGAAAAATTGGCCGACGTTGCCCCGTCCGGAACGGTGGTTGTTCAGGAAATTGAAAAGATTGTCCCATATTCACCCGATATTACAAAATGGGAAATTTTGCGCGATAAAACATATGGCCGCGCGCGGTTTTTGATTTTACGGCGAGTTTAGAACAAAGGTATTGACGTTTATACAGATTTGTGTAAACTGACCTTATGAATACAGTATCAAAGGAGTTTTGTTATGGATAATGCAAATAATAATGTTCCACCATCGGAAATGATTGTTGATGTGCGCCCCGTGCTGGATCATATTGGCGCATGGCGTGGTGCCTGGGTGGTCAGTACCTGTGTTGGACGAAATGGTAGAATAAACAAAAGATGGATTGAACCATTAAGAGATGGTCAAATTAAATGCGGGTCGTTGGGTGTGTTCAATGGGGATATATTCGAACAACAACAAGATTATTATGATGCAAAATACGATATTGTGACTGTGCAATCAATTAACTACAAAGCCATAGGGTTTAATTCAGGAATTGATTTTGTAACTTACAATGTGTATTCTCCGAAAAATGGTTTTGATGGTATTCCTTCACAACGACTGGATGTTGATGTTCTTGGTGGGTATAGTTGTGACATTGCCTGTGTTGGAAATAATTTGTTATTGGACAAAGATAATAGAATATTGGCTAATTTAACGACAGAAGAAAATATTTATGATTTGTGGAACGGACGTAATTTAAAAAAATATAATTTGCGCCTTGATCGTGGTGGTACCAAAAGAAAATATTATACTATTACATACCCACATGAAAGTATTGGCATGCCGGCTGTGATGTTGGGACATGGTATAGGAAACGTTAATACAGATTTCGTATTTATTCCAGAATATAACAAGGGTTCAAAATGTGATATTCGTATTGAAGGTCTTTGGCAACCTATGCCCAGACCAAGCGATATTGTGTTATTAGAAGCGACCGAACAAGAAAACATATTCGTTCTGAAAAGGAACCTGACGTTGTGTTGTCAAAATCAAGAAATGGATAAAAAATTCGGCTTAGCGGAATATCAAAATAAAATGCGTCGCGTATGGGAAAAAGCTTTGCGAAACGAACACCAATAAAATAACTTGATTTTTCGATAATTTTGTTTCATAATGCGGTCCGCGTGAGCACCCTTGGAGGTTTGCGCAGAAAACAGAAATTGCAAAAAAAGGATAAAAAAATGGCAATTGAATTAAAAGCAGAGATTCGCAATGTTGCTGGCAAGGGGGCCGCGCGTGCAATTCGTAATAACAAAAATATCCCCGCCGTTATCTATGGTGAAAAGAAAGACCCGGTCGCAATTGAAATTTCCGGTCGTGATTTTGCACCTATTGTCGTGATTCCGGCGTTACGAACAAAACTTTTTCATATTACAATCGGTAAAGGCACCGAAGACGCCATGTTGATGGATATTCAATATCATCCGGTTACTGATAAAATCGTTCATGTTGATTTCAAACGCATCGATGTTAAAAAGCCGGTTTGCGTATCCGTTCCGGTAGAGGTTATAAATGCCGATATTTCCAAAGGTCTTAAACTTGGTGGCGTTTTGAACTTTGCGGTGCGTAAAGTTGCGCTTGTCGCATTGGTTGATAAGTTGCCGGAGAAAATCGTCCTTGATTTGGCGGATTTGACAATTGGCGACACCGTTCACGGGTCCGATTTGGTTTTGCCGGATGGCGTGTCATTGGGCCTGCACCAGGCGGAATTGGCATTTGCGACCATCGGTGGTAAGATGCCAGAAGAAGCCGATGCTAAGAAACCAGCGGCGGCAACCGCGGCGCCTGCGGCACCAGCAAAGAAATAATATAGTGTTAGTGGTTAGTGTAAGTGTTAGTGAAACGGCGCGTAATGCGCCGTTTTCATTTTTTCGCTAACCACTTCCCACTAACACCAACATATTCCACTAATTTTTATTCCTATGGTCTTGAAATGGTAAATCGGCTAACTATATTTGTGGCATACAAGAAAAAAAATAGGAGTGAAAAATGGGAAAAGTATTAGGTATCGATTTGGGAACCACAAATTCGGCCATGGCCTTTATGGACGGAAATGACCCGAAAATTATTGAAAACGCCGAAGGTGGTCGGACGACCCCGTCGGTTGTTGCAATTACGAATAATGGCGAACAGTTGGTTGGTATTACCGCCAAGAACCAGGCCGTTACAAATCCGGAAAATACGATATATGAAATTAAGCGTCTTATGGGTTTGCGCTTTGATAGCCCAGAGGTGCGCGAAATTATGAAGCGTGTGCCGTATAAGATTGTCCCGGGTGACAATGGTGATGCGTGGGTTGAAATTGATGGCAAAAAATACGCCCCGTCGCAGATTTCGGCGATGATTCTTAGCAAACTTAAAAAAGACGCCGAAAATTACCTTGGCGAAGCGGTAACCGATGCGGTTATTACTGTGCCGGCGTATTTCAATGACTCGCAACGTCAGGCAACCAAAGACGCCGGTCGTATTGCAGGCTTGAACGTTTTGCGTATTGTGAACGAACCGACCGCGGCCGCGTTGGCGTATGGTTTGGATAAAAACAAAGATGGAACGATTGTGGTCTATGACCTTGGTGGTGGAACGTTCGATGTGTCGGTCTTGGAAATTGTTGACGGCGTGTTCGAAGTGAAATCAACCAATGGTGATACGGCGCTTGGCGGGTCTGATTTTGATGCGCGCGTGTTGAAATATCTGATTGATGAATTCAAATCGCAAACTGGCATTGATTTGTCGAACGACAAATTGGCGTTGCAGCGGTTAAAGGAAGCCGCCGAAAAGGCAAAAATTGAACTTTCGTCCAAGATGTCGACCGAAATCAACCTGCCCTTTCTTACGGCGGATGCGTCGGGCCCAAAACATTTCAATATAACACTGACACGTGCAAAGTTGGAATCTTTGGTTGATGATTTGATTCAGCGCACAATTGAACCTTGCAAAAAGGCGTTGAAAGACGCGGGTATCGAAAAATCGCAAATCAACGAGGTTATCTTGGTTGGTGGTCAAACCCGTATGCCCAAAGTTGTGGAAACGGTCAAGGAATTCTTTGGTCGTGAACCGCACAAGGGTGTGAACCCGGACGAAGTGGTTGCACTGGGTGCCGCGATTCAAGGGGGCGTGTTAAAGGGCGATGTCAAAGATGTATTACTTTTGGATGTTACGCCATTGTCACTTGGAATTGAAACATTGGGCGGTGTGTTCACGCGTCTTATTGACCGCAATACAACGATTCCGACCAAAAAGTCCCAGGTGTTCAGTACCGCCGAAGATAATCAATCGGCCGTAACTATTCGCGTATTCCAAGGTGAACGCGATATGGCGGCGGATAATAAATTGCTTGGTCAATTTAATTTGGAAGGTATCGCGCCGGCGCCGCGTGGCATGCCACAAATCGAAGTGTCTTTTGATATCGATGCGAACGGCATTGTTCATGTGTCGGCCAAAGATAAAGGTACCGGCAAAGAACAGGCGATTTCGATTAAATCTGATGGTGGATTGTCCGAAGACGAAATTAAACGCATGGTTGACGAAGCCGCCGCAAATGCCGACGCGGACAAGAAAAAACGCGAACTGGCCGAGGCCAAGAATAATGCGGAGGCCGCAATCAATATGATTGAAAAGTCGTTAAAAGAACATGGTGATAAAATCGGCGCGGATGATAGGGATGCCATTGAAAAAGCCAAGAAGGAATTGGCGGACGAATTGGCAAAATCCGACGCAACCGCGGAATCTTTGAAACAAAAGACCGAAGGGTTAACCGAAAAAGCTATGAAACTTGGCGAAGCGGTGTACAAGGCGCAACAAGAAGCGCAAAATGCCGCGGGCGAAAGTTCGGATAATAACCAATCCGACGGTGCGCGCGATGCGGACTTTTCGGAAAAGAAGTAAGTGAGTGGTTAGTGTAGGTGGATAGTGTAAGTGAACCCGCCCAAATGGGCGGGTTTTATGGTATAAAAGTTAGATACGTTCAATTTGCTTTTTGAATATAATTGAAAAAAATATTACAACACAAAACCCGCGGGAATCCGCGGTTTTTTGTGTTTTGGGGTGGTATAAAAAAACCAAGGTTTTTAGTCAACCACTTTTTTCAAAAAATCAAAAATTTTTTTCATAGTAAAAACAATAGATTACAAATTTTGCCATTTCCGCCGTGGTGGTGTAAAAAAAACCTTGGTTTTTTTATACCACCCCAAAACACAAAAAAACCGCAGATTCCCGCGGGTTGTATCACGAAATTCTTTTTTAAATTATGTCGGGAAAAACAAGCCGGGCGCTTTCGCGCCCGCTGTCGCGGCTCCGCTTTGCGGAGACGGATAGCCCCCGTCCACCGAAGCCCAACGGGCGAAGGCGGAACTTACACTAACACTGCCCCATACAAGACCGCAAAAAAGAAACAAACACTGCCGCCGATTACGAACAAATGCCAAATCGCATGCGAAAATTTCATACGGCGCCAAAGATAAAAAATAACCCCAATTGAATACGACAATCCGCCCGCCAAAATAAACCACAATCCCCGCGCCGGCACATACCGCAACATCGCCGGCAAAATGAACACCAATGTCCACCCCATAATCAAATAAAGCGCGACAACCCACTTTGGCTGTTGCCGCGGATTACGAATTTTGACTATCGCGCCCCAAATCACAATCGCCCACAAAATGCCAAATACCGTCCAACCCAAACCGCCCCGCAAATTCACCAACAAAAACGGCGTGTATGTGCCGGCAATCAACGCATAGATGGCGACACTGTCCCAGACCTCGAAAAAACATTCGCTTTTGCGACCAATTGTTATGTGGCACATTGTCGAACCGAAATAAAGCGTGAACATTGTCGCGCCAAAAATTGCACACGACACCACCGACCAAACATTTCCATAAATCGCCGCAAAAACGACCAAAAGTGTCAAACCCGCAATGGCAAGTCCGATACCGATTCCATGTGTCAGAACATTTAATAATTCTTCGCCGCGTGTTGACCGCCGTTCCCACCGAAAAAGTCCCGTCGCACGCAGGCACCGCAACAACCGCGACGCATGCCGGTCGCCACGAACCTGTTTTAATCGCGTTCTAACAACTTTACGATTTTTTGTCATCGGCACCCGCCATTTCAAATTCACAAAGTTTTATCGGTTCAATTTTCACATCGGAAAAATCGCCCCGCATATTTTTGATTTTCGTTATATATTCCGGCTTTCCCATCATATCTTCCAACACAAGACGTTGATTTACAAAATGCGTGCCACCAAATATAACAAAAACGGTATCCCATTTATTCAAAGCCACCACAATATTTTGCAACATAAATCTATCCCTCTGTCGCAGCAACCAAATATACTGTTCATGTTGTTGTTCCGTGTGGTCTTTCGGCATTAAAATATTATGCAAATCGGAATCAACAATCTGGTTGTTTGGAAAACGACTATTTACAACATCCATCATTTGCTCTCTTGATAAATCTATAAAAACAAGCGGAATATTCTTTTTCGCCGCGACCCCTGCCGCATGTGTAAGATCACTGTCTTGGTACCCATGCGGAGAAAATTTACGTTCAAACCCAACGTTTTCCATTTCGCACAATAAAACATCCGGTTTTATCGGAAAATCATCAGAAAGACACATCTCTGACATATCAAAAGCTATATTTGCTCTGTGGTCATCACACATACAAACCAACGTTTTATTTTCCCGATGAAAAATCGCGATACATAAACGATCCCCAGTAATATTTATCAACTCTTTGGAATTTACTGTGCGCAACAAATCAAAATTTGGTTTAAATTGCATTTTTAATCCTTTTAATTACCCTATCCTTGCCCATGACTTGCATTATGGAATAAAGGTCCGGCGTATTTGTGCGACCCGAAAGCGCGACACGCAAATCCATCGCAACATCGCCGTTTTTAACACCAAATTTTTCGGCAATCGCGACGATTTTATTCCACCAAATATCTTTGTCATCGGCAATATCAAAGGTTTCCAAAAACGCCCGCAACACGTCCGCGTTATATTTATATTCGGTATTCGGCACAAACAATTCGTCCCAGAAAAATTCTTCGATTTCAAGTGTCTGTTTCCAAGTGATAAAATCTTTGCGAATACGTTTCGGATTATCGCGTTCAATGGACAACACCGCGGTCAGATATTCGGTGTCACGAACCTGCATTTTTTGTTTTTCATCGCCATATTCATTTGCCCAAATGGTAACGGACTTTACCAAATCCGGAACCGTCATCGCGCCGATGTATTCTTTGGCCCACCATTCCAATTTCTTCATATCAAACAGCGCACCCGACATTGGAATTTTTTTCGGCCGCATTTCATATTCCCAGAAATTTTTAACCGCACCTTTTAACTTCGCCTCTTCATACCCCGACGCCAATATGTTGCCAAGGTATTCCATCACCGATTCCACCGGCCAACCATCAACCAAGAAAAATTCCACATTAGCTTCTGGGTCTTTACGTTTTGACAACTTTCTTTGTTTGCCCGTTTCCACATCGATTTTATCAAGTGTCGCCGTATGGATATACATCGGCGGCGTCCATTCCATCATACGAAACAACTGATAGTGCATAGGCAGCGACGGCAACCATTCTTCGCCACGCACAACATGCGTTGTCCGCATAAAATGGTCATCGACCAAGTGCGCAAAATGATATGTCGGCAAACCATCATTTGATTTTATCAAAACCAAATCTTCATTACTTTCTGGAAACCCAATTGACCCACGCACCGCATCTTTACAGAAAATGCGTTTGCCGGGGTCGCCCGTCGAATACAGCCGAATCGTCGGCACTTCGCCATTATCCAAATGACGAATAATTTCATCAGGCGTTATATCGCGGTCGCGGGCGAATTCGCCGTATACGCCGGTTCCAAAGCCCGCCGCCGTTTGTTCGGCACGTATTTTTTCCAAATCATTTGCGGTCAAAAAGCATGGATATGCACGTCCAGTCCGCAATAATTCCGCCGCAACCGAATGATAAATATCGCGTCGCTGCGATTGATAATATGGGCCATATTTTTCATCGTTATTATATTTCAAACCAAAGTCACTCATCGCCCTTTTAACAACATCGACGGCACCGGACACTTCGCGCTTGGTATCCGTATCTTCGATACGCAACATAAACACCCCACCCGATTGCGACGCCAATTTATAATCAATCAACGCACCATACAAATTTCCAATATGCATAAAGCCCGTCGGACTTGGTGCGAAACGCGTCACCATCGCGCCATCGGGCAAATTGCGCGGCGGGAATTTTTCCTCTAATTCCGCCAAAGTATATTTCGGTGCGGCGCCCAAAACGCGTGCGATTAAATCTTCGGTCAAACCTGTCCTCATATCAAATCCTTGTGTTTTCAATATATGCATTTTATACTAATAATATGGAAAAACAAGAAATAAGAACTTTCGGTCGCCGCCATGGCAAAAAATTATCGACCCGCCAAAAATCGCTGGTGCGCAACGTGTTACCGGGCATTGCGCCAACCGAATCGGAACAAATCAACATCCTTGAAATCGGATTCGGCGCCGGTGAACACCTGCGTGAACTTGCGGTTGCGAACCCGGAAAAAACTATTTTGGGCGCCGAACCATTTGTGAATGGTGTTGCGTCTTTACTTTCCGCAATTACAAATGAAAGCAATCAAATTTTACCAGAATTCCGCCGTATACGCGTTTTTCCGGACGATGTTCGTTTGATATTAAACGCGCGCGAATTTAACTTTGCCGAAATATGGATTTTGCACCCTGACCCATGGTCCAAGGCACGACATGAAAAGCGACGATTATTAAACGCGGATTTCCTTGACCTGTTATCAAAACATTTGGCGCAAAATGGCAAAATAATTATCGGCACAGACCATTGGGAATACTATGATTGGATTATGAATCAAATTCCAAACACGAATCTTCGCCAAACCGATTCGGCGCATGATATTGTTAAAACAAGGTATCAAAAAAAGAATATGGCGCACACCGCCGAACCAAAATATATTATTCTGACGCACGCGGCATAGCATTTACAAACACGCGCATATTTTGAACTAAATCCGGCTTTATCTTTTGACAAAGGCGTAAAACCTGACTTACACGGAACATATTTTTTCCAAACCACACATGCAAATCGGAATCTAGATTCCAATTATTCAACATATCAAACACCAAACCAACAAAGTCCGAATTCGCATCAAACGAATCGCCCTTTGCCGTTATCAAAATTTCATCAGGACGAATTTCACGCAACGCGTCAAAAAACGCATTCCAACTTTGTCCGCGCATTTCATCAATATCAATTGCAACCGAAAAATTTTTATCAAAAAACAAATCTTGGCGAACGGGCTTCATCGCATCACAAAATTGCGCGATATCAGAAAAATGGACAAAAACCTGGGCCCCAACGGCACCCGATTTGAATGATTCAGTAACAGATTTTGCCAAGCCAGAAATAACATCAATAACATCCGAACCCTTGGCAATTGAAAAATCAAAACGATTTACAATTTTTATATTATTCTTTTCCACCCACGGCCAAATTTCACCAGTCGCCACACATGGCACAGATATCAACGACACACCCGATTCCAACACCACATCCGTCGCCACCGCCAAATCAGACATATCAGTTTTAGAGTCCGGTATCCACCAAGCGCGCATTTCTGTTATATCATCAAAAATGTAATTCAAATTCATCATAACACTTTTTACTTTATCACAATTGTGATATAATTTGAATGCTATGAAAAGATTTTTAGATAAATTTTTATTGGGCATTTTATGGTTACTGTCCATAGCTCTTGTAACAACCCTTTGGATGAATACGAATTATGGCTTTGACATGCTGTCTGCGGCGCATTGGGAATACCTTGCCACACTTCAGGCACATCGTTCTGAAATCAAGCCGGATTTTTATATTTCACTTATCGGTGCGCTTTTTATCGCGTTGATTGGGCTGTATCTAATCGTCCGACCGCGAACACGGCATATAAAAATGGAGCAATCATCCGCACCACAAACGAACATTATTATTCAACCGGCACAACCAATTGTTCAAACAACACCAAAAATCGAAACACAAAAAACAGAAAAAAAACAAGAACCGGTTTTCACACCGCGTCCGGCACCTGCGATATCATTGACTTCGCGCCCAATGTCCCCAACCGGACTTCGTCCACCAACCACGGCCCCGGCGGCAACCATACCCACACCACCATTGCAACAGACACCAAAATTTACCCCGCCGAAACCAACCGTTCAAAACACAAATTCACCAGAGATACAAAGCGCACTTGAAAAATCGGAATACATTATCAAAAAATGCGACCGTATCGGAAAATTGCAAAATCCGATTATTGCCGTTGCATACGACCAAAGTGTATGGATTGTTGCAACCAAAACAGCACCTGACAATATGGTTAACGCGATTCAAACACTGGTTACGATATTTGACGACACACTTGGTGATACGGCAAATGACATCAAACTTCGTGGATTCATAATCAATCCAACCGAACCCAACAAGCGAAGCGACGATTTAATTATAATATTTGACAACACCGCTGATTTTGTAAAATATGTTAGTGAACACAAGAACATAAAACCGGATGATTACGACGCTGAATTATTCGATGCATTTTCTACATACATCAGCACCGTAACCGGATACATCGGGAAAGCATAATGCAATGGAACCAAGCAATCGCAGAAAAAAGATTATCTGACATGAAAATGCCGGATATGCCGATTACCCCGATAAAACCGAAAATCGCAACTGTGCCATCCGATTGGTTCGCACAATACAAAAAACTATGTCACGAATTTATGCGTTCACTTTCCGATTGTGTCCAAGAACTTGCATTAATGAACCTTGGCCGTGATGAATTTATGGATTTACTGATGGGTCGCAAAGTCCCAGACAACCTGTCATTTCGTTTTCGCACACCACTTGTTTGGGGTGGAAAATTAGAGATTGATAATATGTTTATGTGTTTTACTTTTCCGCAATCGCAAAACCTTGACCGATTTATAATTGAACAATACGGCAATGAAACAATATGGTTGCCAAACCCTGAAAAGAAAATTTATTTACCGATTCATTCAACAATAAGTGGCAATGGCGGAAACGCCACCGCCGACCGGTTAAGCCAATTTGCCGCAACAATGAACACCGGACGCCGACAATCATAAAAAGGACGAATATGAACCAACTGCTTGAATCTTTAAAACAACATGGCGCGTTTTTCGCACCATCGGTGCCAAGCGGTCAGTTAAGCATCCTTAATATGAATTTACAGAAAATTCGTGCGGCGACATTGCCTTCTGAATTCATAAAGTTTTATCAAATTTGTGGTGGAATAAAACTTAGCAACGGATACATTTTTGGACCAAGCGAATTCAAAATGGGACGCACACATCCCGTTCCGAACATATTACAAATAAACCAAGAATTAACCAACATCGCATCACTTCGGGGCAAAACTATATTCGGCCGAAATGATTTATTTTGGTTTGCATTTGATGCACTGGGCACATGCACAATGCTTGACAATTTGGGATTACAAACATTGCGTAAATATGATGACATATACCGTGCAATCTATGAATGCTTGGCCGGGGGAAAAATATAAAGATGAAAAAAATATCTGTATCTTTATCAGGCCATCAAACCAGCATATCACTTGAACCCGAATTCATAGACGCCCTGCACTACATTGCAAAATCAACGAATACGCCGATTGCAAAAATCATCGGTGAAATCGATAAAAATCGCGGTATTGATACGAACCTATCATCGGCGATACGCATTTGGATTTTGAAATATTTTCGTAAATAATTTTTTACTTTTTTCGTGTTACGCCCGCGACCCATATTGTTCCCAAACACGACACAACAAGTATAATTATCATCCACATATCACGACCAAATTTGCGATATGCGGTTCTGTGTGCGCCGCAAACCGTTCCATCAATATGCCCAGCAATACCGATTGGAATCATCGCTTCGACATTTCCATCGGCCGCAACAAAAGCACTTATTCCGGAATAATCGGCCCGCACAATCGGCAACCCCGATTCAATTGCGTACCGCCGCACCATATCAAGGTGCTGATATGTTCCTGGCGTTTTACCAAACCAATTATCATTTGTAATATTCACAATCGCGTGCGGTGTTTTACCACGCGGAACAAGTGAATCAGAAAAGATTACCTCGTAACAAATCGCAGGCGCAAAGATAAATTTCGTTCCCGACAAATTCATTGTTATCAATTCTGGTCCATCACCCGGCGTCAATTGACCCGGTGTCGGAATCAAATCACCAAACGGTCTATATTCCCCAAATGGCACAAGGTGCGATTTGCTGTATACGCCGGAAACCGCCGCATTGGGGCTTACCATCAACATAGAATTATATAACTTTCCATCATCAAAATAATTTGCACCAATAATCATTGGTTTATCCAAAAAACGCGCCATCGAAACTATATCGCCCGGCATCATAACAAACGGATACGCGGTTTCTGGAAAAACAACCAAATCATATTCACCTTCGGCAAATGCAAGTTCCGCCAACACATTCAAATTATGATTTGCGTTTTGTAATGCCGCGACACGCGAATATGTCGCCTTTTGAATTGCACTTTGCGCGGGTTGAACAATTCTTATAATCGGCCTTTGCCCAACATTACACGCGTTTGCAACAATATCAATATTTCTATTTCCATACACAACACCAACCGCACCAAACATCAAAAAACACAATAAAACAAACCAATTTAATCCACTGTGCCGATTTTTTATAATCTCGCAAACCGCGGCAATTGTTCCGATGATTGCAAAAGTAAGGCCCAACGCACCATAAAACGACATTGAATTCGCGACATGTAAATTCTGTAATGATATATTTGCAATCGGATTCCACGGGAATCCGGTAAACAACCATTCACGTAACCATAAAACAAGTGTCCAAACGGCCGCAAACAAAAACGGTCTGCACGCCGGATTTAGCCGCCTTGACGAAATCGCAAGGAACGGCGGCGCAAAAATAATTCCACCAACAATACCGATTCCAACAATCCCTGGAACTGTCCAAATTGCAAATTGACTTGCCAATTCCGGCACGACATAAATACTGTTCAAAACCCACCAAAACATCGCCATTGCATAAACCGCGCCAAACGGGAAAATACGCCAAAACTTACGCCACGGGGAAATTCCAACTAAATTTTTCAAAGACAATAAATATGCCCCACCAATTCCGATAACCGTTGCCCACCACAAATTAAACGGTGCAAAACCCAAACTTGCAAGCAACGCACATAACGAATAAATAACTGTCCGTCCAAATGCGCCATGAAAAAACTTTTTTAACCGCATCACAAATTTACCCCCCGGGCAACAAGATTCATCGGTGCATACGGCGGATTCCGCCGTATAGGGGTTTTTATACCCTAATTTTTTTAATATGTTTATTTCCTTTTTTTCCATACGCGACGCATCTCTGTCATTCATATGGTCGTACCCTAAAAGGTGCAAAACACCATGCACAACCATATGCGCCGTATGCTCTGAGACTGATATACCCTCGTCTTTTGCCTCTTTGCGCACCGTATCAATCGATATAAAAATATCACCCAATAACACATCATCGTCCAATTCAAAAGACAACACATTTGTCGGCTTGTTTATTCCACGATATTTCTTGTTTATCTTTTTTATAGTTGCATCATTAACAAGTGTAATTGATACTTCGGAATTTTTGTACATGGCGTTAACCGCGGCATTCGCGATTTTTTCAAAATTGATTTTGTGTTTTTCCCAACGTTTGTCTTCTGTGTTTACAAATACGCGCATATTATTTATCCCCCATATTTTATATTTGCTAATCCGATTGTTATCTTCTACAATTATACCACAAAAACCAAGAAGAATAAAATGCAGAATAATTCACGACCACTTGCCGATTTAATGCGTCCGAACACAATTGATGAAGTTGTGGGGCAAACCGCATTGCTTGGCGAAAACGGCATTGTTCGCCGCATGGTTGCGGCCCATAAACTTTCGAACCTGTTGCTGTGGGGTCCACCGGGCTGTGGCAAGACAACAATTGCGCGCGCACTTGCCAATTCTGTGGATATGGATTTTGTTCCCATGTCTGCGGTTTTTTCCGGCACGGCCGACATAAAGAAAACGATGGAGGTTGCACGCACAAATTCTGCACTTGGTCGTGGGACGCTTTTGTTTATCGATGAAATTCACCGATTTAACAAAACGCAACAGGATACATTGTTACCATACCTTGAAGATGGAACGGTGGTCTTTATCGGTGCAACCACCGAAAACCCAAGTTTTAATTTGAACAACGCGTTATTGTCGCGTTGCCATATTGGCGTATTGGAACCGCTGAATACGGCGGATTTAATGACACTTATTGAACGCGCTGAAAAATTTATTGGCAAAAAGATACCATTAAACCCGGACGCAAAAAAACACCTTGCGGAAATTTCTGACGGCGACGCGCGGTTCCTTTTGAATACTATCGAATATTTGGTAAACGCAAAATTCAAAAAGAACCTTGGGCCGGACGAATTGGATAACGTGATTCAAAAACGCGCCCCGCTTTCCGACAAAAGTGGCGATGAACATTACAATATGATTTCGGCCGTCCACAAATCATTGCGTGCAAGTGATACGGACGCGGCGCTTTATTGGGTCGCGCGTATGATGACCGCGGGCCAAGACCCGATGTACATATTCCGCCGCCTGACAAGATTCGCAATGGAAGATATCGGACTTGCCGACCCGAACGCGATGCAAATGGCATTGACCGCGTGGCAAGTATACGAACGCATGGGCAGTCCCGAAGGCGACATCGCCATGACCGAACTTGTCATATACCTTGGCACCGCACCAAAGAGCATTGCCGCATACAAGGCCCAAGGTGCATCATATGCCATCGCGAAACAAACATCAAACCTTATGCCGCCGAAAAACATTTTGAATGCGCCAACAAAAATGATGAAGAACCTTGGGTACGGGAAAAATTATGTTTACGACCCCGAAACCGAATCCGGATGCAGTGGTCAAAACTGTTTCCCCGAAAGTATGTCGCGACAAAGTTTTTATCATCCGATTGAACGCGGATTTGAACGCGAAATTAAAAAACGCCTTGAATACTGGAACACACTCCGCGCACGTGCAAATAAAGATTCGGAAAATTAAAACAAGATATTTATTTTTAACCCGGCCACAAATTTTTCAGATTCAAACGAATAGTCAAAATGTCCAACATATTGCGTACGACCATATTGCCGAACAATGCGTCCACCGACCGTTTCTTCATCATATTTCTTGTCGGTCGCTTTGCGTAAATTTGCGCCGACACCGATCCGCCAATACTTTGTTAAACGCAAATATACATCAGGCGAAAAATCAATATACGCCATTCCGCGTTCATCGTTAAAAATCCAACTTGACTTCACACCCGCCGCCACAGTGAAATATTCGTACTGTCGTCCAAACCGAAACCCAAGGTAATAAACAGAATCCACATAATCCGGCGTACGCAAACGATGTGTGCCGCCAAATTTCACGCCACCCAACACGTCATAAGTCAAATGATTATCTTTGGAATTTGCGATACGATAAAGCGCATTCAAATCAACACTTGAAAAACCATTTTCATCACCATCAAAATCGCGTTGATAATGAAAGTTTCCACCAACAACCAAGCCATCAACAATTCCATAATCAATGTATTGCCCAACGCGCAACCCATGTTCAAAGTAATCGAACAAGGTCCGCGACAACACCCGTCCACGCGCGGTCAAAAACAACGGGTCGGATGTATCATCGGCCAACCCCGCGGCATGCGCATTAAAACACAGCGCGACACCCAAAAAAGCAAATAATAATCTTCGCATTTAATCTGTTCCCATTTTATCACCTCATAAAGTAACCGGCGACAAATTCGCCGCCGGTTCAAACGCACGAATTAGAAGTAGAATATAATCCGACCCCCAACCGACATTTCTCTATACTTATCAACCTTGGCCTTACCTATACTTTCCCAACCGTCCAAATACCCCTCGGTTCCGGTATCGTGGTCCGTATAGGCACCCGTCATATATGCCTTTAACTTTTGACCATCCGCGGTATCAAAGAAAGATGTTTTACCATAAAGTGTCAACGCAAACCAATCGTTTGGTTGCCACCCAAGTTCGGCTTTGATTGATGCCTGACCATGCCAATCATAGTGTCCATATATTGCTTCAAGATTCAATGTCCAATCTTCTTCCAACACACTGAAAACACCAAGTCCGGCTTCAAGGAACAGTGTTGTTTGATTATTGCCATTATATGCCACAAACAGACCAGAATCTCTGCCTGCCGCATCTTTCCCAGTAATTCCATTTCCATAATACTTGTCATCAAACATCACCAACCAACCGCGACCTAAACCATAAATTGTTGACTTTGAAACTTTGTATCCGCCCTTTATGTCCAAGACAACCTCGTTGGCAATATCTTGCTGACGTTCATAATACAGGGACGCATCCGCAATCCATTTATCATTATCAACAAAACGCCATTGCAGACCCGCGCCATAAATATTCAAACCATTGTCCTTGATTTCATCATCCGGTGACGCGGACCAATCAAACTTATATTTTGTTGAATCAAAACGCCCCATCAACAAAACGGCTAACTTATCGGTAATACCATAACTTAAATCTTCTTTGATTGCGAACCCGCGCGCGCTCCATTTCGCCTCGGTATCATTAAGATAAAAAGGTTCATGATATCCATCAAAAGTCAAATTATATGACTGTGTATTATACGAAATATCAGTTATCGAACCAAACTTACCTTCGGTTGGTTGAAAGAACGGATGCGCAAGATAGTATTTGCGTTTCATTTGACTGCGCACCATCGATGTCCGATTGTATGTCGACGCAGACGAAGAACCAGTATTATAATAAACCGGGCCACGTGTCCCGTTCGGCGAATAATAATTTGATGTTGTCGTATATCCAACATTAGATTGTCTAACCGGTGTCGCATATGTCCGCGTTGTTGACCGCGTTTCATACTTTTGATAATTCACATTTTCCGGATTATAACGAACCGCGGGCGTTGTCGTATTAAGGTTCGCCGCCGATGCGCCACCCATTCCAAAATTTGTCGCGGCAACGCAAGGCATTGCACCAATCCCAGCAATCAAAGCAACCACAGATAAGTACTTTTTCATTTCTTTAAACTCCTTGTTTCATGAACGAATTATATCATAAAAAATCCCATTTATAAAGCATAAAAAATGCAACAACCAACTTATTGATTCTGGGGGATATACACATTTCCATATGGAACAAAATCTGTAATTGGTGCGCTGTCCTTAATAACCATGCACTCACTAAGTTGTTCTGGAGTCATAGAATTTGCCCATTGTATAAATATATAACTCGCCGGCAACGTCGGTGTAATTGGTGAATTCATGGTATAATCTCTCGATGCTTGTTCTATAACAATACCATTGGCATCCGTGGTGCACCACTTGTGCCTTCGTGTATACGTGTCAGATCCAAAATATTTAACATAAAAAGTATCACCCAAGGTAAATGGTATCGCAAGTGCATTTTGTGGGTTACTAAACCCTAGTACATTGCCAACGGTTGAACCGGTATATACATTTGCTGCACAATATACCGGTTTGTTCTCTTGCAAAAGTGCCAATGTATCCGCAAGATTCATTACTCGTGTTGATTTTGAATCAAATAAATTTGGACTACGGTTTGGTGCGTCATTACGTATACTCCACAACCAACATTCGCCGGTGGTGGCATAACCGGCACATACGAACTCGTTATCAAGTCCGTTTTTTAATGCCGTATTAAATGTCCCCGCATCTATTAAACTATCTGTTTGCGATGCATATGTGCCCGTGTCTTGATATATTCCTTTTTCGCCAACCGTGCCGGCAACACCGGTGTATGTTAATACAGTATTCGCATTCTTTGCCGGAATCTCATCTTGTTTTGTTGCTAACTTTGTATTCACACCACCAACCATCGGTAATGATGTATCACTGGTACTGTTTCCCAATGTTCCTGTCACCGTTGTTGCTGTTATGACGCC